>JAZRLB010000020.1:0-3097 GCA_045646625.1 Candidatus Enterousia sp. | reverse complement strand
GATAAAGAAAAGGTAGTGAAAGTAGTAATGCACAAAAAATTGTTGAAAACTTACGTAAAACTGTTGATATGTTGTTAGTTATAACTAAATCATAAAATATCGTAAAATTTAACCTTAAATGTATCGTGGTGTATCTCTATGTATAAACGCTAAAATCCGCAGAAAATAAGGACTTTACAAACCCAAAAAAACAGTGCAAGATGGTGTTGTAAAGGAAAGGATTCAGTGTGAAAGTAACAGCTGCGATTTTTAGAAATGGTGATAATGTTCTGCTGATGCGACGTGCGGTGGACCAACCGTTGGCGGGCGAATGGGAATACCCAGGTGGCAAATTTGAAGATGGCGAAGACGGCCCAACTTGCCTGCACAGGGAACTGGCCGAAGAATTGGGGATAGATGCAGAAATTGGTGACCTGATTACAATCGCAAAACACACAACGGATTCAGGCAAAGTTATCGAACTGCACACATATGAAATCAAATCTTATACCGGTGAAATTCAACTGCGCGTCCACGACGATATGCATTGGGTGCCAATCCAGGACTTACCATCCCACCCACAACTCCCCGCCGACCAAATCGTATCTAAAACACTACAAGCCAAAGGAAAGTAAAATGAGCGAGGCTTTCTACAAAAACAGCATTCATAACTTTTTGCGCCAAAGCGATGATGAAATCTTTGGTATTATCGCCGCAGGTGACAGATACGACACAGTTGCCGCGCAAAAAGACGCCTGGATGGAACAAATTCGCGTGTTGAAATATGCGCTGGCATACGCGCCATCTGGCAGCATTCTGTTTGAATACACACTACCACGTGTGGGCGGTCGCATAGATAATATTTTGCTGATAAACAATACTGTTTTTGTTCTGGAATTTAAGGTCGGCGCAGAAACATATGCCAGTGACGCAATCCGCCAGGTTCGCACATACGCATTTGATTTGCGAAACTATCACGAAGAAAGTCATCGGTGTAAAATCGTTCCCGTCCTGGTGGCAACAGGTGTGCCGGATAACTACCGCAAACACGATATGCCAGAAGACGTAATCCTGACCGATGGTGATGAATTGCGTAATATAATTATTCGCAACACAGATACTTCGTGCACAACAATCAATATGGATAAATGGGCAAATTCCAGATATGTCCCAACCCCAACGATTATTGAAGCCGCCAAAGCCCTATATAACACTCACTCTGTCGCAGATATTGCGCAAAATACAGCCGCCGAAAACCTGACCAAGACATCAGATGCGGTTCAGCGTATAATCGAACAATCAAAGCAGAATAAACAAAAATCTATTTGCTTTATTACGGGTGTTCCTGGTGCGGGTAAAACCTTGGCCGGTCTGAACATTGTATTTGCAAATCAAAAAACAACGGGGCAAAGTTATTCGTGCTTTTTGACAGGTAATCAGCCATTGGTTTCGGTACTTAGCGAGGCTTTGGCTCTAGATGCATACAAGCAAAATGGTATGTCCAAATCTCTTACGCACAGCAAGATAAAATCTTCTATTCAGATAATTCATCACTTTCGTGATCGTTCCTTGAATGAGGCAGACGTTCCAACTGAAAATGTTGTCATATTTGACGAAGCACAGCGTGCATGGAACCAACGTATGTTATCAGACTTTATGCAAAAGAAGAAAGGGGCGATTCTTAACCGTCTAACTGATGATCAGCGTGCCCACTTCTTGGCTATGAGCGAGCCAGAGTTGTTAATTGACTATATGAACCGACACCAAGATTGGGCCGTAATTGTATGCCTTGTTGGTGGTGGTCAGGACATTAACACTGGTGAAGCTGGTATCCAAGAATGGTTTGCGTCATTAAAGCGTTCTTTCCCAGATTGGAATGTTTACGTATCTGGCGATATAACTGCCAGTGAATACCTGGGCGACCAATCGTTTGCGGAACTAACCGATGGGCTGAAATGCGAAACGATTAAGGAACTGCACCTGTCTGTATCATTGCGTGCACACAGAACATCTGATGTCGCGGGCTTTGTGGATTCTTTGCTGGATAACGATGCCAACGCCGCCGCGGAAAAATATAAACGATTGTCAGAAGTCTATCCAATTTATATGACGCGTGATTTGGCGCGTGCCAAACAATGGGTGCGTGAACAGACCGCCGGCAAGGCATTGCGTCATGGTCTGATTGCCAGTTCAAATGGCCGCAGATTACGCGCAGATGGAATTTGGATAGAAAGCAAATGCAAACCCGAAAAGTGGTTCCTGGGTGAACACGACGATATTAAATCGTCATATTTTATGGAAGAAGCAGCCAGTGAATTTGATATCCAGGGCCTGGAAATAGATTATGCGGTTGTCGGCTGGGACGCAGATTACAGATATGTTGATGGTAAATTTGAGTATTTCAAACCAAGCGGCTCGCGCTGGTTATCAATCAACCAAGAAGACAAGCGCCGTTATCTTAAAAACGCATATCGTGTATTACTGACCCGCGCCCGTGAAGGTTTTGTAATATTCGTCCCACGCGGCGACGTATCAGACGCCACCCGCCAACCAAAATTCTATGACGAACTGTGGCAATACCTAACCGATATTGGGGTGGAGGAGTTGGTGTGAAAGATTAGCGATTGATTTTTTTCTGTTTTTATGGTATAATAGTTCCAAAGACTAAAATCAATTTGATTTTTTTATTTTCTGTGCTAAATATTGTAATGGTCGTTATATTTTTATGATATAATAATCTCACAAAAGGATTTTTTATGATTCTAAATTATAATGAGCTGGTCGACTTGCCCCCAGAAATACGTAATGGCATAATGGGGGGTATGATAGCTTTGTATCATCAAAAAGATGGTTTCGATACAGAAGGGACCAAGTATATAATGGTGGTTAATAATATGTATTTTAGAGTCGATAAGACGGGTAGGCTGATACTGCCGCCTTTCGACAAGATGCCGGATAATGCTGATACTACGGATCTTGTTATATTGCAAAGGGAATAAATAGAATGGTTCAGATTCTGAAGCGGGCCGCTTCAAGTACTGTTTGGGTTTTTATTGCAGAGATGGATCGTGATAACCCTAGATTTTTGTTTGATATTCAGAATTTTGCAGAAAAGATC
>JAZRLB010000019.1:0-110397 GCA_045646625.1 Candidatus Enterousia sp. | reverse complement strand
CTTCCTAAGACCGCTTGGCCTCCGACTTCAGGTTGTTTAACAAATGTTCGTGCATTTCATCAGATTGTTCAGGTGTACAATAGATATATTGTTCTACCTTGTTAAATTGATGTATGCGAACGATTCCGCGGGTGTCACGACCGGCGGCGCCGGCTTCTTTGCGGAAGCAAGGGGAATAACCTGCGTATTTTATTGGCAGATCTTTTTCATTTAAAACTTCGTCCGTGTGCAGAGAATTCAAAATGATTTCCGCTGTGCCCGCTAGGCATCTGTCTGTGTCTGTCAGCATAAATACGTCATTGTTCATTACAGATAGGTCTGAACCCATGAAGTGGCCTGCGTTAAATATTGTTTGCGGTTTTGTAATTGATGGGCAATTTACGAATGTAAAGCCTTTGCTGATTAATTTTTGTAAAACGTATGTCTGGATTGCTAATTCCAGTTCTGCTGCTTCGCCAAACAGGGCATAGGTACGTGTGCCACAGATGTTTGCAATCTTTTCAGGTTTCCACCAACCATTCATTTCCAGCAAGTCCCACTGGGCGCGTGGTGTGAAATCAAATTCGCGTGGTGTGCCGATGCGACGAACTTCGACGTTTTCGGTGTCGTCGCGACCAATTGGGGCAGATGTTGCTGGAATCTGGGGAACGCGGTGCAATAAATCGTTCAGTTCAGCTTCGCGTGTGGCAAGTTCCGCCATATCAGCCGCAATTTCGTTTGCGATTTCTTTGCTGCGTGCAATTAATGGTGCGCGGTCCGCAGCGGTTGGAATTTCGCGTGTGATTTTATTTTTTTCAGCGGTCTTGGACTGTGTAATTGTTTTTAATTCACGTACGCGAACATCTAATGCCAAGATTTCGTCTGTGTGGTCGGTCATACCTTTGACTGCGCAGGCGTTTTTTACAATTTCTGGGTTTTCACGAATAAATTTAATATCCAACATAATTTAGTTCCTTGGGTTTTTTATTTGGGATATATGTTATTATGGTGCGAAAGGTTTCGCAATTATAAAATCAAAAAAAGTACGCTAAACTATTCCCCCAATGGGGATGATGATGAACTGAAAAACACAAATGCTTTTTTCATATCAGTTTGATTATAAATCTTTTTATGATGTGATGCAATAAATTCGTTTGCGTTGGTGAAGTTAGTTTTGTATGCTGGAGGCGCATAATTATAGAAGGAAGAGGAAAGTTATTATGTATGATGTGATTATTTTGGGTTCTGGGCCGGCTGGGTTGACCGCCGCACTGTACACAGCGCGTGCAAATAAAAAGACTATTGTTCTGGGGGGTGACCGTTTGGGCGGTCAGATGGCGGGTATTGCAACGTTGGAAAATTATCCTGGTTGGGCCGGGTCAGGCTTTGAATTAGCGCAATTTATGCAAAAACAATGTGAAACATTTGGCGCCGAAGTGCAATTTGTAAGTGCGAAAAATATCACGGGGAACGCGGAATCTGGCTATAAAGTTTTGTGTGATAATGGTACAGAATACGTGGGGCGGGTTGTTATTATTGCCACAGGCGCCAGTCCGCGTAAATTAGAAATCGAGGGCGCACGTGAATTTATGGGACGTGGTGTTTCGTACTGTGCGACGTGTGATGGCTTCTTTTACAGTGGAAAAAACGTTGTTGTTATGGGTGGCGGAAACAGTGCGCTGAATGATGCGTTGTATTTGGCAGATTTGGCCAAGAATGTAAAAATTGTTTATCGTAAATCTGCGTTTACACGGGCCGAGGCTGTTCTGCGCGAACGCGTAGATGCACGTGATAATATTGAATGTTTGTTTAATACTGATTTGGCCAAGATTGCAGCAAAAACCGATTCAGAGGATGGGGAATTGATTATTACAACTACTGATGGGGCAGAAATAGTTGCCGATGGTTTATTTGTTGCAATTGGACACGAAGCAAATACTGATTATTTAACCGAGGATGTTAAACGTGATGCGCTGGGACGTATTGCGCCTGATGCATTGCCAGCGGGTATGTATGTTGCCGGTGATGTTCAAAGCGAATTAAAGATGCAGATTGCGACGGCTGTGGGGACAGGGTGTAGTGCTGCTATGGACGCCATACTGTACTTGAACAAAAATTAAATCTAATGGCATATCTGCATCGTGAACCCGCAACCTCATGTAGCAATTTGTACACTACGGTTGCGGGTTCGCGCGCATCTATACCATTATCTTTAATTTTCTTCCCGGTGCTGGTTTTTTGGGGGTGAAAAAATCCCGCAGGGCGGGATTTTGGGTGTAAGAAAGGAAATTTTATTTCTTTTTACGGGTGGGTTTTGTGCTGCCACGTTTATTTTGCTTGTGTGTTGGTTTAACCGTTTTTTCGTCTGTGGTTGACATTAAATCAATGTCAATTTCGCCGTCTGCAACATCAAAAATATTGTTTACATTTTTGCGCAGGTTTGGATGACGGTCTGCATATCTTTTTATGCCAACCAGAACCGCAGCAGTGATTACTTTTTCCAAGTCCGCAGGTGTGATGTTTTCATAAACGCGTCCACGGATGCCTGATAATATGCTGTGGGCGGCATTTTTTGCGCGACTAATGAATTTGCGTCGACGACGAATACGAATGATTTCGCGTATCCACATCCATATTAGCAGTGCAATGGTTGGAACAATTACACAAAATAAAAAATATCTGTACCAGCTGTCGCAAAAGGCACTTGTAAAGACGGAATCGCAGAAGTGTTTGAAGTGTAAAAATGATACTGTGATAATTTCATATGTTGCCAGTGTTGTTATACAGATTTTGGATTTTAATAGCATTGTGTCCCCCTGATGGTTGTGTTGATTTCATTTTATAAAAAAATACCTATGGGGTCAGCAGGTATGAATTCCAATATAAAAATCCCTGTATATGCAGGGATTTATTACTTTTTGCCGAAATGTTTTTTTAATATTTCGTAAGCAGCACCAATGCGTGCAAATTCTGTGGCAGCATTTTTCTTGTCTGATGCGGTGTCTGGGTGATATTTTTTTGCCAGTGCACGGTATTTTACGCCGACCTCGCGCCAGGTGGCAGAAATGCCCAAATCAAAAACCTTTAAAGCCGATACGACATTGGTTGGTAATTTACTGCGTGCGGGTATTTTGTCGAATTTGCTGCGGCCTGTGATAAAGTCATTGATAAATTTGGCATAGTCGGTTGCGTCCGATTTTGCGGTTTCTTTGTCTTTTAAAGGTGTGCCGAATGTTTGTTGTTCCCAGTCTGCTTCGATTTCTTCGGGTGTCATATCGGCGTAATAATTCCAGTTTTTATTGTATTCGGCCGCGTGTTCTTGGCAGAAGAACCAATATTCACGCAAATCGCGTGATTTTGGGGCGCGGCATGTGCCTGCCTTGGTGCAGCCCGGTTTGTCACATTTTTTTATCATTATTTGTACCTTTGTTATTGTTTTGCCAGGGGGTGGTGCGATTCAACCGTTTCACGCAGTTTTTCAGGTATTACGTGGGTGTAAATTTGGGTCGTAGATATATCTTCGTGTCCCAGCATTGTTTGTATCGCGCGTAGATTTGCACCGCCCGCCAACAGGTGTGATGCAAACGAATGGCGCAGCACGTGAGGGCTGACGCGAGATGGGTCAATGCCTGAAAGAACTGCGCATTTCTTTAAAATCTTGAAAAAGCCGTCGCGGGTGATGTGGCCGGTTTTTCCGTTTGACGGAAATACGTATTTAGATTCGTTGTCGCCGCGTGCGATCAGCCATTTGTTTAATGCCTGTATCGCTGCATCGTGCATAGGTACCAGGCGTTCTTTGGCGCCTTTGCCGTGAATCAGTAATTTGTCGCCCAATACACCCGTCATTGGTAATTCGCATAATTCTGAAACACGCAGGCCAGATGCGTACAATAATTCAATCATTGCACGCAGACGAATGGATGTTTTTATGTCGCCCGCGCTGGAAATTAATAATTCTATTTCATCAATTGATAAAAATTTGGGCAATGCCCGATTGCGTTTCGGTAATTCCAGGTTTGTGGTCGGATTGTGTGATATGATTTTTTCTGTCATTAAAAATTTGTAAAACCCGCGCAGGGCAGATGCCTTGCGGGAAATTGATGACGGTTTGTCGGGCAGGGCAGATAAATATTTTTGAATGGCTGTTGCATCGGCTGACATCAAACCGCCCGGAATTGCATCATCTGCCAGGCGCAGATCTGATTCGTAACTGCTTAGTGTTCTGGTGCTGCGACCGCGTTCGGCAGACAGAGCTTCTAAAAATATTTCTATGTAATTCATATTATGGATACACCACTATTTCAGACATATGTTGAACAGGTGGAAATGATATAACCATTAATACAATCAAGGCCGCAATCAGTGTCCATATAAAAATGCGTGGAAGTGTTGAATTTTTCTTTCTTTTTAATGGCATATGTTTGTACCCCGTATAAAGTTTATATTGTGTCAAAACTGTTAATAAATATACCAGCGCCCGCAATTATAATCAAAGGCGGTGCGATAATAGATAGTACAGGTGGCAATGCACCAGTGGCGCCTAATGCGTTGAACATATTTATCAAAAAATATACCGCAAAACAGGTAATGATACCAAGGCTGAATTTTATACCAAAACTATAGTTGCGGCGCTGTTTCGTTTGTGAAAATGCGATGCCTAATGTGGCCATAGATATCATTGTTAATGGTAAAAACAGTAATGTCCATAACTGAACACGGTGGCCGCGCACAGGTATGCCAATCGATTCCATCCGTTTGATAAAATCAGGTAATTGCCAGAATGAAATTTGGTCGGGTTGCAAATATCGGTCAAGTACGGTTTGTGGTGTGATTAGTGTCTTTCTGGACCAATCACCGCGTGTGGTGGTGCCGTCGGATTTCCAAATTGTTGCGTTGTGGGCCGATAGGCCAATGTCAGATAATGTGACTGTGTCTGCCATAATACGATTTTGTAATTTAAAGTTTGGGGTTTGGGTGAATATGGTTGCGGTTTCAAAAATTAATATGTGGCCCGCTTTGTGCATATTTTTGGCGTTCATAGTAATAAAGCCGTTGTCAGATTCTTCGCGTAGCCATATCGTATCGTCAATTAACTGTAGGTGTTCGGGTGTGATGTTTTGGACGCTGATGTTTACCGAATAGGGGTTGATAACAGTTGTCGCAAAGACGCCAATTAAAAATGCGCCAACTAAAAATGGCTTGGATGCCTGGTATGGTGACAGGCCGGCGCTGGATACAATAATATTCTCGCTGGACTTGGTAAGATTGTATGATGTCAGTAATGTGCCCATAAATACAGCCAATGGTAAAAACATTGGTACGTATTCTAGCAGGCGTACCCAGGATTCATATAATGCCTGGACTGCGGTTGGGTTAGAGGGCAGGCGTTCCACAAATGTGACCGCCAAAATAATCCCGCATACAACCAGCATAACAAGGCCAACGCCGGAAAAAAAACGACGTAATAAAAAGCGAGTTAAGATATTTGTCCTGAACATATTATGTATACTATACCGCGTAAAATTCATAATTGCAAAATTAAAATGATTGCGTATAATTTGCCAAATAATAATAACAGGAAAGAAGCTATGGAAAAAAAACCAATTTCACGTGCGGGTTTTGATTCGCTGATCAAGGAATTAAAAGATTTACAGGAAAATCAAAGACCTGAAATTTTAAAGACGGTTCAATGGGCGCGTTCACTGGGGGATTTGTCTGAAAACGCTGATTATAGTGCGGCCAAGGAAAAACAACGTCAAATTGATGCGCGTATTCGCTTTATCGAAAATGTAATTGAAAATGCGGCGGTTATAGATATTGATTCCTTGTCGGGAAATCGTGTGGTTTTTGGTGCGCGCGTTGTTGCTGAAGATGAAGATGGTAATAAAATGCAGTGCAGAATTTTGTCTGATATCGAATCGGATGGTCGTACCGTTATTTCATGTACTTCGCCGGTTGGGCGTGCGATGATTGGGCGTTGTGTCGGGGATACGTGTATTGTAAAATTGCCGGGCGGCGAAAAAGAATATGAAATTTTGTCTGTGACTTTTAAGGAATAGTGCATAAGATATGTCAGTTCGTATTCTGCCAGATTTTCTGATTAACCAAATTGCCGCAGGCGAGGTGGTAGAACGTCCCGCCAGTGTGGTTAAAGAGTTGGTGGAAAATGCGCTGGATGCAGGTTCTGACCAGATTATGATTGATGTGGTTGATGGTGGGCGGACTTTAATCAGTATTGTTGATAATGGTTCGGGTATGTCGCGCGATGATCTGGGGCGTGCAATTACGCGACATGCAACTTCTAAATTGCCGACTGATGATTTGCTGAATATTAATTATATGGGGTTTCGGGGCGAGGCCTTGCCGTCAATCGCATCTGTATCGGATATGCAGATTGATACGTGTAATGGGATGGATGCAAATGGTTGGCAGATTGATGCAACAACTGGTGAAATTAGGCCGTCAAATTGGGAAAGTGGTACGCGTATCCGTGTTCAGAATTTGTTCGCAAAAACGCCTGCGCGATTAAAGTTTTTACGTGGTGACCGTGCGGAAATGATGTCCGTGGTCGAAGTGGTAAAGCGTCTGGCGATGTCGCGCGCAGATGTTGGTTTTGTGCTGAATAACAAATGGCGTTTTCAAAAAAATGAAGATTTATTGACACGAATTGCGGCTGTTATGGGTGATGATGTGGTTGGGCGTATGTTGGATATAGATGCAACTTCGGGCAGTAGTGCGGGGATGAGGTTGACTGGGTTTATATCAGAACCAACGCTGAGACGCGCATCAAGTGTTGACCAGTATTTATTTGTTAATGGCCGTCCGGTCAAAGACAAGGTTTTGGTTGGTGCATTGCGGGCCGCCTATATGGATGTTATGCACGCGCGTGAATTTCCGCTGTGTGCGCTGTATTTGACGGTGCCGACGGGGGCAGTGGATGTGAATGTGTCGCCCGCCAAGACAGAAGTACATTTTTTAGAACCAAATCATGTGCGGGCATTTATTATAAAAACACTGCGGGATAGATTAAGTCAGACAATGGTGCAAACCATTGTACCTGCACCAGTTCAGGTTGCGCCAGACGTGTCAACAAGGGAAAGGGTGGTAGAGCCAGTAAAATTTGATTTTGGTATTTGTCGGGAAATCTTTCAGGTGCGTGATGATATTATGTCAATGCGGCCAGTCGTGCGTGAAAATGTAGAAGTTGAACAGCCGGTAATAGATAATACAATTGTGATTGATTTGCCGCTGGGACGTGTTATAGGGCAGGTTGCGAACAAGTATATAATTGCCCAAAAAGATGATAATATGGTTGTGGTTGATCAGCACGCAGCCCATGAAAGAATTACGTATGAAAGGTTGCGGACAAAAAAAATCAAGACTCAACCCCTGTTGACGCCGATTGTTGTAAATATGCGTACCGAAGATGTGGCGGCGGTTGTGTCAATTACAGATGAATTAAAGTCATCTGGTCTGCACGTTGGGGAATTTGGTGAAGATGCGGTTGCGATATTTGAAAAGCCGTCTGATTGGGATATGAACTGGGGTGACGTATTGCGGGCGGTTGCAGATGAAGTGCGTGCAAATGGTCATTCAGCACAATTAGCCGAAAAATTACATTTGAAATTAGCAAATTATGCGTGTCATCATTCTGTGCGTGCAGGGCAAAAGTTGGATTTAATTCAGATGGATGCGTTGTTGCGTGATATAGAACGGACAGAACGTGCAGGGCAGTGTAATCACGGGCGGCCTGTGTATAAAATAATTCCGATTTCTGAAATTGATACTTGGTTTGAAAGATTGTAAAAAAAATCCCGCCAAATGGCGGGTGTTTTTATTTTGCCTGTTTCTGTTCATACAGCTGGGCAAAGTCAACTGGCTGCATTGTAAAGGTTGGGAAGCCTGATTCTGATGTCAGACGTGTAATTAACGCACGTACCGCAGGGAACAACAATGTTGGAACGTCAATCAACAGTGTGCGTTTTTTTGCTTCTTCGTCTTTTTCTTCTTCCATTTGAACCAGACCAGAATATGTAGATTCAATTAAAAAGATGGATTTGTCGCCTGCGTCCAGTTTTGAATGGACTTTGGTAATCAAATCAACCATAAACAGGTTGTTTTCGGCGCCCTTAATCTGAATATCGATATTGATTTCCAATTTTGCCTGGCCGTTGTCGGACTTAAAGAACAATTCTGGTACATTTGGACTTTCAAATGAGATATCTTTTAAAAACTGTGAAATAATATTGAATTTTGCCATTGTGATTTCTCCTTAGGTGTTTTGGCTAAAAAGTAGTCTGGACTTGCGTCCTGCTTTTGTGTTAATATAGCATTATAAAAGTTTTTTACAAGTGGGGGGCAGGTCAAAAATGCTGTTTTTATCAAAAAAAACGATTTTTAATGGGTTTTTAGGAATTTTGGCTGCGGTTGTTTTGGCGGGGTGTGATGTTTCGACGCCAACTGTATCGGGGGACAATTCAGTTATTCCTTCTAATTTTAAGCGGGTGTCGTATAATGAATTGCCAGGTTGGCGCGATGATGATGTGCGATACGCGTTGCAGGCATTTCGTAATTCGTGCAAGGCCAAGATTCAATTTACAGGCCGACTGATACCAGATCGTGAATTGTTTGCAGAAAAATGTCGTATGCTGCCAAGTGCGTCGGCAGATGTGGCGACTGTGCGTGCCTGGTTTGAATCAAATTTCCAGCCGTATCAAATTTATAATGATAATGGTGGGGACAAGGGGACATATACCGGATACTATTCGCCGATTATTCCGGCGTGTCGAGCAAAAACCGCACAATGTAATGAGCCGTTGATGGGTATTCCAACGGATGGGCGTAATTATAAAGGTGTGCCTAAAAAAGATATTGTTGAAAAGAAAATAGGGCGTGTTTTATACTGGGCAAATATAGTAGATGTGCAAAATATTCAAATTCAGGGGTCGGGAAATCTGCGTTTGGAAGATGGGACAGATGTAAAATTGAACTTTGCCGCCGTTAATGATATGCCATTTAAATCGATTGGTGAAGAACTGCGCAGTCGCGGAATTCGCCCCGCAGGCGGCTTTTCATCCGAGGCTGTGTGGCAACATCTGAAAGCCAATCCGGCATTGGCAAAAGATGTAATTTATAAAAATCCACGCTATGTGTATTTCTATGAGTCGACACCACCAGATGTAATTGGCAAATTGGGGACGCCTTTGTCCAAAATCCGCAGCGTTGCAATGGATGATGATTTGTATACATTGGGATTGCCGGTCTATGTTAATACAAACCTGTCGGATGGTCGTCCGTTCCGTCGTTTGATGATTGCCCAGGATACGGGTAGCGCAATTCGCGGTTGGATTCGTGCTGATATCTTTTTCGGCAAAGGGGACGAGGCATACAAATTTGCCCAGGGTCAGCATGCCCAGGGACAAATGTTTATTCTGATGCCAAAAGAATATATATATGTCAAACCACGATAAAAAATTTGATGAACGCACTAAGCGCCCCCAGACCATTGGGGGGGCGCTGGGCGGACTGATCAAAATTTTTGGCGTGCGCGCATCTGATTCGGATTTAGTTGCGCGGTGGGATGAAATTATGGGGACGGATATTGCATCGGTTGCGCGTCTGGCCGCAATTAGAAAAAATCGAGATAATACGTTTAATGTTGTAATTCGCCCAGCACATCCAGCATACGCATTACAATTATCGTATCAGTCAGATGAAATCATAAAACGAATTAACAAATATTTTGGCTATGACGCCGTTGGTAAAATAAGTTTTAGAAAATGACAAAGCGCGTGTTGGGTATTGACCCGGGTTTATTACATACTGGTTGGGCGGTTGTTGATACCGCGGGGCAAACGCGCAAATATGTAGCCAGTGGTGTAATCTTGCCCAAAACAACATTGTCTTTGCCAGAACGATTGGCAACTATATTCCGTGGCGTGTCTGAATTGTGCGAAACGTTTAATCCAGACGAATGCAGTATTGAAATAACATTTGTAAACAAAAATCCAAAAACAACATTGATTCTGGGGCACGCGCGTGCGGCGGCAATCGTGGCGGTGGCAAATCGTGATATTCCTGTGTTTGAATATGAACCGAACAAGATTAAAAAGGCTTTGACTGGGGCGGGGCACGCAGATAAATCGGCGGTTGATAAAATGGTGCAGATTTTATTGCCAGCAGCGCGTCCCAAAACAGCAGATGAAGCAGATGCAATTGCAATTGCGCTGGCGCATGCAAATACAACGCGATTTATTTAAGGGGTGGGGTGCGCTTTTTTGTATAGTGCAGTTTTCTTTATTTTCTCTTTACTTTACTGGGTTTATTTATTAATCTGCTGGTATTAAATATAAGGAGAAATCATATGGAACAGACTGTCGAAGTTGTTGATACAGCGGCACAGACCGCTGCGATGGCCCCACAAAATGGATTTTGGGGTATGGTGTTGTATTGCGTTGTTGTGTTTGGAATTATTTACCTGTTTATGGTGCGTCCAAATAAAAAACGTATGGCAGAATATCAAAAAATGTTGGATTCGCTGCAGGTGGGAAACCGTGTAATGGCGGCGGGTATTTATGGGACAATTAAAAAAGTAAATGAAAAAACAATCGATTTAGAAGTGGCCAAGGGTGTCGTTATAGAGGTTGCGAAAAACGCAGTGGCGTCTGTGGAATAAGTAAAGGGTTTGTAATATGTTTAAGAAGTTGGCAATCGTTTTTGTTGCAGTCTTTTGTGTTTTGTTGGCTGTGCCAACAATGTCGCCAAGTTTGGCGCCTTATTTTCCAAAGTGGATTGAGCCAATTCCATTGGGACTGGACTTAAAGGGTGGGGCGCAGTTGTTGCTGGAGGTGGATACGGATACAATGCTCCAGGAAAAAGTGGAACAGCTGTACGAAGAAACGCGCAGCAATATGGTCGATAGAAAAAAAGGCGTTATTCGTTTTTCAAATTTGCGTAATCACGATGGGGTTGTATCGTTGGTGGTGCGTGACGAAGATGATGTAAGTGTCGCCAAGGGACGTTTGAAAAGTGCGTTTGGTAATGCTGTGGATGTTAAATCGGATGGCAAAACAATCACATTGTCTTATTCTGAAAAACAGGAAGAAGAAATGCGACAGGATGCGTTGGTGCGCAGTATTGAAATTGTGCGTCGTCGTATTGATGCATTGGGTACCAAGGAGCCTTCGATTCAAAGTCAGGGTGGGAAATATATCCTGGTTCAGTTGCCGGGGGTTGATAATCCAGAACGTATTAAAGAATTGATTGGGCAAACAGCAAAGATGACGTTCCATTTGGTGAATGAGTCTGTGTCAATGGAACAGATTCAGGCAGGGCGTGCACCAGCAGGGACTGAATTTTTGCCATACATAGATTCACCAGGGACTGTGGTGCCGGTGTATTCGCGTGTAGAGGTGTCGGGCGAATCTTTGAAAGATTCTCAGGCTGATTTTGACCAGCATAATATGCCGGTTGTGTCTACTGTGTTTGATGCATCGGGTGCGCGTCGTTTTGCAAAATTGACAACAGAACACGTTAATGAACGTTTCGCAATTGTTCTGGACGGTAAGGTTTTATCAGCGCCAGTTATTCGTGAGCCGATTCCAGGTGGACGTGGCCAGATTTCAGGTGGTTTTTCTTTGCAGGGTGCAAAAGATTTGGCTGTGTTGTTGCGCTCGGGCGCACTGCCTGCGCCATTGACGGTTATCGAGGAACGTACCGTTGGTGCAGGATTGGGGGCGGATACAATTGCAGGTGGTAAAATCGGTGCAATTGCAGGTGTTATCTTTATATTTATATTCCTGTTGATGGTGTATCGTGGGTTCGGTGTTATCGCGATGATTTCACTGATGGTGAACTTGGGGATGATTGTTGGGTTAACTGCACTGTTTGGCGCAACACTGACATTGCCGGGGATTGCAGGTATCGTGTTGACGTTGGGTATGGCGGTTGATGCAAATGTGTTGCCGTTTGAAAGAATGCGTGACGAAGTACGCGCAGGAACACCAACTTTGCGTGCGGTAAACATGGGGTTTGATCGCGCTATGAAGGCGGTATTGGATGGGAATTTAACAACGCTGATTTGTGCGTTGGTGCTGTTCCAATTCGGTGCGGGGCCAATTCGTGGATTTGCGGTGACATTGTCAATTGGTATTTTGACAACGCTGTTCACTTGTGTATGGTTGACCAAGGTTTTGGTTGAATGGTATATGAACGGCAAAAATAAGAAAATTGGCTTTGTCGGTGGTAAAAAGTAAGGTTGCAAAGGGGTAGTGTTATGAAATTGCAGGTTATGAAGTTTCGCAAGTTGTCGTACATCGTATCGGGTGCGTTAATTTTGCTGTCTGTGTTGTCTTTGTTGTTTCGTGGGTTGAATTATGGTATTGACTTTTCTGGCGGTATCGCAATGGAAGTTAAGCCGATTGTCCAGGGCTATGGTATTGAGCAGATGCGAAGTGCGTTGGATGAATTTAGTCCAGAATTACAGACTGTTGATGGTAATGCAATCTTGATTCGTTTGGGATTGCCCAAAGGCGCAACAGATGTGGCACAGAATGAACGTGTGGCAGAAATAAAAAATATTTTGGGTGACAATGTTGAATATACCCAGGTGCAGGTCGTCGGGCCGAAAATCGGTGGCGAATTGATTCGCGGTGGTATTTTGGCAATTCTGTTTGCGTTCGTTATGATGGCTATTTATGTTTGGATTCGATACAAAGGTGGATATGCAATAGGGGCGTTTTGTTCACTGTTTTTAGATTTTGTGTTGATGTTCGGATTCTTTTCAATTACGGGGCTTGAATTCAATCAGACGGCGATTGCAGTTATTCTGACCGGTATTGGTTATTCGATTAATGACAAAATTGTTAACTATGACCGAATCGATGAAAATGTAAAAAAATATCATAAAATGCCAGTGGGTGATTTGATTGATTTGTCTGTGAATGAAATGTTGCGTCGTACTATGTTGACCAGTGTTTCAACGTTGTTGGCGATGGTTGGGCTATCTATATTCGGTGGGCAAATGCTGCGTGAATTTGCGTATGCAATGGCGTTTTCTGTTATTATGGGAACTTTTACCAGTATTTATATTTCTAATATTATGCTGTATCACTTTAATCTGCGTGATTCAGATAAATAATTTAGTGTGTGCGCCACGGGGGGACGGAATATGGGAATAAAAAAGTTTTTTGTTTTTATGACAATAATTCTGGGGATGGTGTGTGGTGCGCACGCAGACAGTTTGTTCTTTGAAGACGAACCTGTTCAAGATGGTTTGCCTGTGTTCGATGTGTCTAAGACATTTGCAGAAATTTATCAGAAACTGGATAATGTAAACTGGGCAGGGAAAAATTTGAATGTGGCGATTGAAAGTCTGGAAAATTTGAATAAGTCTGCACACGTGGCCGCAACGGATGAACGTGTTGTATTGGTGTGGGATGATGATATTATTGCGAACTTTCCACGACCAGAAGAGGGCGATTGGAATGGCTTTGGTGAAATTACAACAGCACTTGTTTTAAAAATGCGTGCGCGTGATGCAAATTTGCACGCAATGAGTGAGAGTCAGATGTATCAGGCCGTTGTGGATAGTCTGATTCGCGGTGTTGATGAAAATGGGCGCTATATTTTTTCCAAAGCGGCCGAGATTAGCGAAGACGGACGATTGTTGACCAGTGTTGGTATTGAAGGTGCGCGTGATAATCGTGGAAATTTTCGTGTCACAGGTATTTATAAAGGTGCGCCGGCCGATATGGCGGGAATTCGAGCGGGCGATTTAATTGAACAGATTAACGGGCGCTTTGTCACGGATATGTCAGATGATGAATTGGATGCCGTAATGAATGGATTTAATTCTGGGACTTCAAAAATTCATTTGCTAACCCCGTATGGAAATAAAGACGTTGTTTTGCGTCGTGCAACAATTGTTGTGGCGGATGCGGATGTTGTACATCGTGCGGAACCTGATATGGGTGGGATTTTGGAAATCATAGTGCATAATGTTTCTGATGGTGCGGTTGCGATTGTTAACGAAGCGTTGGCGCGTTATTCAGATGTGTCGGGAATTGTCTTGGATTTGCGTGTGGCAGGTGGCGACAATGAACGGGCGGCGGCAAAGCTGGCGGGACTGTTTGTTGGTAAGAATCCAGTGATGCGAATTGCAGAAACTGCATCTGATGAAGTGGAGGTTGTGCCGGGGGCAGATGCGGTGACCGATGTGCCTGTTGTGGTTTTAATGTCAGACCAGACACGTGGTACAGCCGAAGCAATTGTTGCCGCGTTCTATGAAAATGAACGTGGGGTTTTGGTTGGAACGCCAACTGCGGGTGTGGCGCGTATTGCTTCGCGAATCGATTTGAGTAATGGCGGGGCGTTGGAATTGTTGAATAAATCAATAAAAACAGGGCTGGGACGAAAAATCGATGGACGTGGAGTTTTCCCGATTGTGTGTTTGTCTAATATTCGTTCGGTCCAGCAGCAAAACGCATTTTTCTTGAATGTGATAAACAGTGATTTTAATGCCCAGGATTTTAATAAAATGCCGGATGTAAGTGCGGCAGATGTGCGTCGAGGCTGTCCAATCATTGTAAATGGTGCAGATGAAGATGCAGTTGCGACTGCGGTGTCTGTTAAAATTTTGACAGATAAAAAGGTCTATAACAGGTTGATTGCAGAAGAATAATTTTATTGAATGGGGTGTGAATATGTTTTTGACGACAAATAATGAAATAAAGTGGAAAAAAATGCTGGGGGCAGCACTGATAACATTGGCGTTGGTGTTGCTGGGGATTTGTTTGTTTGATAAATCATTGTTTTTATTTATCCGTCAATTTGATTGTATGCTGTGGAGTGTCTTGGATAAAATTTTTAAAGCAGAAGTTTGGATTGCGGTTTCTGGGGTTGCGGTTTTGGTTTTTTGCGCAAAAAAATGTGCAACGACAGATTGCAGCTTTTTAAAGTGTTCCAGGTGGTCGGGTGTGCGTGAATATGTTCATAACTTGTTTAATAATATTAGATCAAACAACGCGTTCTTGATTTTTTGCAGTGTTTTGTCTGCGGGTATTGTGGTCAAGATTTTAAAATTCGTGATTGGACGTGCAAGGCCAGTGTTTTTTGAAGCGTTGGATATGACGGGCTTTTATCCGATGACAAATGAATGGGCGTTTAATTCTATGCCGTCGGGGCATACAGCAGTCAGTTTTGCGGGATTGGTTATGATTGGTATGTTGGTGCCGCGGTATAAAGTGTTAACATGGGGGCTGGCAATTGTTGTTGGTTTTTCACGGATTGCAGTCGGTGCGCATTGGCCGACAGATGTAATTTTTGGTGCCTTTATTGGTATGGCGATTGCGGATATAGTAAAGGGGCGTCTGTTAAAGAAATAAAAAAAACGCCAATAGGCGTTTTTTTATTTGCGATTCTTTCTGAATTCATCCAGTGACACAACACGGCCTGGGTCCGGGACGGTGTTTGGTTTTTCGTCTAGTGGTAATTCCATATCGTTGTCAGTCGATGATAGTTGAGGCTTTTTTTGAAATGATAAAATAAAGTCAACGGATGGATCCTTGAATTCAACCAATGCAGAAAATGGTACGCGGATGAAAAATGGACGGCCGTCAAAGGTTAACTGAACCCCAAATTCTTTGTCGGATACGTGCAGGTTATTATATGAATACTGTAAAACGATTGTCATAACGTCTGGATAGCGAATGCGCAAAAAGTCTGGCAGAACAACACCAGAATCGCGTGTGCGAAATGTGATAAAAAAGTGTGTGCCGTCACCCAGGCCATTAAACTGGGCGTGAATTAATGCGTCTTTGACAATAGATTTTAATGCGTTGTCTAATAATGTTTGATAATCGATACGTGCCATCTTTTTACTCCGCCAATACTATATTACTTATTTCCCCATTCTGGCAAGTGACAAATGCAGCATTTTTTATGTCGCTGAAAATATTTGGGTCAAGGCCAGTTGCCCATACCTGGGCATGAGAGTCCCTAAGTGCATCAAATACTTTTTTGCGGGCAGTGGCGTCCAGGTGGGCGGCCGCTTCGTCCAATAATATTATGGGGCTGAAACCGGTTTTAGTGTGAATCAGTTTTGCGTGTGCTAGAATTAAATCAATAATGACCGTTTTTTGTTGCCCAGTACTGGTTAAGTGTGTGGGTAGGTTAAGTTCCAGATTAAAAACACCAAAGTCAGACTTGTGCGGACCATCCAGTACCATTTTATCGCCAATTAATGTGCGGTTTTGTTTTAGGTATTCCAGATAGTTGCGTTCAGCGTCGCCTGCGGTTGCGCCATCGATTATCATTTTTTCAACGTTGCCAGACACGGATACTGCGCATCGTGACAACAGGTAATTCAGTTCGCCAGCATATTGAATGCGGGCCACAGCAACCGCGACCGCGGTGCCTGCAATTTGCGTATCAATTGCATCCAGCCAGTGTGAATCAGTGCCCGTTTTAAGGGCAAAGGCACGTTCACTTAGCAGTTTAGCAAGGCGGGCAGTGCGGCCGGGATGTGTGGCGTCAAAGCTGGCGGTCAGGCGGTCAAAGAATGCACGACGTTCAGATGCGCTGTCGGTGAACAATCTGTCTTCGCGTGGGGTAATCCATACAATTCGTAAATGTTTGGCTAGGTCTGATAATGGTGTGTTTTCGCCGTCTATTTTTGCGCGGCGGTTGGTGTCGCCACCTGCATAGGTGACGGATAATTCTGTGTCGTCGGATAGGTTTGAAAAAATACAAAAACCACCGTCGCCAGAAAAACGTGCGATTTCACCCATGCTGGCCCCGCGCATACCACGGTCGCCACCCAGCATCGATATCGCTTCTAATATGGCGGTTTTTCCCGCGCCATTTGGGCCAGTTATAATTATGTTTTGACGACCACCGGTTTCAACACGGCACATATTATGATTGCGAAAATTTGTCAGGCTGATGCTGCTTATCATAGCCAGATGATACAAAAAAAATATTGGATATACAAGTGCTCAAAAATATTTGACTTAGTTATTTTAAGATTATGTGATATAATTAAATGCTATGGCAGGGGATAGATATATTTCAATTGGAAAAAAAGTAAATGGTTTTTCGTTCGCAAATCTGGGGTTGTTTACCGGGTTCGCAGACGGTATTTATAATGCAGTTTATTCGCTGGTTTTGTTGGAAATATTTAGGTCGTCGGCAATCGTTGGTGTTTATGTTGCAGTTTATTCTGTGTTCTGTTTTTTAGTTGGCTTGTTCGCTACTGAGATTTTGCGTATGTTTTCTAAGGCGCGTGTGTTCTATTTTGCATTGCTGATGATGGCAATATGTTATGCAATGATGGGATTTTCAATTCTGCCGCGTACGTTCGTTATATTGGATTATACAACTGGGGTTGCGATTACATTGACGGCAATGTTGATTCCGTTGTTTATGTCTGATTTTTCAAAAAATATTGGTATGGCGCGATTAAATTCACGTTATCATTTATGGATGAATGTTGGCGCGCTGTTTGCACCGTCGGTGGCGGTTTTAATCGCAAATCATTTTGGAAATAGGGCGGCGTTTTTTGGGTCGGCGTCTATTTATTTGATTGCGTGGTCTGTATTCAAATATTATAAAATTGTTCAAGAAGACAAACGTGTTCGGGCAATTAATCCGCATAAAACTGCGCGGGCGCTGTGGAAAAATATGCTGGAATTTTTCAGATTGCCGGGTATGATGCGGGCGTATTTGGTTAATTTTGGATATTATTCTTTGCGCGCGATGCGTGTGCTGTATGTGCCAATTTTAGTTATTGAAAATGGTTTTGATAAGGATGTCCTGGGGTGGGTTTTGACACTGGGGATTGTTCCTTATTTGTTATTAAGTGAATTTATGGGGCGTGTGGTTCGCAAGACAGGTAAAACGATTTGGCTGGTGCTGGGGTTTGGATCGTTTGCGGCATTGTCCGCAGCGGCGATGTTTGTGACGGGGGTGCCGTTGCTGGCGATATTTGTTGCGTGGCAAGTGTCGGGGGCATTAATGGAATCTGTGCACGATTTGTTGTTCTTTGATGGGACGAATAAAGCGCAACAATCAAAGTATTATGGTGTGTTCAGGACCAGTTCAAATTTACCGAATGTAATCGCGCCAATGTTGGCGGCAGCGGTAATTTCTTTGTTTGGAATGACGTCCGCTGTTTGGGTGGTGACGGTCTTTGTCGGGGCGTTTAGTTTGTTAGTTTTGGTTGAAAAGAAAAAATAATAAATTCGTTGATTTTTATAGGCGTTGCTTGTATGATTTTCCTGAGAAATAAAGGGGAAAGTTATGGCAAAGAAAGATGCAGCCAAAGATAGTGGATTGTTCGCAAAAAATCCTGCGTTGGAATCCGCATTGGCACAAATTCAAAAGCAGTTTGGTAAAGAAGCCATCATGAAAATGGGTGATGGTTCACAACAAAATATAGAAGCAATTTCATCAGGTTCATTGGGGCTGGATATTGCGTTGGGTATAGGTGGATATCCAAAAGGGCGTATTGTTGAAATTTATGGGCCGGAATCATCGGGAAAAACAACATTGGCGTTGCATGCGGTTGCAGAATCCCAGAAGAAAGGTGGAACGTGTGCATATATTGATGCGGAAAATGCGTTGGATCCAAGTTATGCAAAAAAGTTGGGCGTGGATGTTTCAAATCTGATTATTTCACAGCCTGATTCAGGCGAACAGGCATTAGAAATTGCAGATACGCTGATTAAATCTGGGGCGGTTGATGTTGTTGTAATTGACTCGGTCGCGGCATTGGTGCCTAAGGCAGAATTAGAAGGTAATATTGGCGATTCGTTCGTTGGTACAACCGCGCGATTGATGAGTCAATCTTTGAAAAAATTGGCCGGATCTGTATCGCGCAGTAATACGCTGCTTATTTTTATTAACCAAATTCGTATGAAGATTGGTGTTATGTTTGGAAATCCTGAAACAACATCTGGGGGAAATGCGATAAAGTTCTATGCGTCTGTGCGCCTGGATATCCGACGTACAGGTCAGATTAAGGATAAGGAAAATATTATCGGTAATGAAACCCGTGTTAAGGTGGTTAAGAATAAGGTTGCACCACCATTCCGTACGGTTGATTTCAAAATTATGTACGGCGAAGGTATTTCAAGAATCAGTGAAATCTTGGATATGGGTGTGAAACATGATCTGATTGAAAAGGCAGGCAGTTTCTATTCATATAACAGTGAACGTATGGGCCAGGGCGAGGCGAACGCACGCCAATGGCTGAAAGATCATCCAGATGTGCAAGAAGCGTTGCTGGAAAAAATTATGGCACGCGCATCAGGAATCGCCGAAGAAATGACGACAGGACCAATTGATGATGAAGATGTGATGGGTGATGCAGAAGAATAATAGGAACCCCAGTCGGTGACGGCTGGGGTAATTTGTAATTAATGTAAAAAAAGGATGAGTTATGAATATTGATAGAGCATGGGCATTAACAAGAATATTTTTTCAATCGCATATTTTAAATTGGCCGTGGCGGTCACGTGAACACAGACGTGATGTTCGTACAAATGTTTTATCACGGGTGGCACCTGAATATTTCAAGCGATATTTGCCGGCGGTAAAAAATGTGGTTGATGGGCCTGTTATCAAGGATGATAAAAATGAAAAGATTTTTACAATCTGGCAACAGGGCGAGGAAAATGCACCAGAATTAGTTAAATCTTGTTTTCGTAGTATCAGAAAACATTGCAAGCAGGAATTGGTAGTGCTGGATGACAGTAATATATTTGATTATATTCAACTGCCAGACATTATTGTGCAAAAGTACAAAGAAGGTAAAATCAGACGTGCGCATTTTGCAGATATTTGTCGTGTAGAATTGTTGTATCAATACGGAGGGATTTGGTTGGATTCAACAGATTTTGTTGTGTCGCCGATTCCAAAATGGATTATTGATACAGATTTCTTTATGTATTTGGTGGGGGATAAGGTAGGGCAGAAATATATGTTCTGTCAGAATTGCTTTATCCGTGGTCGTCGTGGTTCGTATCTGTTGGGTGCATGGCGGGCGATGATTTTGGATTATTGGATGCACGAAAATAAAAGTTTTGATTACTTTATGCATCAGATGTTATTCCAGACATTGGTTCAAAATGATGAAAAGGCGAAAAAATATTTTGCAGAAATGCCGCACGTGGACCAGTATCCAACGCATACGCTGTGGCACGAATATAAATTCAAACCATTTGATCAAAAGTTATTTGATGAACTGACCGCGGATGCGTTCTTTCAAAAGACTGCATATGCAGATGCGCCGCGTCCTGGCACTTTTTCACAAGCAATTTGTGATATGAATAAAAAGTAAACAAAAAAAGGGGGGCATAATGCCTGCGATTTCGGTAATTATACCAATTTACAATGTTGAAAAATATTTGCGCAGATGTTTAGACAGTGTGAAAAATCAGACTTTTTCAGACTGGGAAGCAATTTGTGTAAATGATGGCAGTCCGGATAACAGTGCTGCAATCTTAGAAGAATATGCGTCAAAAGATGCGCGATTTAAAATCGTGAATAAGGAAAATGGTGGACTGTCCGATGCGCGTAATGCGGGTATGGCGGTTGTGACTGGGGATTATATTTTGTATCTGGACAGTGATGATTTTATTCATCCGCAGACTATGGAAATTGCATATTCGTTGGCACTGCGTGATGGGTCGGATATTGTATCTTTTACGTATGACAGAATTTATCGTCCGCAATTGATGGTGCGACATATTCTGAAAATGGATACAGATAATGTTGTGCCAAGGCGTATGCGTAAAAAATATAATGTGGCACGAATTCCAACCCTGGTGACAGACGATGTCTATGAATTTGCAACAGAACGTACACATAATGCGCCGGGAAAAAAGAAAAAGTGGCTGATTAAGCATTGTCAGGTCTGGAAGAATTTATACAAACGTGAATTGATTGCAGATATTCCTTTTATTAAGGGGATTTTGTTCGAAGATTTTCCCTGGTGGAGCGAGGTTATGATGCGTAATCCACGTACAACCATTGCGCCGTTGCCATTGTATTTCTATATCCCTAATTTTGGTGGAATTGTGTTAAGCGCAAAACAGTTGCGTATTATGCAAAGTTTGTGTATGGGGATTAAAACTGCTTTCTTGAAGTATCAGGAATGTGCAACACCGTATCAGATGAAAAAGTGGTCGGAAAATTTCCAGTGGTATTTTATTAATTGGGCGTTTCGTAAAATAAAGTATATCGAAAGTGATGATGAAAAGGTGGCTGCACAAGAATGTTTCCGTGAACTGGAACGAATTGGTGCGCTGGATCGTCCGCCGTATGGATGGGCAAAAAAACTGCGTGCACAAATTTGTGATTTTATTAAAACGTGTCGCGTTGATTAAAAAAATCCCCGTTTGGGGATTTTTTTTATTTCTGGTTTTGTTGTGCCATATATTGGCTGATTAATTTTTGACGCAGTTCAATTCGTTTTTTCAAATCACGACGTGAGGCATGGTTCAGGTGCGCCATATAGTTTCCTTCATAGCCATCGAAAACATAAAAAGTGTCAGGGAAGACTTGAATAACGGGGGCGCCTGTCGCTTTGTCCAGATATTCAATAATTTGTGTGGATATTTTGGGGCCTAATGCTTCGCTTAAAAAGCGTTGGTTCGCAGCCATCCTGGTTGCACATGGATTTGGAAATTCTGTGCAAGACAACCAGCCGTCATTTTCTTGGACCTGTTTGCCATTTAAAACAACTACAGCCAGTGGTGTGTTTTTGCATAAACTGAATAAATCGTCTTGGACAAGTGGTGAAAATTGAATCTGATATGTGTTTTTCTTTTTCTTGGACACGTGGTTAGCTGGGATTGTTGTGACAGCAGGTGTTGCAACAGGTTGTGTTTGTTGGGTTTTAAAGAATTTCATTGTGTTTCTCCGTTATTGTTTCTGTATGCAATATAGCACAAAAATATAAATTGTCAATAAGTGATGGCAAAAAATATCGGGTTTGTTTCCCGATATAATTATTTTTATACGAACAAGTCTTTTACAAATTGGGCGTGTTCAGTAATGAATTTAAAGCGGAATTCCGGTTTTTTTCCCATCAGTTCGGAAACAATTGTTCGTGTTTTTTCTGTGTCTTCGGCGCCTTCTTCAGTGCGTGGGGGCAGGTCAACGCGTATCAATCGACGCGTTTTTGGCGACATTGTTGTTTCCTTTAACTGGTTTGGCATCATTTCGCCCAACCCTTTGAATCGTGATATTTCAACGCGTTTGTTTTTGTATTTGTTTGCCTTTAAATTTTCTAATTCTTCGTCTGAATCAACATAGATTGATTCGGTACCACAGGTTAGCTTGTACAGTGGGGGACATGATAAATACAGGTGGCCGCCGTAAATCAGTTGTGGCATACATTGATAGAAGAAGGCCATCAGCAATGATGCAATATGGCTGCCGTCGACGTCGGCATCGGTCATTATAATGATTTTTTCATAACGTAGTTTGTCGTCGTTCCAATCTTTGGTGGTGCCAGCGCCGATAATATCAATCAGCTCATTTAACTCCTTGTTCGCGCCAAAGCGTTCGTCGGAATTTGATACGACATTCAAAACCTTGCCGCGCAGGGGCATAATTGCCTGGGTTGTGCGGTCGCGCGCCTGTTTGGCTGTGCCGCCCGCCGATTCCCCTTCGACAATAAATAATTCTGTGCCAGCGATGCCGTGTTTAGAACAATCGGCCAGTTTGGCGGGCATACGGATGCGTTTCGTTGGCGTTTTGCGCGCGACATCCTTGACCTGTTTCGTTTTAATGCGTGCGTTCGCCAGGTTGATTACAAAGTCTAATAATGCGTTTGCCGTTTTAGGGTCAGATGCCAGGAACATTTCCCATGGATCGCGCAGGGCATTTTCGGTGAAACGTGCAACCTCAGGATTAGATAGTTTTTCCTTGGTCTGGCCTAGGAATTGTGGTGTTTTATAGAACACAGAAACGATTGCAGCGACAGAATCAAACACGTCTTCGCCAATGATTGTGGCGGCGGCTTTATTATTAACCTTTTCACCGTATGCCTTAATCCCCTTGGTAATAGCGGATTTAAATCCGGTTTCGTGGGTGCCACCGTCAATTGTTGCAATTGTGTTACAGTATGACGAGAAGAATCCATCGTCAGATGCCGCACCATTTTCATCGGTTAAAAATGTAAGTGCCCATTCAACACGACCGCAGTCGTCAGGGAAATCAACCGAGCCACTGAAAATACGTGGCAAAATGCGTGGTTTAGAATCAGTCTTTTCTGCTAAGAAATCTGCCACACCATTTGGGTAAAAGAATGTTGTGGTGGCCGGGATGTTCATATCTTCGGTCAGTAATTCTGGATTGCAATGCCATTCAACTTTTACCCCGCGGGACAGAAATGCCTTAGCCCGGGCCATACGATAGATTTTAATTGGTTTGAATACTGCGTTTGCGCCGAATATTTCATCATCAATTGTGAATCTGATTTTTGTGCCGTGGGCGCGTGTTGTGTCGCCACGTGTCATTGGTGATGTAGTAAGGCCGCGTGAAAATGTCTGGTGCCAGTTATAGCCGTCGCGCGCAATATCAACAATCATTTCAGATGACAGGGCGTTTACAACCGCAGAACCAACGCCGTGCAGACCGCCACTGGTTTTATAAACATTATTATTAAATTTACCGCCAGAATGCAGGGTTGTTAATATAACCTCTAGGGCGGATTTACCCGGGTATTTTGGGTGTTCGTCAACTGGAATGCCGCGGCCGTCGTCGGCAATTTCAATTGTTTTAGAATCGATTAAATTTACTGTAATTTTCTTGGCAAAACCAGCGACGGCTTCGTCAATAGAATTGTCCATAATTTCAATTGGCAAGTGGTGCCACGCCTTTTCGTCGGTGCCCCCAATATACATGCCTGGACGCAGACGGACTGGTTCCAGACCTTCTAGTACCTGGATGTCGGATGCGTCATAAGTTTGTGTTTTTTTCTCTGTCATGATGTTTGTATTATTAAAACATTTTTGAATTTTGTGCAAGTCCAAAGAATTTCAACCTAAATCATATTTTGGGGTTGAATTTTGGGCTGTGTGTTCTATATATTTGATAACGAATAATTATATGGATATATAAAATGAATAAAAACCCCTATGAAGTTTTGGGCGTGGCCCGTGATGCGTCAGATGCTGATATTAAAAAAGCGTATCATAAATTGGTGATGAAGTATCATCCGGATAGAAATCCAGACAATAAAGACGCAGAAGAAAAGTTCAAAGAAGTTAATAATGCTTTCGATATTCTGAAAGATCCGCAAAAGCGTGCGGCGTATGATAGATTTGGTGACGCGGCATTCGCGGGAGGAAATGCGGCGGGTGCTGGTTTCGGTGGCGGAAATCCGTTTGGTAATGGCGCATTCCATTTTAATATGGGTGGTGGCGCCGGTATGGAGGATATTCTGCGCGAAGCAATGCGTGGTTTTGGGTTTGGTGATTTTGGCGGTGGTCCACAGCGTGGCGCGCCACAGCGCGGTGGGCGTGATTTGTTGGACGAAGTTGTAATAGATTTGAAGGATGCGTATTTCGGCAAAACGCACACAGTTAAATTTTCAAGTAATGTAGAATGTGAAAAATGTCACGGTCACGGCACGGCAGATGGTAAGCCTGCGCCGGCGTGTTCACGTTGTGGCGGCAGTGGATTTATTCAAACGCGCCAGGGTTTTTTTGCAATGGAGGCGCCGTGTCCAGAATGTAATGGGTTGGGGCGTAAAATTGACAAGAAATGTTCAGAGTGTTCTGGCACTGGCACCCAGCATAAACAGCGTACATTGGAGGTTAAGATTCCAGCTGGAATAGAAGATGGGGCGCGATTGCGCCTGGCGGGCCAGGGCGAGGCGGGCGCAAACGGTGGGCCTGCGGGTGATTTTTACTTAGATATTCGTGTGCGGCCGGATAAACGCTTTGAACGCAGTGGTAATGATTTGGTTATGCGTATGGATGTGCCGTTTACGACGTTAGCGCTGGGGGGCGAGATTGAGGTTGAGACCATTGATGATAAAAAGTTGTCGGTAAAGGTGCCGGCCGGCACCCAGGTTGGTGAAAAGCTGCGTGTGCGTGGGCATGGTATGCCTTCGGCGCGACGTGGTGGTGTCTTTGGTGATTTGTACATAGATATTGCGATAAAAATTCCAACCAAGTTATCTGATAAGCAAAAGAAGTTGCTGGCTGAGTTTGCAGGGTTAAAAAATGATAAAAAGGGTTGGTTTTAATTAAGGTCCCGCGTGCGCGGGATTTTTTTAGCCCTAGAAACTGTAATTTATTGCAAGGCCTATAAAGTTAAAGCCGTGATTGGGGGTTGTAAAGTCGCCGTTTGAAAAGTGCAGGGTGAATAATTCAGTGGCGAGTTTGTCTGAAATGCGTTTGCCAATAAAGGCGCGTTCGCCAAAGACCAGGCGACTGGATACGTATTTGTCGCCACTGTCGCGCATATAGGGGCCCAAGCCGGCACCAATGTACCAATCGCAAAAAGAAAAAAATGCAATGTCCCAGGAAATGCCAATGGCGCCAAAGGATGTGCCGCTGGCGTGATTGTATCCAAAATTCTGAAGCAGGTGGATGTTTATGCGTGCCGGCAGGCGCAGTGTATTCAGTGGTTGGCTGTATTGTGCCATCACGATTGTCATAGGCGAGATTTTCCAGTCCCAGGGAAATATCAAGTGCCCCAGGTCGCCTTGGCCAGAACTTTGCCCGATATATATGCCAATAGTATTTTGGTTGTTGGGGCCAAACATTGGGTTGGCGTAAGAGTGGGAGGTAAGCAAGATAGCGCAGGGTAAAATATATTTTTTCATATTAAAATTATAAGATGGGCGGCAAATGATATCTATTTGAATGAAATCTTATATTTGTGTCTGTGTGGGGTGGTGGGGGTTATTTATTGTTTACAGAGTAAAAAAAAATTGATATAATCGAAATAAACATACGTGCGTTGTGCATGGTGTTTTGTGTAGAAAGGTAGGGTTTCTGGGCGTTCCAGAACACGAGGAGAATTTTTATGAAAAGTCAAAAAATTGCAAATTCCGTAAAGAATGCAGTAAGCACGGTCTTTTTGTTGGTTGGTGCGTTTTTTGTTTGTTCGACTATGTTGTCTGTGCGGGCGGTGTTTGCAGATCCAATTGCGCCGGTGAATTATAATGAAAATTATGCGACGGGACGTGCGTCTGAAAATGCGCGTGCTCGTGCGAATCCGCGTGCGGGTGCAAGTGCAAGCCGTGCGACGGTTGCGCGTACTGCTGCAACGGCTGTTACACCAAGGACTGCTAATTCGCGCAGTACTGTTCAGTCGCGTGCGGTTCAGTCGCGTGCAAATGTAAATCGTGCAAATGGTGTGCCGGTGCGCAATGTTGTGTCGCGTCAGACGGCGGTGACGGCGCGTGCAAATGCAAATAATTCACGTGTTGTACGTGCGCGTACGGCGTCAAGTGATATGGTGAATAATGCGCGTGTGTCGCTGCAGGGCAGTGCAATACGTGGTTCCAAAGCGTCTGCGTCCACGCCGACTTATTCTTATTTAAATAGTAAGCTGTATACGGGAAATTATTCAAACATTATTGATTCAACGACTGGTTTGATTTCGTCGGATGCGTTTAATAACTGTATGGAATCTTACTATACGTGTATGGATGAAATTTGTACGGCGCGTAATGCGGCCCAACGTCGTTGTGCGTGTGCCGGTCGTGTCAAGGCCTTTGCCGAGGCAGAAGCTGCACTGGAAACCGCAAACGAAGAATTGATTAAAGTTTCGGGTGAGCTGGCCCTGTTGATTGCGAACAAGGGTAAGGATGTGTCCGAAGCATTTCAATTAACCGACGCAGAAAAGGTTATGAACTGCGTTTCGTGGCAGGATGTGACAAATAAATATGGAGCTTCATCTGAAGAGGCCATCGATTGGTGTTACGAACACGGTTTTTATGGTAATGAAGGTGGCAAGGTATCTTCGTGTACAAAGCCAAAGTACTGTCAGACATCGGGAAATAATTTTGGATTCGATGTGGCGAATCTTGATGGAAATGGTTCCGATATATTGGCGTCATTGCAGGCCTGGGCGGATGCCAAGGATCAGACTGTGACGATTTTGAAAGACGATGAAAAGGGTTTGACAACTGCGTTTGACACGCTGTCGTCCGTTGTTGGTGGGTTGACGGGAATTGATGGAGCGTTGGCTTCGTCCGATACTTTGACGGATTCTTTGGCGGAAACGTGGGGGTATGAATTGTTTGAATATGCACATAATAATGTGTGTGCACGTGTTCTGGATTCTTGCTTTAACGGTATTTACGAGGCCTGTGGTACGCCGCCATCCGGGGTTAAGTGTTCAAATGGTGCATCGCAATGTCCATATAATTATAACAGTCATATTTCCGTTAATAATACAGGAACGTATGAGTTGAATTTTGTTAAGTCCAGCAGTGGTTATTCGGCGTCTAATTCTGCAACTTGTTTTGGCTATGCGTCCGCATCGGGCGATCCGTATGCAAATCTGCGTACACCGGTGGCTGATGCACGTCGCAGCATTATGCAAAAGTATGCGCTGGATGCAAATGCGGACTGCGATGCCTATGGCGAGCAATTGCGCGATACGGCACAGAACATAGGGTATCAGAAAGTTGCAGCACAGCAGGCGCTGCAAAGCAAGCGTTTAGAATTTGCAGAAGAAGAAAAAGAAACAGTTTTGTCAGCAGCAATTCAGGCGGGCACAAACTTTAATGCATGCATCAGTGAACTATACGAATGTTATGAGGCGCAGTTGGATTCGCATGGGCCAGGCAATAGTTCTGTTTGGACAGTGTCACGTATTCGTACATATTGTTCCCAGGTCGCAAATGTTCCGTCGTGCTATGAAGAAATGATATGCAATCCATCAATGGCACAATTCAAGGCGGTTATTGATAAGGCGGACTCGACAACCTGCAAAAATACCCAGGATTATACAACAAATACATGTCGTAATGTTGTGACGTTGAATGAAATCTTGAATGGTACAGGGGTCGATAGTACTACACTCGAAGTCGTTGTTGCGGCCGTTGAAAATGGGTCTTTGTATGGCGACGCATCTCAGGTTAATTCTGCGGCGGTTCGTGAATATTGTTTGCGGGATGCAATCGGTCTTGACGGCAATGATGTTGCGGTTCGGTCGTGGTTGAAGGCCGCATGGGATGATATGCAGGAGGCAGAATCAAAAAAGCAATAAATAGAAAAATCCCCGTTGTGGGGATTTTTTTTTAGATCTTATTTTGCAGAAAAATTATCTTTTATATATTTCTTTTTTATGATAAAATTATCCCTAAGAGAGAATATGAAATTGTTCAAGCGATTTTTGTTGCTGATGATGTGCGCAATTCCAACGTTTGCGCAGGGCCAGGTTGCAACCACAGCGGGCAGTAATCTGACCGCGTGGAATGGAAATACAGGCGCGACAAATAATAATAACTGGAATCAGGCGATGAACAGTCGGACGCTGGCCGGTGGTGCTGGTTCGGGGGCGACGGCTGATTTTGGGAATTGTAATTCATTGATTTTGCGCTGTGCCCAGCCAAAGTGCGCGGGGTGTAATACGATGGATGTGGCGCGTCCAATTGTTGCGGGATGTGTGAACAGTAATGCAACCTGTAAAAAATATGGTGATGATTTAATTGAATTTATTTCTGCGCAAATGGTGTCAAATGCGGCAAGTAAGGCCCAGCAGGCCGAAATTGCGGCCCAAACGGCGGCGGCACAGGCCGCGGCCGCACAAAATAATGCGCAATTAGAACAAATGCAAATGCAGATGATGCAAATGCAACAACAAATGCAAGAACAAAATGCCCAGCAAATGCAACAAATGCAGGCTGCGTTGGATGAACAAAAAGCACTGGCCGCGGCGGCGATGGAGCAGGTAAATAAGGAAACTGAATCAAAGGTTGTGGCGTCCGGGACAACATCTGGTATTGAAGTGTCTGCTGATGTTGTGAACGCGGCAGAGCGTGGTGTTGATGCGGATATATTGGTGCGTCAACAAATCTCGGGTCAGATTTTAACAAAAATTGAAAATGCACAGAATGCGCTGAAAACACTTAGAGTGACGATGGATTCCGCGTTTAAATATGCGGGCTGTGATACACGTGGTAATAATTGTTCGGGGCCGAAACGTGTCAAAGTATTCAAGGAAAAGGCACACGCGTTTTTTGAGCCCTATGATGTAATTGTTGATGAGGCATATGAGGCATTGGAAATGGCATTGGCGGTTGGTGCGGATGTGTCTGATGTTATTATGATGTTGAATGGTGCGTGTAATCAGTGGGGAAAGTTTTTGTGTGTTGGGGAAAATGCAAGCCATGAACCGTCATATTATAAGTCGCATACGTGTGTGAATGGCCGTTCTGTTAAAGGTGACTATGTCAAAGGTGGTCAGGAATGTACCGTTGATATGGCGGTGCCACCACAGGATGATGCGCGCTGTACATTGACTCAATTGATTGGTGGGGTGGATGATAGAGAACCGGTGTTGCGTGAATGGTTGGACGAAAATTACGAAGGTGATCAGTTGGTGCGAGTGGGGTGTGCTACATCTGCGTTGGAATCAATTGCGATATTTGGGCGTCGCAGCAGCAAAAAGGGCGCAACATTGGATTTGGATACGTTGGAGCGTATTATTTTACAGGATGCACCTGAATATGTTGGGGTAAACCGTTATTCGGGGGGGGGCGGTGATTCTGAAACAGAACGTCTGAAATACTGTGCGTTGACACCTACGGGATATCAGTCGTTGTTGACGGCGGTACAAACCAAAAAATTACCCAAGAAAATTTGTGCTGCAAACCAGGACTTGACACGTACGTGGGAATTTGGTGGGCCAGTTGCAGCGGGTGCGATTGAATCTGTGACAAGTCGCGATATTATTTCTGGTGCAGACACAAAAGAGCGCTGTGAGAGATGGAAGACGCTGGTGCCGGAAGGTTGTAAGCTGGATTGGGTTGACAGTGATGGCAGTGGGAATGCGGTTGAAGGACGCTGTAAGTTGATAAGTGGAAATTGTGTCTTTGTAGGTAATGATATTCTGAGTCAACCAGAATACACGGAACGTATTGCGAGTCAGGCGATTGCAGCCTCAAACAATTCAAATGGCAATGACGCTTTGCGTGAAGGGTTGGATAAATGTAATAAGGCGAATGGGCGATATGCGTCTGATGGTAAGTGTTATTGCGGTAAAGTTCCGATGGATGTACGTATTCAGAATTGTGGTGCGGGTGATAAGGTTGTAGGAAAATGATGAAAAACTTAAAAAGAGTCTTGGCTGGTGTGCTGGTTGCATTGGCGATTTGGTCGCCCGCGATGGCGGACAACGGTTGCGAAAATGATGATAATGACGCGATTGTTGCAGAGTTGGCGCTGTGTTCGACGCACGTCTATAATATCGGTAAAACAGAAAATGTGTCGGGGGCAGAAAAGGAATTAATGCATGATGTTATTGCAATGAAAACAACCCTGATAACCCAACAGATGTATAAGCAATATGAACAAATGGAATCTATGTTGCGCAGACTTAAAACCCAGTTGGAAAAGGCTATTTTAACAACGGGGTTAAAGGCCAAAGGCGCATCGGATAGCGGGGGCACATCAGATAGTGATTCGTTTAAATCAAATGACAGAAATATTCATCTGTACGGTGCGAGAAACTGTAATGAAGAATTGTTGCCGACGGATGTTTTGAGGTGTTTGAATGACAATATGAACCTGATTGCAAATGCAACGGGTAATGCCAGCGAGGTTGGTTCAGAGGTCGCAAAACAATTGGCAAATGATTTTGCCTTGTTAAAAAATACCAGCCCTGATGTTGCCTGTACTTATTCCTATGATTCAACCAAGGATGCTTGCATGACAGCGAAGAATATACGCAAGAAGAAGAATTTTCAGACTTGTTTTGATAATATGCGGTCGTGCCTGCGGAACAAGACATATGAATTGTCGCAGAATGAAAAAAAGTATAAAAAAGAATGAAATTTCCCCCATAAATTGGGGGATTTTTTGAACTAATTATCGGTAGTGTTTAATTTGCTGCGCAGCGTGTCCCAATATTCCAATCTTTTCTTGATTTCGCGTTCAAACCCGCGCTCGACAGGGTGATAGAATTTTTGACGCCCCATAGATTCTGGAAAGCAGTTTTGTCCGGAAAAACTGTTGGCGGTGTCGGGATCGTAGATATAGCCTGCGTTATAGCCCAGGTTTTTCATCATTTTGGTTGGGGCGTTTAATATATTTTTTGGGGGCATCAGACTGCCTGTTTCGCGGGCGGCTGCATATGCGGCCTTTTGGGCGCGATAATTACCAATGCTCTTTGGGGCGGTGCCCAGGTATATCACAAGTTGGGTCAGGGCCAGGTCGCCTTCGGGACTGCCCAATCTTTCGTATGCCTGCCAGGCGGCGATTGCAATTTGTAATGCGTTCGGATCTGCCAATCCCACATCTTCGACCGCAAAGCGTGTCAGGCGGCGGAATATGTACATTGGATCTTGGCCTGATGTCATCATACGTGCGGTCCAATAAAGAGCAGCGTCCGTGTCACTGGCGCGCAGGGATTTATGCACCGCAGATATTAAATTGTAATGTTCGTCACCGTGTTTGTCTGATAATGGGGCGCGTTTTTGAATCGTACCGTCCAATTCATCGGGTGATAATGGTTTCTTGAAGTTTGCATTAAATAAGTATTCAACCGTGTTCAGCAAAAATCGTGCGTCGCCGTCCGCCATCTGGGCCAGGTGGGCGCGAGTTTCAGTTTCCAGTGGTAATTTTTTTCCTGAAAAGTCTTCTGCGCGTGTCATCAATGTCAGTAAATCTTCTGTGGATAGTGGTTGCAGAACGCCAATATGACAACGTGACAGCAGCGCGTTGTTTAAATTAAAACTGGGATTTTCGGTTGTGGCACCAATGAATACAACCGTGCCATCTTCTAAATATGGCAGAAGTGTATCCTGTTGCGTTTTGTTAAAACGGTGAATTTCATCAATGAATAATAATGTGCTGCGCCCAATGTCGCGATTCATGCGGGCGGCATCCATAGCCTTTTTTATATCAGCAGTGCCTGAAAATACCGCAGACATAGGCACAAAGTCCATATCAACAGAATTTGCTAATGCGCGTGCAATTGTTGTTTTGCCGCATCCGGGCGGGCCCCATAAAATTAAATTGGATAGTTTTTTATTGTCAACCATACGACGGACCAGTCCGTTTTCGCCCAGCAGTGTTGTTTGTCCAATGACTTCGTCAATTGTGTTTGGGCGCATTAAATCGGCAAGTGGTCGTGTCATTTTACTTAGCTTTTATTTACGGTTAATTTGTGATATAATAATGTTATTAAATTATAAAGGAATTGGCAAGTTGGTAAATAAAAATTCTGAATTTACTTTGGCAGTGGCTAATTTGGCGGCGGCAGCAATTAATGCGAATCCAAAGTTGACTATGGAAGAAGCTGTTAAAAATGCACGTGAAATTTTGCGCGGAACGTCTGTCACGCCCCAGCAAATCGAAGATTCTGTCATGCCAGATAAAATTCAATGCTTGGAAGATGGTACGTGGCACGTGATGCTGCGTAGATATATAAAACGCAGATTTAATTTGACCCCCCAACAATATCGCGAGAAATGGGGATTGCCGGATGATTATCCGTTTGTGGCACCGGCATATGCGCGCAAGCGTTCAAAAATAGCAAAGAAAACAGGTTTGGGTAAGAGGTGATTATTATGGCACAACAAAAGAATAAAACTACGCGTGTGCAACGTATGGGAAAAGGCCCAAGATTTGTTGCAGATAAATTTAAAGGTGGTCGTCAGATTGTTGCCAAATGGCAGGTGCCTGATACGGCCCATATAAATGAATTGCTGGTAGATGGCAAGTTGGATTTAAAAAAACTGGGTGTATGGATTAAAGAAAATGCACAGGTCGGGGCCAAGGTGTCTGGGGTTGGATTGCTGTGGATTATGGAATATCTGACGCGTTTGCTGAATGTTGTGTTGATTGATAATCTTGCGTTGCGTGCGATGGAACGGGGAATTGGAAACAAGAAAATACGCGTGGCCGGCCAAGGAAAGGGCAGCAAGGTTTATGCAGGGCTATCAAATGCGATAAAGAAAAATCCTGCGGTGGCATCTTATGTTGTGTACTATGCCATGATGGTTGGTGTGTTGATTGGTGGGCGTGCGTTGATCCAAGAAAATGACAAAGATGAACCAGATGCACCAAAACAAGAAGTAAAGATAGAAGATAAGAAGGAAGATGTAGCAACAGAAACGATTTCGACGGTGGGTTCTGTTGATTTGATAGAGTCGACGGCAGATCTGCAGACGATTAGTCCAGAAGATGTACAGTTTGCAAAGCAAGCGTTGGCGGAATATTGGCCAGAGATTGCAGTTGGATTGACAGAATTGGAAACATATCGGGCATCGCCAAAACGTCATGGCAGTGAATCGCGCGAAACAAATGGGCTGGGGTGTACGTGGACGTATACGTATGATAGTGCAGGGCGTTTGCACAGAAAGGCAAATGCACTGGGGCAGACAAAGACACGTGATAAGGCAGGGAACTATGAACAGTGCAAGCGGCATTTGTTGTATGAAACATTGCCAGCGTTAAAACAGGCAACGTTGAATAAGCAAAATATTGGTGCGCAGCAGGCGGTTGCCTTGGTTATGGCGGGTTATCAAAGACCGGCAGATATGAAGGAAATTGCCCGACGTATTTCAAATGCACAGACTGTACAGCAGTTGGTAGATGCTTTTTCGTATTATCCAGGGGCAGAAACATGGCGCGAAGGGACATTAAAGCGTCGGTGGTGGTGCGCGGCATATGCGATTGGTGTGATTTCTGCAGAAGATTTTTTGGGATTGCCGCGTGATGCATTTTCAAAGATAAATATAAATAATGTATACAGAAATGGACATTTTCTGTTTGGGGCCGAGACGATTGAATATGCATTGAATCGTGCGCGTATGGGCGAAAAGTCAAGCGTTAAAACATTTTTGTCGGACTTTGATGAGGGGAAAAATATCTTGGCGCAGGTCAGTGCAGGACAGGTAGAGAGAACAAGTTTAGATTTAGCAGTAGAACAGCAGACGGCGCAAGATGTTCAGATAGAAGGTTCAATGAAAAAGTTGAATGATGCAGATAAGGCATTTGCAGCAGGAAAGTATCAGCAGGCGGTAGATTTGTATTTGGCGGCGATCGAGACTGATGCAGATAATATGGAGGCCTATAGTTCTTTGGCGTTGGCATATAAGAAGTTGGGGGATGAGAATAAGTCGATTCAATACTATGAAAAATGTGTGCAGGCGGTTAAAGATGGAAATGCACGTATGAATGCGAACAAGGCGTTGCTGCTGGATCGTGATGTTAAGGCATCTTCGTATTATAATGCAGGGTTGGCGCGTGAAGAGATGGGTAAGATTTATCAGGGGCAGGGTAATGTTGCGCTAGCACGCAGGAATTATGACTTGGCGGCAAAGAATTATAAAACAGCGTTGGAAAATGCACAGATGGATGACTTGGTTGATGCCAGAAAGCAGACGTATCAAAAGGCGATTAATCGTGTGCAAAAATCAATGCAATCTTTGCCACAGAGTGGTGGTAAAAAGAAAACGGCGTTTAATTCTGGGGTGCAGCAGTTGCGTCAGAAAAATGCAAAGCGTGATATTTTCTTGTATGGGAAAGAGTTTGATGGGAACCTAGCATAGGTGTAAGAGATATGAAAGTATATGTTGATGTTCATGATAAGCGTTGGGAAAAATATAAAATCGATTTTGAAAAAATCGCAAATATGGTCGTTGGCGCAAAATGTAAAAATGCAGAAGTGTCAATTATTCTGATAGATGATGCAGAAATTCATGAAATCAATAAGACGTATCGTAATGTAGATAGACCTACAAATGTATTGTCCTTTGAATTGGGGGATGATGTGTTGTTGGGGGATATTTATATTTCTTATGATACGGTTAAGCGAGAAGCCAAACAGGCAGAAGTTTCATTCCATGACCATGTGGCGCATATGGTTGTGCATGGGATGTTTCATTTGCTGGGGTATGATCATATATCAGATGACGAGGCCGTGATAATGGAAATGAAGGAAATAGGTGTGCTGAAAAAAATGGGAATAAAAAATCCTTATGCCGATGATGACTATGCGTCCTGTAAAGATGGGGTGTGTTGTCCAGGTGGAAAATTTTTATCGTTTTTAAATAAGTTCAAAATTCGTGAAAATGGTTTCTGGCAATACGCGCTATACGCACTGTTTGGTGGGGTTGCCAGTTTTGGGTTCGCACCTTTTTATCATTGGTGGTGGACGATTGTTGGTATTATGGGGGCATATTGGTTGACCGTTCGAAATAAGAATATTGGTGGTTTTTGGCGCGCGTTTATTCGTGTTGCGCCATTTGGGGCGATGTATGCAGTTGCCAGTTTTTGGTGGGTGTTGCATTCGATTTATGTTGTGCCTGAATTAACCCAGCAGTTCGCAATTTGGACGGTGCCAGGATTATTGGGTTTGGCGATTGCTGGGGCGGCAATATTTTCATGGCCTTTTGTCGCGGTGGGCCGTCGAAATATACCCGCGGCAGGACGTGCCGTTTTGTTTGCGTGTGTGTGGACCCTGGTTTTGTGGGCGCGTGAATGGCTGTTTACTGGTTTCCCGTGGAATCCAGTTGCAAATATAACTATGCCGTGGCCCGAACTTGCAAATTCTATGGCATTGTGGGGCGCGATTGGATTGACGTTTGTTTTGGTTGGTATTCTTGCCGCAATGGTTGAGGTGTTTCGCAACAAAAGGTGTTTTAAGTGTTGGCTGGTGTTGGCGCTGTTTGTTGGGGCGGCGGTGTTTGGTGCGATTTATGGCGAAAAAAATATGCAAAAATCAGATGTTGGCGCAGATGCACCAGGTCAGATAATTCGTATTGTTCAGCCCGCTGCATCGCAATTGGATAAGGCAACGCACAGTCGAATAGAGGCGTTGCAGCGTGCAGAGTTGAATATGCGTAATTTAATAGATCTTGCATTGCAACCGGGAACGCCTGATTTAATCGTAATTCCAGAAACAACATATCCATATGCGGTTGTGACGAATGATAGTTTTGAATTTGCGAAACTTATCGGGCGACCTGTTATTATGGGGGCAAATACCATTGGTGCGGACGGTGTGTCTAATTCAATGGTGGTGATTGATGAGAATGGTAGGTTAAAGCAGATTTACAGCAAGTCGCATTTGGTGCCGTTTGGTGAATATAGACCAATGGGATTTTTTCCGGGGCCCGTGAATTTAGTGCCAGGAAACGGGCCAGAATTAATAGCGGTTGATGATTTTGTTTTTGCGCCTGCGATTTGCTATGAGGTGATTTTTTCTGATTCTTTGTTGCCGGAAAATGCTGATGGGGTGGGGGCGATTGTAAATTTGACTAATGATAACTGGTTCGGAAATACGCCAGGTACGTATCAGCATTTGGATATGGTGCGTCGATATGCAATTGAATCAGGATTGCCCATCGTTCGTGCAAATTATTCGGGTGTCAGTTCGTTTGTTGGGGCCGACGGTGCAATTGTTTCTGCATTGCCGGTCGGAATGCGTGGGGTGCTGGATGGGTTTGTTTGGGGGGCACATAAAACACTATATCGTGCAATTGGATTGAATGGGTGGATGATCATTGTTTTAATGGTGGCTGTTGTTGCTATTTTTTCAATGAAAAAATTATCAAAATAGGATATAACGAGTATATGTCGAGATATTTTATTGTGTTGTTTGTATTAAATGTGACACGGGCATTTGCGCTGGATGTGTCGGGGGTTGTTTTAGACAGCGAGACAAAAGAGCCCGTGATTGGGGCGACCGTGTTGGAGAAAGGAGCGCATAATGGTGTCGCGGCGGACCTGGATGGAAAGTTTGTGTTAAAAGGTGTTGCCGATTCTGCGGTATTAATGGTTTCGTCTGTTGGGTATTCAGCCAAAGAAGTTCCGGCGGCGGCGAATTTAAATATTTTATTGGATTTAAAACCATTAGAGTTAGATGAGGTGTCGGTGATTGGTTGTGGGAAAAGTGAATTGGTCAGATTAAATGCGGCCACAGCTCAGTACCATCTGGGGGTAAAAAAATGTGTGCCGATGACCTGTGCGGAAAATTATGTTTTGGTTGATGAAAATAATCGTAAATATGAATTTTCATTGGTGTGTAAAAATTCGAGTATAAATTCGGATGATTGTAAAAATTCAAATCCGAATGTTAGGTGTACAAAGCAGGGGGATCTGGATGCTATATATTCAAAACTGCGGGATGTGCACGATAAGTTTCGTGGTGATGTCAGTGTTTGGAAAAATGCCTCTGGTGAGTTTAATACGGCTCGTTTGTCGTCTGATATGATTGCAGGGGTGGTGCTGGGGACTGCTGGCGGTTTAGTGACAAGTCATGTTGTCAAAAAGAATCAGGTTGAAGACGGTTTTGAAAAAATCAAGTGCGTCATTGGTGGCCAAGAACTTGCATCTTGGGGTGATGAATTTCGTGTTGGCTTTCGGTAATCGTCGTTTTTAATTTCCACCTAGTCGCAGTATCATTTGGTTTAATACCCATACACGGACCGCGGATGATAGATTTGTGCCGGGGGTGCGCGCGTCGTCAATTTCGGCAATCGTTTGTGCAATGGATTTGCCACTGCGTGCAACCAGTGCGTGTAATGCATCGATGAATTCTGGTTCCAATGTGATGCTGGTTTGATGGCCTGATAAAGATACGGATATTTTTTTCATTTTAAATTTTTCCGGCAATAAGACAGTCTGTTAATGCCCGGTATGGGGCGTCATATTTTCGCAATGGTGATAGTGACAGGTTGTCCAGCATATAGCAAATACCAAATGCGTCAAAAGCAAACCAAAACAGGTCGTTGCGCCCAAAAATCGTTTTGCCTACAGTTTGGGGCAGGTTGGACATATCATCATTTACCTGGATTATAGAGGGGATGGGAAAACGCAGGCCTTGGGGGATTTCATTTGGGCTGAATACGCAACCGCTGCCCAATATAATTCCGCCAGTTTTTGTATACAGTTCAGACATAAATACAGGTAGCATTGCCCGACGTCGCTGTTGTAATGATGTGTTGGTTAGTGCTATTTGATTGGGACTGATTGGGGTGGCCATTAATGCGCCACGGGATTTTATATGTGATAAAAATTCGTCTGTTGTCATTTTGTTTACCCCAATGTCTATATGTCGCGATCCGCCGCAATTTGGGCGCTTATTTGTGCCAGGCGATCTTCGGTTGCATTGCCGCCGTCCCCGCCGCCTGTGGTATGTGCAGGTAAGTATATCTTTTTTGCAGGGTTGGGCAACCATATGGTTTTTGCATCATATTGACTGATGATAAATCGATCCATATTGTATGAATGTGGGTATGTCCAGCACATAAATAAATTATCAAGTTCTAATTTGCCGCCCCATACCAATGGTGTGCGAAGGCGAATAGAGATGTTTTGGGGCAGGGCGCGTCCCATTAAGATTGACATAAATTCATCTTGGTCAAGGTTCATAAATGCCAATGTTTCAACTGTGTCGGTCAGGGATGACATAAATTCGTGGCATAATGATTTATATTTTGAAAACCAATCAGGTGAAACGGGAGTGGGTGTTGGGTGCAATTCAATCAGGGGTAAATCTGACATACCCATATCTGATATTATTTTTTCTGCGGCGCCGGCGTTTAATTGCATTAAATCTTACCTAGATATTCAATTACCGTTGATATATAGGACGAGAAGGCATCGAAGTTTTCGCTGTCGTCTTCGCCTAAAGGTGGATTTGGATGTTCTGACATATATTGGCGCAAGTCGCCCGTGGTGTCAAATGTTAATATATCAGGTGCCCCAGGTGCGGATGCGTCAGGTGCAGAAATAACAAAGCCTGTCACATTTATTAATATGTCGTCCAAGGTGTCAGAAAATACTTGGTTTAATGTATCAATGGCTGAATGTACTGCATTTGTAGGGACGCCTACTGCGCCAATCCATATGCTTTCGTTCGTGCCAATGGCAAACAAGGTTGTTTGCATACCGTTGATGCGTGGATTGTTTTTAACAGTATAGCCCGCTGACTCAAAAATTTCGCGAATTTCAGGCCAGCTTTGATCTGATGTTGTGTGTGGATTTTGTGCGTGTTGTGCGGTTGGTGCATTATATAACTGAGGGGGGGTAGATATATTCAAACGCGGTGGACGTGACATACCGTATGGCGTTGCCTCAGGTTGTTGTATGTTGGGGGGTGGTGTTTGTGGGTCGGGTTGCGGTGTGGGTGTTGATTGGGGGGCGTCGAGTATTTGCTGTTTTTGTTGCGATGGTGCAATTTTTTGGGTTGGTACGTTGGCGGCACGGCGTGCGCGTGCACGGGATATGTGACGAATTGGAATGCGGATTTTTCTGAAGCGCGGCTTAATCAATAAATACAAGCCGTATATAATCACAATAACAGATAGTACCACAGAGATATAAAATAATGGTGAAACAGGTGTTTGTGATGCCTGCATATATGCCAGATGATGCCAATGGGTAGATGAAAATATGTTAAAGCCGAATCGAACATTAAACCAAAAACATACCCCTAGCGTCGATGCCAGCAGCCACAAGATTGCAAGTAGAAAGTTGTCTAATTTATCCATCATAACGTTTTTAATTGTATCATATTTGTGATAAACTAAAAAGCGTTATGATTGATAAAAATGCGGTTTTTGAATCTCTGGGTGGAAATACGGCGTTATGGTGCGGAACCGACATAGATTCGGTTGAGTTGGCACGTGCTGCCCAGTTTGCAACGGGTAATGGAATATCGGTACTGTCGGTGACGCCAAATGCAGTTCAAACTGTATGGCCGTGGCTGGAAAACAGCGATGTAAGAATAATGGCCAGATTTTATCTGGATACTAAAAATATCACAGAAAAACATATTTCAGATGTGACGGTGCGTATAAATGCCGCCCTGCGTCAGGGGGCGCACGGGGCACAAATATTTTTGCCGCGTGTGGCATTGACGGATTTGGTAGAGCAGACGCACGTTGTGCGCGATGATTTGTTTTTTAACAAAGATTTGTCAATCGGAATGGATATTTCTGATATTGGTCCATTTGACTGGGGGACAGTGTTTGAAAATTTAAGAAAAATAAATGCGTCGTCTGTGATAATGGCTTTTGCTGATGATGTGGGTAATAAATCTGATTTTGTGGGGCGAATTTATGCGATGCTGAATGCCTGGGGGACGGAAAATAAATTTAATCTGCATTTCGCATTTGGTCCGAATTTACTGCGTATAGAACAGGCACAACGTTTGGTGCAACAAATGCGGCCAGGGTTGATGGGGGACTTGCGGTTCTGGATTAATTTCTAAGAATTAAATACTTTGGCGCATCTGTTCCAGCCTTGTTTTTATGTTGATAGCGCGTTTGTATTATTTCCATATCCGGGATTGTCGCAGACAGATCTGTGGACTTAATTTGATCCAGAATCCAATCAAAATATTCCCAATGATCGGTGCCAATAATAATTTCGCCGTCTGGGGTTAAATATTTAGACAATGTGTTCAGAAATTCCGCAGACAGCAGGCGACGTTTTTCGTGGCGGGCCTTGGGCCAGGGGTCGGGATGCAAAATCCAAATCTGTTCAAATTTCGAATCGGTTTCGCGCAGAAAATCACGAACGTCGTCCGCCCAGATTCTGATGTTTTTATATTCGTCAAAAACCAGATTTGTTTTATCGTCTGTTATTGCGGATAATAAACTTGCCACGCCGTTCATAAATGGTTCGGCGCCAATGATGATTTTTTCTGGATTTGTTTGTGCCAGGTCGCGTACGTGTTCACCCGCACCAAAGCCAATTTCCAGTATGTTTCCAGTCGTTGGTTTTAATATTGGTAACAATTCGTCAATCAGTGTTTGTTGGCGCGTAGATAATTTTTTGCCATGACGGCGTCCAAATGTTCTTATTTCTTGTTTTTCCATAGTTTTAGTATAGAATTGACTTTGTTAAAACACAAGGAATATATACTATGATTGAATATCCAGAGCGAATAGATTGTGGTGATTTTGAAATGCGTAAACCTGAGGCGACTTTTCAATTGGCAACAGAGTTGTTTCGTATGGTGGATAAAAATCGTGCTTTTTTAATGCCTTGGTTGGGCTGGGTGGACTTTGTAAAAGGCCCAGAGGATGAGTTTTGTGTTGTGCAATCTGTGGCGCAAAAGGATACGGGAAAATATTTGATATTTGTAAATGGTGCGATACACGGTATGGTTGGCTTTGTTCAAGAACATAAATCAAAACAGACTGTTGAAATTGGATATTGGTTGGATAAGGCAATGAATGGTCGTGGTATTATGATCCGTGCAGTAGGTAAATTAACAGGATTGGCATTCGATGTGTGGGGGGCGAATCGTGTTGAAATTCAGGCGGCTATTGAAAACAAGAAGTCGCGTGCAATTCCAGAAAGACTTGGGTTTAATCAAGATGGAATTTTGCGTCAGCGTGAAATTGTTCGTCCAGGTGCAATTCAAGATGTTGCAATTTATTCGAAATTAAAATCAGAATGGGAAAAGGGTAAGTAAAATGAGAAATGGTTTGTCAAAGGATTTAATCGTACGTATTTTGGGTGGTGCGCCTAGATATACAATTGCAGAACTGGAAGAAAAGTTCCCTGCGCGCAATTTGCCAGATGGGGCAATGGTGACACGTTTTGCGCCCAGTCCAACCGGATATATGCATATTGGTGGATTGTATGGTGCGTTAATAGACTGTAAATTGGCGGCGCAATCGGGCGGTGTGTTTATGTTGCGTATCGAAGATACTGATACAAAACGTGAAGTTGCAAATGCTGTTCAGATTATTAACGAGTCTATGGATCGATTCGGTTTGAAATATAATAATGTTGAAAGTTATGGGCCGTATTATCAATCGCAACGCAAAGATATTTATCATAGTGTTGTTGCACATTTGTTAGAAACTGGGTTGGCATACCCTTGTTTCTTGAGTGCGAATGATATGGAACAAATCAGAGAAAATCAAAAGTCCGCAGGTTTTCCAACAGGTATCTATGGTGAGTTTGCGCGTGACAGGAATCTGAGTGAGGATGAGATTATTGCAAATTTGGATAATGGTTTGGTGCCGTCTGTACGCCTGTATTCCAGTGGAAATCCAGAACAGCGTATTTTCTGTAAGGATGCAGTTCGCGGTTCAATTGGTTTCCCAGAAAATAACGAAGATATTGTTCTGATTAAGTCAAATGATGGGTTGCCAACATATCATTTTGCGCATTTGTGTGATGACCATTTTATGCGTACAACACACGTTATTCGTGGTGAAGAATGGTTGCCATCATTACCGTTGCATGTGCAATTGTTTCGTATGATGGGCTGGAATGCGCCGTTGTATATTCATACATCAACCATTGATAAGATTGATGAAGAAACAGGAAAACAACGTAAACTGTCAAAACGTAAAGACCCAGAAGCAAATGTTGCGTTTTTCTTGGAAGCGGGTTGGCCGGTTGAGGCAGTAATTGAATATCTGGGGAATATTGCGGCATCTGGATATGAAGAAGCAAAAATGAAAGGACAGGTTAAATCGTTCTGGGATTATGAAATGCGCGCAAAAAAGATTCCTATGTCGGGCGCCTTGTTTGATATGAAAAAGTTGGAATGGTGGGCCAAGGAATTTATTGGTTCGTTGCCTGTGCCAGAGTTGATCAATCGTGTTGTAAATTGGGCAAATGAATATGGAACAGATGTTAACAAAATGCAGGTCGCGGATGCAAGTTATCTGACAGGTGTTTTGGGCATCGAACGCGATAATCCAAAGCGTGTACGTAAAGACTTTATTACTTGGTCCCAGACATTGGAAAATGTTGCGTTTTTCTGGGATGAATTGTTTGTGCCAAATGCAGAATATGAATTTAATAAAGATGTGTTAAAAGCGTTCTTGGAAACGTATAACGAATCGGATGATAAGGATGCCTGGTGGGCAAAAATTGTTGAGGTGGCAGAAAAATGTGGCGTCAAAAATGGTGATGTTGCAATGAACCTGCGTGTGGCATTGTCAGGACGTACAAATACACCAGACCTGTATTCAATTATGTCGGTTATGGGCGGTGAACGCGTTATCAAACGAATCGAAGGGCTAATAAAATGACACAGGCAAAACGGGCGCGTATTCGCGCAGTAAAGAAAGATGAGCATGCGTCAAAACTGTTGAAGATGTTGCGGGCGACGGGGTTGTTTCGTTGGGAAAAGCCAAGTACGCACGGGGAAGAGGTTGTAAATATCCTGACCCACGGTATTGGTATTGGATTGGCCATCGCTGCATTGACATTGTTGGTTGTGTTTGCTGGTATCAAAGGTGATGTATGGGCAATTGTTTCGTGTGCGATTTTTGGTGTGACGATGATAACCCTGTATTTTGGTTCAACAATGTGTCATGCAACAATTGGTAAAAAGAACGAATGTTTTTTTGAGGTGTGGGACAGTATTGCAATCTATGCATTGATTGCGGGTACGTATACGCCGTTTTTGTTGGTGAATTTACGCGGATTTATTGGTTGGATTGTCTTTGCGATTCTGTGGGGAATTGTACTGTTTGGGTCGTATATGAAGATTAAAAATCCACGTCAACAACCAAAGTGGATGGTCGCGTTATATGTCGCAATGGGGTGGACTTTGCTGTTCATATTACCAGCAATGATTCGCAGTATTCCAGAACGTGGTCTGTGGTTTATCTTGGCGGGCGGGTTATCGTACACAATTGGTGTTATATTCTATCTGTGGCGTAAAATGAAGTTTTCACATGCGGTTTGGCACCTGTTTGTAATTGGGGGCAGTGTATGTTTCTTCTTTGCCGTTTTGTTTGGGTGTATTTTGGATTTATAGGTGCGTGTTATGCCGTATAAATGTATTGCAAGATATCCCATTTTTAAAGGGGTGCAGAATTTTGAATCGGTGGTTGTGCCCCAGGATTTGCGTTGCGATGGGTGTGCAGAACACTGTCTGATTTCAATGCGACCTAATATTCAGAGTAACTATAATAGAGCAAACGGTAAGCAAAGGTTTTTTATTGATTTTGCGATGTGTGCCGGTGATGTAAAATTGTTTAGCGTAAGTATGGTTTGTTCAGATGCCCAAGTGTTTGGGCGATATGCCACATTGGTTGTTGATGATGCTAAACGCAAGTATCAAAAGGCGCTTAATATTTGCCGGAAAACGTGCGTACACAGCAGAATGAGATAGGTTGGAATAATAGACTGGATTGCTATGCTATGGTCGCAATGACAAGGGGACTAGAATATTAAAAACTTTTGTTATTCCTGAGCGGGTATGAAGATTTCGGTTTTGCTTATATAAATTTTATCTAAGACCTATTGTTAGGTGGGGGGGTAAAAAAAATCCCACCGTTTGGTGGGATTTTGATTTAGTTGCGACGTGCTTCGTATTCTTCTTGTTCTTCTACTGTCATTGTGGCAAGTGGGCGCGCCATCATACGCTGAATCCCGATTTCGTCGCCGGATACAACACTGAAACCATATGTGCCGTTTGCGATTCGGTCAAGGGCCGCATTAACCTTTTGTAACAGTTTGTTGTTGCGGTCAGACATACGCAGGTCCATTGTAATATCCTGGTTGTATGTCGCGTTGTCTGATTCGTCGCCTACGCCAACAGCCTCGGTTTTATCGGCCAGGCGAATCGCGTTTAATACGGAATCACTGTTGCTTTGCAGTTCTTCGCGCTGAGCGTTAAGTATATTATAAAAGTATGCCAATTGCATTGGGCACATATATGGTTCTGATTTTTTAGGCTTGTAATTGGCCGGCAATTCAATTGTTTTATAATCTTCTGATTTTGCCATGGTATCATCCCTTTAATTCTTGTATCCACGAAAGTACAGTTTCTTCGTCCATCAGGCCGGTGCGTGCTTCGACCAGTTCGCCGTTCTTGAACGCCAAAATGGATGGAATGCTGCGAATGCCATACTTGGCAGGGGTACGTCGATTTGCTTCGTCGATTTCAAATTTTACAAATTTTGCATCAGGTGTTTTTTCGGATGCAGATTCAAAAATTGGGCCAAACATACGGCATGGACCGCACCAAGATGCCCAGAAATCAACTAGTGTAATACCGTCACCAATTAATGATTCGATTGTTGCATCGTTCGCATGTGTGATTGCCATGTTTTTTCTCCTTTCTGTTGTTGATATTCGGCAGAAGTGTATTATAATCCAACCAAAATGCAAGAGAAATCATAAATGAATAAAATCATATACTTAGATGCTGCTGCGACATACCAAAAGTCGCCCGCTGTGATAGGTGCGCAGGTTGATTTTTTAAAGAATCATTATGCCAATTCTGGTCGTGGAATTTGTGCGCGGTCAATGTATGTTGATGATATGGTTTTACGTGCGCGAAAACGTGTGGCTAAGTTTATGGGGGCGTCTGAAAATCAGATTGTGTTCACGTCGGGAACGACCGGGGCAATTAATATGGTTGCGCGTATGTTAGATTTGAAAGCAGATAGAATTGTTGCGGTGTCTGATTTGGATCATCATAGTGCGCGCTTGCCGTTTGAAGCGGGTTTGGCGCAAACAGTTGTCATGCCGTTGGATTCGGATTTTAATATTGATATAAATCATATTCCGTATGCAGATGTTATGGTGATAACGGCAATGTCTAATGTTTTGGGTGTTGGTCAAAAAATCCCGGAAATAGTGCGTATAGCTCGTGTTAAAAATCCAAATGTAATTGTGGTGGTTGATGCAGCACAATATGTCGTGCACAATAAGATTAATGTGGCGGATTGGGATGCGGACTTTGTTGCGTGGTCAGGACACAAGATTGGTGCGGATACCGGTGTTGGGGTGATGTATATTAAAAGTCTGGAAAAATTTAAGCCGGTTAATTTTGGCGGCGGAATGGTTAACAGAATCATAGGCGATGATTTGCTTTTAATGGATGGACCAGAAAAGTTTGAGGCAGGGACTTTGCCTTTGACGCAAATTTCTGGACTGGTGTTGGCAATAGAAGAATTGGAAAACAACCGTCCAGATTTGAATTTAATTAAGTATATGTATGATGAGCTGTATGATGTTGCGGGTATTAAAATTCTGACATCGCGTGATGCGTCTGTTTTGACTTTTGTAGTAGATGATATGCACGTGTTGGATTTTGGCGCAATTGTTGGTGCGCGTGGACTGTGTTTGCGTGTGGGGAATATGTGTGCAACTTGGGTTCATCGTGCATTAGGGGTGCAGGGGTCAATTCGTTTATCTGTTGGTGCGTATAATACTTTGGATGATGCACGACAGGCCATTCAAATAATAAAAGATGCAATAAAATGACATTTACAAAAGACAATATTATTGATGCGCTGAAAAAAATCTATGACCCAGAAATTCCAGTTAATATTTGGGATATGGGGTTGATTTATGATATTGATATTAAGCCAGAATTGGTCAGTGTGAAGATGACTTTTACCAGTCCGACCTGTCCGATGATGGAAGAATTGATGGCCCAGGTCAGAGATGGTGTTCAGGCGGTCACAGGGGATGTGCCTGTGCGGGTTGATTTGGTGTGGGATCCGCCTTGGGATTTGTCGCGAATGTCAGATGCGGCACGTTTAGAATTGGATCTGACAAATGAAGGATGGTAAGAATATGACGTATCAGGAAATAAAAAATATGTTGACGATAGTGGATGAGCCAGCCATTCGTTTGGAAATGCTGATGGATTTTGGTAAGCAGTTGCAGGCGCCACCAGTTGATGCAGATTGTTTCGAGATTTTTGGTTGTATGTCTTTTGTTCAGATTTGTAATAAAAATGGCCGATTTTATGGTGTTGCTGATTCTGTGTTGGTGCGTGGAATTATTTTTGTAATCTTGGCAATGGTTGAAGGAAAAAGTGTTGCGCAAATTAAAGAAATGGATTTGGCAGGTGAATTTGCGTCACTGGGATTGAATCTGGGGGCGGGGCGATTAAATGGTGTAAATTCTATGATTCGTTTTTTCAAGAATTTGTGATAAAATGCCGTTAAGGTCGTGTTTGATTAATGGGGGGGGGATGTATGCAGGACGATGAGAAAATGTTTCAAATTGGTGCGTGGTCTGTTGGGATTGTGTTGATGATAAGTGTAATCCTGCAGGTGGCGTTTCGTACGCAAAATCGTCAGCTGAATCGGGTCAGGCGTGATATTGTTGAAACACAGCAACAAATTGCAGTGGCCGAAGCAAATTTTGCAGCATATGTGCGGCCTGAAATCTTGCGTAATTTAGTGGTAAGTATTGCACCTAAATCCGAGGCGGTTAGTTTTAACAAGGCAGTTGCAGTTAATGAATTGGGCTTTAAACAAGAATTATAAAAATGTTCGAAATAGGTAAAGATATTTTTAAATATGGTTTTACGGGTGTGCGCGGTGATGTAATTGGGCGCAAACGTTTGCGGGCAATGCACGTGGTGTTTATGATTGCCTTTGCAATATTTATAGGTCGAACATTGCAGTTGGGAATTCAAGGGACTGATCGTGCGCGTCTGGCGGGGGCAGATGGTGAATGGAATGTGCAACGTGCCGATATTGTGGACAGGAATGGGGATATTCTGGCAAAGAATGTTGCGTCTGGGCATATTATTTTGCGAAATCGTGCAGTGCGTGAACAGGATAGAGAGGCGGTTGCACGTACTATTCACGAGGCGCTGCCATATGAGTATTCGTTGGCCGAGGCGATTGCACTGGTGAATTCTGACAGACGTTTTGTCAGGTTAAAAAAATATGCCAGTGATGCTCAACGTGAAATTGTTCAAAAGGCACGTCTGGAAGGTTTAGAGGTTGAAAAAATACAAACACGTAAGTATCCAAAACGCAGATTGTTTTCGCATGTTGTTGGCTTTGTCGGTGCCGAGGGGCGTGGATTAGAAGGGGCTGAACGTATTTATGAAGATTATCTAACGGAAAACAAAGATCCTTTGCGGTTGTCTGTCGATTCGCGTGTTCAGGCGGTGTTTTATGACCAATTGTCATTCGCAATGCAAAAGTATGGCACCAAGGCGGCGATGGGAATGTTGATGAATTCGCGTACGGGTGAGATTATTGCGATGGTATCTTTGCCAGATTATGACCCAGAAAATCTGGGGGCGGATCCTGTTGCGAATCGCTTGTTTAAGCCTATGCGCAGTGTGTTCGAATTGGGGTCTATATTCAAGGTGTTTAATACGGCGTTGGCGCTGGAAAACGGTATAAATAAAGAATATTATGTTAAAGAGCCTTTTATTATCCAGGATAAGTTTGGACGTTCAGCTGCAAAAATTACCGATGTGCGCAGTTTTAAGCCGCCGCGTCCGCATTTGACGATAGAAGAAATTATGGTGCATTCTTGTAATGTGGGCAGTGCCCAGATTGCGTTGGATTTGCCGGATGGGGCACAGAAAGAATTTTTTGAGCGCCTGCATTTCGATGAGCCATTGCAATTGGAATTTGGACGTACTGAAAAACCATTGCTTCCGAATAAGTGGGGGCCGGTGGAACGTGCAACGCGCTCGTATGGGCACGGTATTTCTGTGACGCCGATGCACTTGATGTTGGCAGTGAATGCGGTGACGAATGGGGGAATTTATATTTATCCTACGTTGCAGAAAAGAAACGTTGGGGTTGTAAAGGGCGAACGTGTTTTGGCGGATGAAATTTCGGCTAAGTTACGTCCAATTATGCTGCGCGTTGCAGAAGAAACCAGTGGTAGACAGGCACGTGTTGCGGGGATTCAAATTGGTGGTAAAACTGCAACTGCGGTTAAATACACTAATGGAAAAGTTGATCATAAACGTAATGTGACGGCCTTTGTTGGTGTGTTTCCGATTAATGCGCCACAGTATACAATATTGGTAGTGCTGGATGAACCGCAGGCAACTAAAGAGTCGTGGGGATGGCGTACGGCAGCCTGGAACGCGGTGCCAACAACAGGAAAAATTTTGGACAGCATACTGCCATTGCTATTTGAATAATTTTGAATTATAATGCACTTGATAATAAAAAAAGAGAAGTGTGTTGAGTAGCAGAATTGTAGAGAAATCCATGCTGGGTAAAGCATGGGTGTTGGCAGATGGTATAGATAATGTGAATTCAGACGACCTGGTTAAAAAGATTTTAGCAGGCCGGGGTGTCGTTGCAGACGAAGATGTAAAAAAATTCCTGAACCCATCAATCAAAGAATATATGCCGAATCCATCTGTTTTGACAGATATGGATGTCGCAGCATGTGTAATCGCAGATGCTGTGCAAACACGCGAAAAAATTGCCATTTATGGTGACTATGATGTTGATGGAATTACATCAACTGCGATTTTTGTTAAATATTTGCGCGCAATTGGTGCGGATGTCATTTGGCATTTGCCAACACGTGAAGGTGAAGGGTATGGCCTGAATAATGATGCGATTGATGTACTTGTAGATATGGGCGCAAAATTATTAATCACTGTTGACTGTGGGATTAGTGGTGTGGGTGAGGTTGCGCACGCACGTTCGTGTGGTATGCGTGTGGTTGTGACGGATCATCATTCGCCAGACAATGTATTGCCAATCGCAGATGCAGTTGTGAACCCAAAGCGCGTGGATGATATGTCGGGATTGACATATTTGGCAGGGGTTGGTGTTGCGTTTCTGACGCTGGTTGCGGTAAATCGGGAATTGAAAAAACGTGGTTTTGGATTGGATAATTCTGAACTGATGAATTTTATGGATTTGGTGTCGTTGGGGACAATTTGTGATACGATGCCGCTGGTTGGGTTAAATCGTGCGTTTGTGGCGACGGGCCTGAAAGTTCTGGGGTTGCGTCAGAATATGGGGCTGCGTGTGTTAATGGATATCGCGGGTATAAAGCAGCCGTCGGTCTATGCGGCTGGTTTTGCAATTGGACCACGTTTAAATGCAGCAGGGCGTTTGGATTCTGCAGCGCCTGCGCTGGAATTGTTATTGACTGACAATCCGCTGATTGCGAATGATTTGGCAAATAAATTGCACGCAATGAATCAGGAACGTATTGATATTCAAAATGCGATTATGTTGCGTGCGTGCGAAATGGCTGAAAATTGTTGTGCCGCAGGGCAGTGCAGTTTGTTCGTTTGTGGTGATAATTGGCATGGTGGTGTGATGGGGATTATCGCTGGGCGATTAAAGGATAAGTATAATTTGCCGTCCTGTGTTGCCACCAGGGCAGATGGTGTGATAAATGGTTCTGGACGTTCGATTGCAGGGGTTGATCTGGGAAAGATTATTCATGACGCATTGGCGTTGGGAATTGTTAGTGAGGGTGGCGGACACGCGGCGGCGGCGGGATTTTCACTGTCGGCTGAAAACGAAAGCGCGTTTTGTGAGTTCCTGGAAAAGGCGGTAAAAGAACAATTAAACGGTGAAATGCCGGCCCCAGAATTGGTTGTAGATGCAGAAATTGATGCGGGTGGGGCAAATATGCGTTTGGTTAAGAAAATGGCAGGACTGGCACCATTTGGCCAGGGAAATCCAGAACCGACATTGGTGTTGCACGGTGGTGTTTTGCGGTATGCGTCCGTTATGGGGGGCGGGGCACATTTGCGCGGCAGTATTACAACCAGTACGGGGACACAGTTGGCGTTCGTTGGTTTTAATTTGGTTGGAACACCAGTTGGTGATTTTTTGCTGGACGATGCAAATGTAAATACTAAAATAAAGTTGCTGGGTAAGTTGAAAGAAAATGAATATAATGGTCGTGTTAGTGCCCAGTTCTTTTTAGAAGATATGGCGATATAAAGACAGGTTAATATGGAACAAAATATACAAGATTTTTTGGAGTGTGTGCGTAATGCGAAGTCTGTTGCGATTATGGGGCATAAAAATCCAGATGGCGATTCGTTATGCAGTGTATTGGCGCTGGCGAACTTAATCGAAGAAAATTTTGGGATTAGTCCTGTTTGTGTGTATGATGGAAATATTCCAGAAAACTTGTCTGATGTTCCTTTGCGACCGCGTATTAAATATTTTGAACGTGTTGATTTAACCCAGGTGTTTGATTTAGCGATTGTTATGGATTATGGAAATCCTGTGCATATCGGTGGACCAAGAACGCTTGTTGATAATGCAAAATTTGTTGTTGAAATTGATCATCACAGAAATGAAGAAAAAATTGGGAATCTGTGTCTGGACGATGAAGATGCGGCTGCAACTGCGGTTATTGTATATCGGATTATGCGGGCAGGTGGTTTGACAATGGGGGCGCGTACGGCAGATTTGTTGGCGTTGGCGATATTGACGGATACTGGGAACTTTAAGTTCGCGCGTAATGGTGATTCTTTGCGTATTATGGCGGATTTGGTCGATGGTGGTGTAAATATTCGTAATTTGATTGAACTGATGAATAATAAACCGCGCAAGACTGTGCAATTAGAAGCGCGTACGGCAGCCAATGCAGAATTTTTCTATCACGGTCGGTTGGCGTTGGCGACAGTCGTCAAAAAGGATTATAAGTATCTGGACGGGCGGGGCGAAATGGCGTTAAGTTTGCTGGGACAGATCCAAGGGGTTGAATATATTGTCTTGTTAAAGGAGCAAAAGCCTGAACAGATTGGAATTTCGATTCGTAGTCGAAAAAAGCCGATTGATAAGATTGCAGTGGCTTTGGGGGGCGGTGGTCACGAAAGGGCGGCCGGTGCAATTGTGCGTGACAGTATGGAAAATGTACGGGCGCGCGTGTTGGAATTGTTCAAGGGAGAATAAGAAAATGAAAAAGTTTTTGTTTACGATGATTGTTGCATTGTATTCAGTTGCATCAAATGCAGCGGTGGATTCGGCGCTGGTTCAAAAGGCAGAGAAATATTTGAATTCAATAACTGGGCTGACCGGTAAATTTGTTCAGACCGCAAATGGTAAACAGCAAAATGGTGATTTTTCTATGTCGCGACCGGGACGTGTGCGATTGGATTATGATGATATGCCGGTGCAGTTAATTGCAGATGGTAGTGATTTGTATTTCTTTGATAAATCATTAGATCAAATTACAACAGTGCCAATTACCAGTACGCCTGCGGGGATTTTGGTTCGAAAAAATATAGATTTAGAAAATGCGGATATTAATGTCGTGGAAACGTTGGACTGGAAAAATTCTTTTGCGTTGAAAATGAACCTTAGGGGGCAAGAAGGTTTAGGAAATATGACAGTCGTATTTGATAAGTCGCCTGTGAAACTTAGTTCGTGGACGGTGATTGATGCAACAGGTGCAAAAACAGAAGTTGCATTTAGTGGGTTGAAGGAAAAGACAAATTTTGGTAAAAATTATTTTCAAATCCAAAGACATAAAACCGTCAGCACCAGTGGTGGTGATGATTACTATGATTAAAAATTATGTTTGGAATCAGTTGGGCTGAATTTTTTCTGATTATACTGGTGGGTGTCGTTGTGATACCTGGACGTATGTGGCCAGATGTGGCACGTTTCTTGGCGCGGGCGGTGAATTTTGTGCGTGGTATTATATGGAAAATTACAGATGCGTCTGAAAATATAAAACAGCAAATAGAACTGGAAAAGCCGATAGATGATTTGATTCAAACAACAACAAATGATGTGCTGGATACGATTTCGACGGCAATAAAAAAACCAAAAAAGACGAATCGGAAAAAGGGGTAGAAAAAATGAAGCAGATGACTATGATGCAGCATTTTTCCGAATTGCGTCGTCGAATTTTATGGGTGGCATTGATTTTTGCGTGTGCGTTTGTTGGGGGGTGGTATGTTGCGCCCGCTTTGCAAGAGTTTTTAACTGCGCCTTTGTTGTCGGTCTGGGGAGAGGGCGCGTTAATTTACACGGGATTGACCGACGGATTGATGATTCAATTTTCTTTGGCAACCTTGTTTGCATTGGTTGTGATTGCGCCTGTGGTGTTGTGGCACGTGTGGGCCTTTGTTGCACCAGGGTTGAAGAAGAATGAGCGTGGATTTATATTGCCTGTTCTGTTTATGTCGCCGGTTTTGTTTTTGATGGGGGCGGCGTTTGCATTTTGGTTCTTGTTTCCTGTTGTGTTCGAATTCTTTGTGGAATTAAATATGGCGGCGCCTGTGCCGTCTGTATTGCTGCCGGCAGCACGCGATTATTTGTCATTTGCAATCGGAATGTTAAAGGTTTTTGGAATTGCATTTCAGTTGCCTTTGGTTTTGGTGCTGTTGAATCGAATTGGTGTTTTGGGGCGTGCGCGTGTGTTGAAAATGCGTCGATACGCGATTGTTTTAATTGTTATAGTGGCGGCTGTTTTGACGCCGCCTGATGTTGTAAGTCAGGTTTTATTGGCGTTGCCAATGTGGGCGCTGTTTGAAATCAGTATTTTGTTTATGCGTCGTGACTAATTTTATGCTATAATATGTGTATGAAAAAAATCTTTCTGATTTTTGTTGGGGTGCTGATTACACAAACTGCGTGCGATTTGCAGCCGAAGATAAAGTCTTTTCCGGATTCGGTGGGGGAATTTATTAATGCGCGATATCCTGCTTTGTTGGCCGACCCTGATAAGTTTCCAGAAATTTATAATTCTGCGGCAACCGATTATGGTGTTTATGCATCGCCTGAACTGTATGGTGCGTATGTAAATGATGATTATGTGATGTATGCATCGGTTGATGACTATATTATTCCACCCCAGGTGACGGATGTAGATGCGGGGGCCGAAATTGCAGAGGTGCAGCCTGAAAATAAAGAAGATACGACAGTTGCAAGTGCTGATGATTATATATTGGTGCCAATGTATGGTGACACAGGTGTGCAAAGAGTGGATGTTAAGTCCGATGATGTGTTAACTATTCACAGACCGCAGGTTGGGGCAACTGCAACAACCCGAGTTGAATTAACAGATGTTGTTGTAGCACGTGGGGATACGTTGTATTCACTGTCGCGAAAATATTCGGTGCCTGTTAATGATTTGGCCGTGATGAATAAGTTAACGTCGCCATTTAATTTGCAGGTTGGGCAAAAAATTCGTGTCCCAAACCTGGCGCGTGTGCAGGTTGAAACGGTTGATGCAACAAAAATTAAAATTACAGAAAAAGCCCAGAAAACCAGCGTACAGACAAAAACTGAAAAAACACAGGTGCAGACAAAGATTGCAGCGGGGCAGCCTGAAAAAAAGACCGTGACATCACAGCCTGAAAAAAAGATTTCATCTGATCCGACAAAAAAATTGCCAAAAATAAATGCACGCTCTTCGTCTAAGTTTTCGTGGCCTGTGCGGGGGAAGATGTTGTCTGGGTATGGGGCAAAATCAAATGGGTTGTTTAATGATGGTATAAATATTGGTGCTAATCGTGGGGCAACGGTCAAGGCTGCGGAAAATGGTGTCGTTGCATATGCAGGTAATGAAGTTAAAGGTATGGGGAATTTAATAATTATTCAGCACGATGGTGGGTGGATGACTGTTTATGCGCATATGGATTCTATGGTTGTGCGTCGCGGTGCGCGTGTTAGTGTTGGTCAAAAAATTGGAACGGTTGGAAAAACAGGCAAGGTGGATAGTCCGCAGTTGCACTTTGAAATTCGCAAAGGAACAAAGGCATATGATCCGACAAGTTATTTGAAAAAATAATGTGTGCTACATTTGTGTGGCGTTTTTATGAATACTGTCAAATCAGTTTTTTGTGTTGCTTCTGATAATCTGTAAAGAAAAGGGGGCAAAGATGAAAAAACTGATTTTTATTTTATCTGTTATATTGGTCTTGTTGTTGATTGTGTGGGTGCTGGGGCGGCTGTATAGGCAGAATACTTTTGAGCAGTCGGAATATCAGGCATCTAATCGCGATGAAAAAATTATAATTTATGATATAGATGAATTGGAGAACAGGGTAGAGAAAATTATTCCGGTTGCTGGGCTGGATTATATTCGAGGTGGCGCAGAAACAGAAAATACAATGCGACGTAACGAATCAGCATTCGATATGGTTGATATTTATCCACGTGTGATGACAGGGGTGGACAAGCCTGATACGCGAACAAGTATTTTGGGTGTTGATATTTCTTTGCCTGTGATTGCAGCACCAGCCGCCGCACACGGTTTGGCGCATGTTTCAGCCGAAGCGGGCAGTGCGCGTGGGGTTGCTGCTGCAGGCACTATTATGTCGGTCAGTACTTATTCCAGTTCAACTTTGGCTGAAATTGCAGGGGCGGGTAATGGTGCACCACAATGGTTTCAATTGTATTTAAGCAAAGATGATGTTGCGAATCGGGCATTGATAAAATCTGCTGAAGATTTAGGTTATCGCGCAATAATATTGACGCTGGATGCGTCAATTGGTGGTAATCGGGTAAGGGATGCGCGTAATGACTTTAAATTTCCACTGGATTTACCAAATGTTCCGCGTTCGGGAGGCAAGGGTATAGGGGCAATCTTTGCGGCGGCAAAAAATGATTTAACGCCGTATGATGTTATGAGGGTAAAATCTTTGACAAAGTTGCCCGTTATTGTAAAAGGAATTCAGCATCCTGATGATGCTGAGATTGCGATTGCCGCCGGTGCAGATGCAATATGGGTGTCGAATCACGGTGGTCGTCAATTGGATGGGGCGCCTGCAGCATTTGAAGTTTTGCCAGAAATTGCTAGGCGTGTAAATAAGCATGTGCCGATTATATTCGACAGTGGTATCCGTCGTGGTCAGCATATATTCAAGGCAATTGCCAGTGGGGCAGATGTTGTGGCAATTGGGCGGCCTGTGATATATGGATTGGCATTGGGCGGTTGGCGTGGGGTTGAATCTGTGTTTGAATATCTGCAAAAGGATTTGCAGCGTGTTATGTGGTTGGCAGGCGCACAAAATGTTGCGGAGATAAAAAATATAGAACTGCGTCCGAAATGTATGACTGTGCGGTGTGGTGAAATGTAAACAAAAACTTGCATTTTGTGGTTTTTGTGTCTATAATATGCGACGTTCTAGTTCTGGATGCGTAGCTCAGTTGGTAGAGCAACTGACTCTTAATCAGTGGGTCCAGGGTTCGAGTCCCTGCGCGTCCACCAGAAATATACGGTCATTTATTGGCCGTTTTTTATTTGTTTTTGAATGTTTTCCCAGGGATTCATACCTGTATAAATATTTATATTGGATTGATAGAATATGGGTGTTGACATGAAACTTTGACATAACAAAAATACAAAAAGGAGAGAATATGAAAAAGTTAGCAATTTCAACACTGGCTGTGCTGATTGCGTGCCCAGCGTTCGCAATGAATCACCCTGACCAGGGCAGCAGTTGGACTATGTGGGGTATGGACCCATATGTTGGTTTAAGAGGTGGTATGAGTTATACAAACCTGAACTATAAATATGAAGGCAATAAGGAATCTATGACAGATTATATTTTCCAAGGTCGTGCAGCTTTGGGTTTGGAAGTTTGTGATACTGTACGTTCTGAAATTGAATGGTCTTATTTTGGAAAAATGTCAGATCAGGAAAATTTTGGCGCAGGCATTGGTGGTATTGATGTAGAAACCAAGATGCAGACATTGTTGTGGAATAATTATTGGGAATACAGCGCGTACAAAGTTGTAAGACCGTTCGTAGGTGCGGGCGTCGGTATGGCTTTTGCCGATGTAAAACGTCATGGCGACCTTATTCCACATCATAGCGAAAGCAAGACACGCTTTTCTGCAATGGGCACAATGGGTGTGACATTCGATATGGAACGTTTCGCAGTTGATGTTGCGGCACGCTATACATATGTTGATATCCAGTCCGGGTTGCATAACTTTGGTGGCGATGTAGGTATTAGATTTATGTTCTAATATAAAAATCCCCGCAAAGTGCGGGGATTTTTTAGTGTTAATATTAGAAATATTGTTTATAAAAAACACCCCGCCCAGGCGGGGTGTTTTCTTATAGTAGTTTGGCAAGTGCAAGTTTGTTCAAAAAACCTTCTTCGATTGCGCTGAGCAGGGAATTCATACCTTCGTTTGTTTCGCCATCATTTTGCAGTTCTTCTAGGCGAGATATTATAATCAAGCACATTTTTTCTAAATTTCGATTTATTAATTTTGGATTTAGGATATCGGGTTTAAAGACTTTTTTGTTGTCATTTGCCATAAAATAATTTTCGGAAATCGAATCGACCCAGGTGTCGATATCTTCGGACAGACGATCAAACAACAAATGTTTTGAATAATTGTCTGTGGACCAATGATTGATTTTACAGGCGTATTTAAACGCAATTAAATGTTGCATAAGTATGTACATTTTTTCGTCCTTTGGTTGTGTGTAATTTGAAAATAACAAAAAGTTTTTTGTGTTGATATAGGATAGATGTCAAAAGTTCTCTGTACGCACTGTTTCTTGGGAAAATGGGAAATCAAACCTGGGGTAAGTGGTTTTGTTTTATAGTAGACTGGAATTGTGTAAATACACGGAACAACAAAGGAGAAACAAATATGAAAAACTTAACAAAAAAAATGTCATTGGTTGCATCTGTTCTGGGTGTGGCAGTATTGCTGAGTGGATGTATGATGGAATGCCCAGGTAAAAAACATAATCCAAAAAAGGCGTATTATCGTGCACAGCCAGTTGAAGTGGTAGAAGCATCGGATACTATTGTCGTTTATCAGACATATGAAAATTCAGATGTCGATCACGTTTATGCAAAAATGTACACTCACAGCAGTCGTGGTGGCGAATCAAAAATGGGACATATTAAATTCAAAGATACGGATAACGGTTTAAAGATGATGGTTGATTTGAAAGATTTAAGACCTGGTGTGCCATATACTGTCAAGATGTATCAGTGCAGCGCTTGTTATAACGATGCAAAATGTTGTAATAATTCCAAGGTGATAAATGTTCAGTTGCCTATGTTGCAGGCCGGGACAAGTCGTCATCTGGATCAGACATATATGATTCAAGGTTTAAGTGCAGCGCAATTGAATGGTGCCAATATCTATCTGGAACGTGATGGTGGATACAAGGCCGGTTGGGGCAAGCTGGAAAAATAATTTTTGCATTGATTGAAAAATCCCCCTGAAAAAGGGGGATTTGTTTTTTGCTTTTGGAATACATTCTTATCTGCTATGGTCTCTGCAGAGATAAGAAATGAAGGTATTTTTAAAATTTTTTGCTGTTTATTTGTTGGGAATGATGACGGCCAGTGCCGATTCGTTTATGGGTGATGTATATGGACGGCCTGTTGATGTTAGAACGGATACGCTGGTGTATGAAAATGTGTCTTTTAAGCCAAGTTATTTGAATGTTTCCAGGGCGATTGAATTTGTAAATAATGGAACCGTTGATACGGAAATTCATGTTTGTTCAGGATGTAATTTATATGTAAGAAATCGTGGGGATTTTGATGCAACCTTTTTGTTGGGACAGGATGCGGATGTTATTCAAGTGGTGTCTGATGTAGAAGAACTGAATCTGATAGTTAGTGATACAGAATATACTTTGATGTTCGATGGGTTTGCAGGTGGTTTTTTAGATATTAAATTAACCGGTGACGTAGTTCTGAAAGATTCTGTGCTGGATTTAGGGGCATTGGTTGGGGCGCGTTCTGTCGAGTTGATAGGGGATAATGTTTTGGTGCTGGATGACGTGTCAGGAATGTCGGGACAGATGCTGCTGGGGAATGTTTATGGGGATGGTCGGGTGCGTATAGAATCAAGTGATACAGACCCATTGTATGCGGCTGTTGCCTTTGTTGAGGATGCTAAATTGTTTGTGCGTTACCAAAGGGAAACTGATTATGAAAAAGTTTTCAAGAATGATATGGGGATGTTTTTTAATGATCTGCGTCGCACAAATCCAGATGATGGTTTGCTGTACGCAATGGATGCGGCGACAGATATGAAGGAATTGGATCGGATTATGGATAAGTCTGTGCGACTGAATCCTGATGTGTTGCGTAATGTCGGTCAGGTTATGCGTCTGTTTTACAGGAATTCGTGGGATTGGACGTATGGATTTAGAACAACGGCAGATTTTATATATTCTGATGATTTTTACTTCTATGGGGTTGGTGGGCGTGTTAATGCGTATTTGTTTGGTGTTGACTTAAGTGTTGCAGTGCACGGTGGAAAAATAGAATATAAAAGCGATTTTGATGAATTTGATGGGCGGTATTATGGTATAAATTTGGGTGCCAAATATCAGATGGTTAATAATTTGTTTTTGCGTGGGATGCTGGATTTTTCCAGGATTGATGTAAATGTTGGTGATGTGTTTTATGATGATAAAGTTATAGATAATCCGTCGGTTCTATATTTTGGTGGTGGTTTTGATTTCGGATATAAATATGGTTTGGGTGATTCTTTTTATCTGTCGCCATATGCCGGTGTTGATATAACAAGTGATGGTGTTGAACATTGTGCTGGGGTTGATTACGCTGTGCGTGTTGGGGGCGATATGGAATATTCTTATGAGGTGTTGGGTATAAAATATAATTATGCACTTGGCGCCACAGCCAATACAGACAATAAAATTATGGCAACCGCGCGTGTGGGGTTCTGGTCTGACTATGACGGGGCAGGTGCAGATATAAATCTGGCGACGTTGCGTTTGAATGATGTTTGGTCGTACCAGGTGTCGATTGGGGCCAGGGTTTCGTTTTGATTTAATCGATAAATTTTCCGCGTAATGACGCTTTGTTTGCGGCCGTTATTTTTATGTCGGCTAATTCGGGGGCGTTGTCACGGAATTCAACGATGCATTGTTGCATAAATGGTGTGCGATATACCAGGTGGCGACCGGTTTTGTCGGCGCCTTCCAGAAGGCAGGATAATGTTTTGTCAATGCAGCTTTCGTTAAAATCACGTTGAACTTCGTTTAAATATGTATCCAGTTTTGCCAGACGTGCGGCCTTGATGCTTTCTGGGATTTGTTCGGACATTAATGCCGCCGCGGTATGTGGGCGTGGTGAATATTTGAACGAGTATGAATTAATGTATTTTATTTTTTCGGCAATACGCATCGTCGCTTCAAAATCCGAATCGGTTTCGCCAGGGAACCCTACGATAAAGTCTGATGATATTTGAATGTCTGGACGGGCCAATTTTAATTTGTGAATGATGTCGCAGTACAGTTCTAATGAGTAAGGTCTGTTCATACGGGTCAGAACATTTTGTGATCCACTTTGGATTGGCATATTTAAAAACGGCAATAGTTTTGGTTCGGTGCGGAACATATCAATCAGGTCATCTGTCATTTCTGTTGGATAACTGGATGTAAAGCGTATACGCATTATTTCTGGGATTTTTGCGGTTTCGCGAATTAAGTCCGACAGGCGATATAAAATGCCATTTTTATCTGTGTATTTATAACCGTTAACGTTTTGCCCTAGAAAACAAATTTCAATGGCGCCTGTTTTTGCAGCGTGCAAAGTTTCCGCCATTACCGATTCGAATGAACGTGAAATTTCGCGTCCACGTGTGTATGGTACAATGCAGTATGTGCAGACGTGGTTGCAACCTTCTTGGATTGGAATGTATGCAACGCGTGGACTGCGTTCCATTTGTGGCAACTCGTCAAATTTTTCAAGTCCGCCCAGGTCAATGTTTAACAGACGAGCGTCCGGATTTTCCAGAATTTCTGGCAGTTTGTGATAGCTTTGTGGGCCTAAAACAAAGTTTAAATCGGGAATTCGGCGAAACGCATCCGCGCCCGCTTCGCGTGCGACGCAGCCAACAATGCCAAACAGGGCATTTGGTTTTTTTGCGCGTCGAATGCGCCCCAGTGCAGAAAAAACTTTATCGGTTGCTTTGGCACGGACGGCGCATGTGTTTAAGATAATGATGTCTGCGTCAGAAACTTCGTCTGTACGCACGAATCCACGGTGTTCAAGCATTGCGGCGATTCGCCATCCGTCATAGACATTCATTTGACAGCCAAAGGTTTGGATAAAGAATTTTTTCATTTTTATGCTTTATTTTTGTTTCGTATTTCTTGAACAAATTTGATTGTTTTTATTTTTGTTAAAAATTTTTTGTGCATGTTGCCAGTGACGCAGTCGATAGCGCATTTGCCGTTTTGATATAACGGTTTGCGCTTCGGCGTGCGCCATTTCCCGTAAAGTTTTTGCAAGATCGTGATACATTTATTTGCTTTTTGTGCGCTTATTATTCAGCATTTTGATAATTTGACGCTGTTTTTTTTGATAGTTTTTTGCAACGTGTGGTACAGGCAGTTTTTCAGAATCGACGGTGATTTCAACCAGGCCGTATTGTATGCCGGTGATGCAATTGTTTTCTGTGATTCCAATAACTTTTATAGTGCTTTTCTTTGACATTTTTTTCCCTTTTGGTTGTTATGCAAGTTTGTTTCGTAGAATTTCGTTTACGACAGCTGGGTTTGCGGTACCACCTGTTTTCTTCATTACACCCCCGACAAAGAAGCCTAGCAAGCCAACTTTGCCTGATTTATATTGTTCAACCTGGGATGGGTTGGCAGTAATGACTTCGTCAACAATGGCTTCGATTGCGCCGGTGTCGGTCATTTGCTTCATACCAAATTTGTCGGCAATTTCACGTGGTGTGCCCGATTCGCCGTCCAGCATTTTGATAAAGATTTCTTTGGCCTGTTTACCGTTGATTGTGTTTTCGGCCAACATATCAACCAATTCTGCCAGGTCAGATGGTGTGATAATGCGCATTTCATCCACAATGCCGGATTTTTCGTTTTTTACATCCCAGTTTTCAGGATGTGCGAATAATTCAGAAATCATCCAGTTTGCAATTGGTTTTGCGCGTTTTGTGTTGCCGTTAACCGCTGTGTCAAACCAATGTGATATATCGGTTGTTTCGGTTAAACGTGCCGCGTCATATTCAGAAAGCCCAAATTCGTGCGTATAGCGCGCGCGGGTTGCAGATGGTAATTCCGGCATAGTGGCGCGAATGCGTTCAATTTGTTCGTCTGTAATTACAATTGGTAACAGATCCGGATCTGGGAAATAACGATAGTCCAGGGCATCTTCTTTGCTGCGCATAACGGATGTTGTACCTTCGCCTTGGTTATAACGCATTGTGTCTTGGGTGACGGTGCCGCCATTTTCGTATGCTTCAATTTGTCGGCGTGCTTCGTATTCAATTGCAGTTTTAATAAATTTAAATGAAACCATATTTTTTGTTTCTGTACGGGTCCGGAACTCGGTTGAACCAACAGGGCGTACGGAAACGTTGACGTCAGCGCGCATAGAGCCTTCTTCCATATTGGCCTTGGATACACCCAGTGCACGTGCGATTTCACGGATTTCACGCAGATAACGTTCCGCTTCGTCGGGCGATGAAATATAAGAATTGTTTTCTGGATTTTTTGTATCCAGGAAAGTGACTATTTCCAATAATGCAACACCTGTGCGGTTATAGTCTGCAAATGATTTTGTCGGATGAACATCGTGTTTTAATTTACCAGCATCCTGTTCCAGGTGTGCACGTTCAATGAAAATCTTTTTAGGATTGCCATCGTCGCCCATAATTTCAACCCAGCCACGACCAACAACCGGTGCTTCGTCAGCAGGTTGTGAAATCTGGTACCCCTGGGGCAGGTCAGGGTAAAAATACTGTTTACGGGCAAAACGACTGGTTCTGGAAATTTCAGCGTTAATGCCAAGGCCGAATTTAATGGCCTGGTCAACACAATATTTATTCAATACAGGCAACATGCCCGGCATTGCAACGTCAACCATTGATACCTGGGTGTTGGGGGCAACTGTTGGATTATAGTCTGCAGATGCGCCGCTGAATAATTTCGATTCGGACAGTACTTCGATATGGGTTTCCAGCCCAATTACCAGTTCCCAATCACACGTTTTGCCTTTTATTGTAAACATTTTATCTTTTTCCCTTGCTTTTTTGTTTTTCGTATCTTATTATTGACCCTGCGTTGGCTAGGTAGCTCAGTTGGTAGAGCAAGGGACTGAAAATCCCTGTGTCGGCGGTTCGATTCCGTCCCTAGCCACCATCTCCTTTCTGAATTCGACCGTGTGGTCGATTTTTTTATTGCAGAAAATGCTGGACATTATTTTCATTTTATTTCCCCATAATTACCGTTGGGCGGTTGTCAATGTTAGCGGCTGTTTCAATGTGTTTTGCCAATTGCAGAACGCGCATATCATCAAAGCGTGCGCCAACAACCTGAATTCCCAGTGGCAGACCGTTTGTTGCCAGACCACATGGTACACTGCACGCAGGTACGCCGGCCAAATTCATCGCAACCGTGAATAAATCCAGGGCATAATATTCCAGTGGCGTCAAGTCAGAAGTCAATGGCATAGCGGTGCCGGCAGATGATGGGCATACGATTAAATCGCATTGTTCGAATGCCGCGTTGAAACTGTCCGCAATCATACGGCGAACGCGTGCGGCCTGCATAAAGTATACGTCATAGGATTCACTGCTTAAAACGGCCGTGCCGATAATCATACGGCGTTGTACTTCGTCGCCAAATCCGGCGGCGCGTGTCTTTTTGAAAGTGTCGTAAATATCGTGACCTTCGACGCGCAGGCCATAACGCATACCGTCATAGCGCGCCAGGTTAGAAGACGCTTCGGCCGGGGCGATGATGTAGTATGCCGCCAATGCGTCCAGAATGTTTGGAATAGATATTTCAACAATTTCTGCGCCCATAGATTTCAAATCGGCAATGCGTTTTTCTAACAATAATTTCATATCATTTGAAATTTCAACGTTTGCAAATTCTTTGATTACCCCAACGCGTAATTTCTTGCCGTTGCCTAAGACTGGTTCCAGTGGTGCGTCGCATTTAAATCCGTTTGTAGCACTGGTTGAATCCAGTGGGTCGTGCCCCGCCATCGCAGATAACATCAATGCGGCATCGTCAACCGTGCGTGTAATTGGTCCCGGTGTGTCCAGGCTGGATGCGAATGCGACACAGCCCCAACGTGAACACAGACCGTATGTAGGCTTCATTCCAACCAAACCTGTGATTGCCGCAGGAAAACGGATTGAGCCGCCCGTGTCGGTGCCGGTCGCTGCAATGGCTAAGCCGCCCGCCACTGCAGATGTAGAACCGCCAGAAGAGCCGCCTGCGGTTAATTGTTTTTCAATTTGCCATGGATTAATTGGGGCGCCAAAATAGGATGTCTTGCTGAATGTGCCCATTGCGAATTCGTCCAAGTTTGCCTTGCCCAATAAAACGGTGCCGGCATCAATAAACTTTTGTGAAACAGTGGATTCGTATTCCGGTACAAAATTTTCCAACATACGTGATGCGGCCGTTGTGCGGATGTTGCGTGTAGCGAACAAGTCCTTCATTGCGATTGGTGCGCCGTCCAATGGCAGGGTGTCGCCCGCGGCGCGACGTGCATCAGATGCGGCCGCATCGGCCATTGCGCGTTCCGGTGTGGTGGTGATATAGCAATTTAAATCCGCGCCATATTTTTCAATGCGGTCCAGATAGGCGCGTGTTAATTCCACCGCGGAAATTTCGCGTGCGTTTAATTTTTGTAATGCTTCGGTTAGTGTTAGGTTAATCATTTTTGCTTTCCATAGTGTTGTGGGAACAGTATTGCGCCCAGTGTGTTGCGGATAAATTCATCACAGCATTTGCCGTTTTTTAAATTTTTGCAACATATTGCCATTTTTTGTTCTGTGCAGGTATAGTCTGAACGTTTCATTCGTTCGCACTTTGGTGTGGTGTGATCAAAATAAAATATGTTTGATATATCCAGACTGCGGCTGCGGCGATTGTGAAATGGGTTTGGACCATAGTTTACGGTGTCGCGATGTTCCAAAGACATTGTCGTTGCGCACGATCTGGTGTTGGAACTGTTTTTTGAGTCTGAAAATTCGAACATCAGAAAATCCAAATCTTGCAAAGTTATGTCGCCCATTTTTTGGGTGAATGTATCAAGCGTTGTGTCATAGCGGTCTGTGACAACAAAATTGACTGGAATGCGTTTGTTTTTCATTTTATTCACCATCCATAACCTTGGGTACTGCAAAATAGCCGCGTGATGTGCCCGCGTTGTCGGGCGTGTTTGCCAAAACCAAATCACGAATGTTGCCGTCGGTTACAACGTCATCACGCATTGGTAATTTATGTTCGGATGGATTTAACAGTGGTTCAACACCAGTGGTGTCGATTTTTTGTAATTTATCCAGCCAATCAACAACAGAGTCAATATTCATTTGTGCCAGTTTTTCATCTGATATTTCGATTTTTATCAGGTCTGCGAATTTTTGTAATTGTTGCTTGCTAAATGCCATTTTCAATCCTATATTTATAAAGTAAAGGAATTATACAATGATTTTGCCAGATTTCAAGGCTTTTCCGCGTTCGGGACGCGTTTTGGGAATTGATTGGGGATTGCGTCGTATAGGGGTTGCAGTCAGCAGCCCAGATAGAGAATTTGTCTTTGTGCGTGACGCGATTGTCTTAGCGCGTGGTGCCGATAATCATGCGCAAAGAATTGCGAATATGGCGCACGACGAAGGGGTGGTTGGAATTGTTGTGGGATTGCCACTGTTTACAGACGGAACGGAATCGACGACAACAAAAATGGTGCGTGATTTTGTCGCTGATTTGGAAAAGAAAACAGATTTGCCAATTTGCCTGATTGAAGAAAATCTGACGTCGGCAATTGCCCAAGAAGAAATGGGGCGTGTGCGGGATTTAAAAGAAAGACTGGATTCAGAATCTGCACGTGTGATATTAGAAAATGCAATCGCAATGATTAACCGGGCATAATGCCCGGTTTTTATGCGTATAGCGCGTTTTTTATTCTTCATTTTTGTCGGGAATTTGTCCGTCTGCGGACAGCAGGACCGCGACCCAACGGGTGGAATCAAATTGTGCGCAGATAATGTATATTGCAACCAATAAAGGAACACTGAAGAACATACCGGCGATGCCCCATATCATTCCCCATACCACAAGGTTTATCAAAATTGCCAGTGTTGATAGATTTAGTGTTTTTCCGGTTAGTTTCGGTTCGATTATGTTGCCAAATAATATTTGCATTGTGATTAAACCAATGGCCGTTAAAATCGGTTGCTGTAGCGTGGGGGCGGATACCAAAGAATACAGGATTGGCAGCGTGCACGCGACAATTGCACCGATTGTTGGGATATAGCTGGTGATAAATACGATAAATGCCCAAATGCCCGCAAATTCAACGCCAATAAGTTGCAGCCATATAAATGATGCGATGCCGGTGATGGCGGAAATCGCGGTTTTTACAAATAAATATTTTTTCATATTTGTGTCGATACTGTCCAGGATATAGCGCATTTTTTTGTGTTGCCGACGTCCTGGGAACATCGCGGCAAATTTGCTGTTGAATGTGCTTTGTTCGACAAACATAAATATTAAATATACCAGTACCATTCCAAATGATGTGGCGATTCCAGCAACAGATGCGCCAATGTTTGCGGCGACCTTGGTCAGGTTTGGAATTATGCTGGCGTCAAATTTTATGCCGATAGATTCGGATAGATATGCACCAAGATGGGTTAATTTTTCTTGAATCGCGGGCAGGGCATTGGTTAATTCTGAAAACATTGGCTGAATCTGGGTCGCAAATAAATAGACAATTAAACCAATGGTTGCCAATGTGCCGACGTTGGCCAGCCAGTCAAAAATATGTGATACAAGTTTGGTTCGTTTTGTTGATGGATTTTTGTATGGTAAAACACGGCGGTAATAGTCTGATATTGCGTTCATTAAATACCATAGAAATGCCGCAACCAATATAGGTATCAGTATCGAACGTGCAATCCAAAGAAAGAAAATTATGGCGGTGAAAATTATAATTCCGTGCATATGTGTTTCCTTTGTGTTTCAATAAATCGTGCGTATGGCGGTTCTTATTGCTCGATTATTTCGATTTGTTCTGGGGTGGTTATTGTGGCTTGGACCTCTTGTGTTGTTTGTGGGATTAATGTAAAATACACAAAGAACAGGGCCAGTATTATTATGTTGAATATGACCGCGGCTGATGAGTATTTCCCGGGCATATTTTTTGTGAAATTTTTTGTGCCACGTTGCAGTGCCCATATGCCAAATACAAGTGTTAATGAAAAAGTTAATAATACGGCGTTAAAGCCAAAGAAGAATCCAGATAACAATGTGACTGCGATAAAGGCTGCGATTGTATGTGCTGGACGTTGAGTTATCCATTCTGTGGCGGCTTGTAATTGTTTAGATTTTGGGGCGATTGTGGCTTGTTTTGTGTTGTCTGTTGCTAGGATATAGCCTGGAGCCCACAATGCCGCAAATCCAAATGGCATACTGAAAATAATTTTCCATGTTGGAATGTTCATTTCGCGCGCACGACGGAATTTTGCATAAATGTTGGCGATGTTCAGACCCAACAGGTACAGATAAAACAGCAATGTTGCGGTCATTGTGATTAAGAATGTGATTGATATACGTGTTTCCATAATTAGTAAATGGATCATAATTTGTTGTGCATAGCGTATAATCAGGTATGAAGAAATTAAAAACAGCAATGACATAATTGCAGTTTGAGTATTGTGGATTGCAATGAAAGATGTGCGGTCCATTTTTTCGCGCGGCAGTGTTTTTATCTGAATAAAGCCGGCGCCCACTATTGCGATGCCCAGTAGCGTGAACAGTAATGTCTGAGAAATTGCGGTTGGGTTATAGACAGAATGTCCAATCAGGCCATATATAAATGCGATTGATACCATCAAGCAAAATGAAATGGTGGCAAATTTGATTGGTGACCAAAGTGTCCAAATTGAAAACTGTTTGGTGTTCTTTTGTTTCATATCGTTCCCCTGTTTTTTTAATTGTTATTATTTTATCATAATTTTTCCATTTGATAAAGTTGTAGAATGTGTTGGGTTGACCATTCTTGTAAATGTGTCTTGGTGGCTGATAAATATAAATGTGGTGTCGGTCATACTGTTTATGGTGTTTGCAATCAATTCTTGGGTGGCACTGTCGGCGCCAGAATCGGGTTCGTCTAAAATTGCCAGACGTGGGTTTGTCATAATCAGTTGCAGCAGCATCAGGCGTTTGCGTTCGCCGCCTGAAAAACCAACGTTCATACTGCGATTCAGCCATTCGCGTGGGATGTTTAACTGTTCGCGTGCAGATTCAAGACGTTGCATAAATTCGCCCATTGATATTTCGCGGCCGGTTTGAAAGTGGCTGTGGGCGATTGCGGAATGTTTAAGGAAACTGATTAGGCTGAGTCCCGGGATTTCGGGTACGTGTTGTGCGCCCAAGAATATTCCCAACAGGGCGCGTGTTGTTGCATTTTCTGTTGTTATGTCACGGCTGTCAAATAGTATTTTTCCAGATGTAATACGATATTCCGGGTTGCCTGCAATTGTTTGGGCCAGGGTAGATTTTCCAGAACCATTGTGTCCTGTCAACAGGTTGCGTGCGCCGTTTGGTATGGTCAGATTTATGTCTGATAATAATTCGTTGTCACCAAAAGATACGCTTAATTTTTTTATTTCCAGCATTTTTTAGTCCTTGGATAGTGCCATTTGTATTAACTGTTTTGATTCAACCAAAAATTCCATCGGCAGGCGTGATAGTATGGGTGTGGCTGCGGCGCCAATGATTAGTGCAATGGCGGCATCTGTATCAATGCCGGCCATATTCAGATATGTTAATGTGGCTGCGTCGATGGTGCCAGTGGTTGCTTCGTGTGATTGGCTATTGTTTTGACCGCTGTGAATAATACGTGGTAGGGTGTTTGCGGTGGCCTGGTCGCCGATGATACGGCTGTCGCATTTGGATGCGTTAGTGCAGTTGTTGCCAGTAAAGGAAACCAGACTGCGGAATGTTTGGGTGGATGCGTCCGTGGCGACGCCGTATGATACGATGTTGGATGTTGTGTTGTCGCCAATGTGTATCATCTTTGTGCCTGTGTCGGCCATTTGGCCGCCACGTGTTATTGACAGTGAATAAAAGTCGCTGTACGCACCAAAACCGCGTAAAATTGTAGATGGGTATTTCCAGGTTAGGGCGCTGCCAACTTCCATCTGGGTCCATAATAACTTTGCGTTTTCGTGGCACAGGCCACGCTTGGTGACAAAGTTTAGTATGCCGCCTTGGTTTTTTGTGCCGTTAAAATCACCCGCAAACCAGTTTTGGACGGTGGCATATTTTACGGTCGCATCGTTCATAACAACAATTTCAACAACGCCGCTGTGCAGTTGGTGATTGGGGCGGCGGGGGGCGCTGCAGCCTTCCATATAACTAAGTTCTGCGCCGTTGTCGGCGATGATTAGTGTGCGCTCGAACTGGCCAATTTTTGCTGTTTCAATACGAAAGAAACTGGCCAGGTCAATTGGGCATTTCGTGTGTGGTGGAATATAGACAAATGTGCCGTCTGAAAATACTGCAGCATTCAGGGCTGCAAAGTAGTTGTCGGTTGCAGGTACAACTGTGCCCAGGTGTTTCTTTACCAGATCGGGGTGTTTTTTTACCGCGTCGGAAAAAGGTAAAAATATAATTCCGTGTTTTTTCAGTTCTGCTGTGTATGATGTGTGGACAGAACGGCTGTCGATGACAGTGTCTGTTGCCATACCAAGTAATGCGCGTTTTTCGCTTTCTGGCAGTCCCATTTTGTCGTAAACGGATTCCAGGTCTGAATTATCGATTGCGGTGGGTTCGTTATAGTAATTTAGCGAATCGTAATCGATTGGTTCGTATTCCAGATCGGCCCAATGTGGTTCAATCATATTTTTCCAGGTTCGATATGCGGCCAGACGCCATTGCAACAGCCAATCGGGTTCATCGCGTTTGGCGGATATTTCACGAATAAGATTTTCGGACAGTTTAGTCATCTGTTAATTGTTTTGCGCGGCCAGTTGTTTTGCCTGGGCGAAAAAGGTCAGTGATTGTCCCAGCAGGCCGTCTGTAAATGTGTTAGATAATAGACCGTCCGGTTCGGTCGAGGTTAGGTGGTGCAGAAAATTGTCGGCGCGGCGCATATAATTGTCGATGCATCTGGCGACCTCGGAGTCAAGTTTTATTGCGCGGCGCAGTTTTTCCAGTGCAAATGGATTTTTTGCGTATTCGTCCATAATGCCACCCAGTGCACGCCACAATGCGTGTTCAGATGTGTTGCGTGGCATTATGTCAATTGCCGCCATAACCGGGATAAGGTTTTGCAGCAGGTCTTGATAAATCATTTCTGCGTTTTCAGCCACAGCATTTGTTGCGGATTTGTTCTTTAGAATGGACTGCATTTTGACAATCAGGGCGTATTGATGTTCCTGGGTTTTGCAGATGTCGTTGATGCGCACATTTGTGTGGTTGATAATCAGCAGTGTGATTCCAGATAATACAATTGTTATGCCCAGTAATACAAAAATAATGATTGTTTCCATAAAATGCCCCTTAGAATAGTGTTGTTTGGTCTACAGTATAACATCTTTTCGCGATTCGTGCGATTTTATATAAAATTAAATTTTTTGGTTGATTTATGTGTGTTTTAGGTCTTGCACAGATTCGGTCAAATTGTTATAATAAATATTAATTAATAAGGAAAGGAAGGCGTTTATGTTCCGAAAAATTTTGATTGTAGCGATGTTTGCGACCGCGGCGGGCTATTGTTTTGCAGCAGAATCTTTGCCCCAGGTTGTTACTTCTGAGGTGTTTTATGAACAAGATGTTTATGCAAATCAGGACATGTATGAACAGATGGATATAGCCCAGGTTGACTATATGGCGCCAGCAGAAGTGCCTGCGTGGCCCTTGATGGGGTCGGATGCAGACGTGGAAATTGCGTGTGATGGTGCCGCTTGTTCTAAGACCAAGCAGGACGATAATATTCGCATCGTGTCCAAGATCGGTGCGGATTTAGTTGTTGAAAATAATTTTAATCTGGGGGCGCGTGGCGAATTTGCCGGTTGGTCTGGTGGTGCAAATATGTTGCACGGGACACAGGTGCCTGTTGGATTTGATGATGAGTGCAATGGGGCTGAGATGTCTTTGTTGCATCGCGAAGTGCTGGAAGATGATGGCGGAAACGTTTTGGCGGTTTCGCGCAGCGGTCGTAAAAACTGTGGCAAATATGCAGATGGGTACGAAGCGTTCGCAGTTCGTAATGGTATGAAAGCTGAAGAGATAGCTGTTGAAGGTACGATGGGCGACGGGGTGACAGTTGTCGAGGAGGAAACGGAAATTGCAGTCGATGTGTCTGCAGATGCAGAAGCACCAGTTAATTTGACAGATCAAGTTCGTTCGTGGGTTGTGGCAAATGGACAAACCCTGCGCGAAGTTTTGCAAAATTGGTGTGATAAGGAAGGTTGGGATTTAGTTTGGACGACGGCGCGCGAATATCCAATAGAAGCAAGTGCGGTTTTCAAAGGGCGCTTTGTTGATGTGGCGTCAGCCTTGGTGCGCAACTTTGGGCGTGCGACACCAATCCCATATGCAAAATTTTATAAAGGTAATAGAGTGTTGGTGGTTTACACAAACGAAGAATAATTGTTCCAGACGGATGGCGTAGGAGATAAAGAATGAGAAAGTCATTAAAATTTTTGGTTCTGTGTGGTGTTGTTTTGGCAGCCGTCACAGGTTGTGCAAAGCGTGAGTCTGCTAAGGTCGCGGCGTCCGTTGATCAGGATTTTATTAATGCATATGACGCATTTGAAATGGCAAAAAATCCCCGCGCCAAAGTGGCTAGTGGAGATACCGTTTCTATGTCCGAAGGTGTTTGGTTGGGTAATAAGTCTATGGTGCTGGAACATCGTAATAATCTGCCGTCAAAGTTTGAGTCAGATACAGGTATTACGATTTTGCTGAACGAGCCAGTGTCTTTGCAGGTCTTGGCAAATGATATTTATTCTATTACGGGAATCCCGGTCAAAATCGACGGCCAGGTTTCATCAGATAAATTAAGAAAACAAGTTAATGTTGCGTATACTGGGAAATTGTCAGGATTGTTAAGTCAGGTTGCTACTGATTTAGATTTGCTGTGGTACTATGATAAAAATTCAATTGTGTTCTATGAAACAGAAACTAAGACATTTACGCTGTATGCTTTGGGGACCGAGGTTGCATATCAGACATCTGTGTCCACGGATAATGCCAATGAAGTGTCCTTGGAATCTACTTTGAAGGAATGGGATGAAGTAGAAAAAGCAATTTCTTCTATTATTGGTAAATCTGATAATGCAGACTTTACAGTATCGCGCAGTTTGGGGACGATTACAGTCACAGCATCGCCATCAGTGTTGGCGCGTGTTGGAGAGTATATCGAGCGTCAGAACAAACGTTTAAGTCAGCTGATTACAATTGATGTGAAAGTATTACAGGTGACGATTTCAAATGATTCGGCATTTGGTTTGAATTTGGCGGCGGCAATTAATTCAACATCTGGGTTGAATATTGTGGCGAATCCAAAAAATAACTTGGCTTCGACCGAAGCAAGTTCGATGAATATTGCGGTTTTATCAAATACTGTGTCGGCTTTGACCGGTGCGACCCATATGGAAGGCAATACTATGGTTGAAGGCGCATATACCCAGGATCAAATTATGAACGGGTCCTTGGCAGGGGCAGCGGGTAGTAATGCACTGATTGAGGCTTTGGCCAAGCAGGGTAAGGTGTCGTTGGTGACAAATGTTGGTGTGACAACACGCAGTAATCGTGTTGCACCGGTCAGCAATACACGTACAACTGGTTATATCAAACGTTTTGAATCACGCAATTTCACAACGGTTGAATCAAGTACGGTTGATCAGGATGACTTGGAAACAGGGTTCACGATGCAGTTGTTGCCGAATGTTTTGGAAAATGGCAAGATTTTGCTGTTGTTCCGTATGTCTGTGCGTGAATTGTTGCGTATGTCAACACAGACGATTGGTGAGGTGACGCTGCAATTGCCAGAGGTGGAAGAACGCAGCTTTATGCAGGAAGTTATTATGGAATCTGGCCAGATGTTGGTTGTGTCAGGTTTTGAAAAACAGACTAATGAAGATACGCGTTATGGTCTTGGGGATCCGGACTTTATGGCTTTATCTGGGTCGCGTGAAACATCGGCTACGCGTGAGGTGTTGGTGGTTATCTTGACGCCACAGGTTTTGGTCAGTCCAATGGATGTAGAACGTAGTATTCAGCAGCATTGGGGGGCACCATTGAATTAGAATAAATTTTTAGTGGCTAATTTATAGGCAAACCTGCAACATTTTTGAAGTTGTGGGTTTGTTTTATTATATGGGCTATTTCTTTCAAGTGTTGGCGGTTGACAATCAGATTGATTGGTGTATTATCCGTCAAAAGGTTTGTTTATGGATTTAGAATATAGTTTGACAGATGAACAGGCGATACGGTTTTTGAAGCTGCGACAGATGGCACCAGATGCGTATGAAAAATTGTGTAAAGGTTGTGGTTTATGTTGTTTATATAAGTATGCGGTGAATAGAAGGGTGTTTTATACACGTACCTGCTGTGAATATTTAGATACAAGTACCAGACGTTGCAGGGTCTATGCGGACAGATTAGGGGTTCAAAAGGGCGTGTGTGAAAAGGTGACGCCAGATACAGTGTTGCGTGGCGGAATCTTGCCACGAACATGCGGTTATGTTGAATATGTTTTTGGGCCCGCAAAAAAGCAAATTAAGATTGATTGGGCACGTGTGAAAAGTAGCAAAGGTGTAAACGGTTTTACGGATATTTTGAAATCTGTTATTTTGCAATCTTGTCGTTGGAACAAGAGATAAAAAAACGCCCATTGGGCGTTTTTTTACTTTTTATTTCTTTTTCTTGTCCAGTGTTTTCATATGTCCCAGGAAGGTTATTGTGTACTGGGTTGCAGACCATATTGATGCCACCAGGGAAAACCACAGACCCCAGATGCCAATTTGTGGCAAGACATAAATCAGGTACATTAATGTGCGACTGTCAGATGCGGGTGTGATTAATGTGCCGATTGCAAAGATTGCCAAAAATGCAGCGATTGAAATCATCTGAAGTGTTGTTTTTATTTTGCCCATAGAAAAGCGTGCCTTGGGTACAGGCATTTCGATTTTCTGGGTGCCCAGGAATTCACGCAGGCCAGAAATATACAGTTCGCGGGCAATCATAATAATGACTGGGACAACAACAAACCAAACTGGCATCATAACGGACAGCATAATCAGTGTATTCACGACCAGTAATTTGTCACCAATGTGATCCATTACGCCACCTATTTTTGTGCATACATTGTATTTGCGTGCCAGATAGCCATCAAACCAATCAGATATTGCCGCCAAAACGTACAGTACAAATGTTGTCCAGTACATCTGAAACATTAATGTCGGGATAATTGCAAACGAGGCCGCAATGCGGAACGCTGATAAAAAGTTAACAAAGAATTTCATATAAGTTCTCCTTTGGTTGTGCAGATATATGAATAAGTATATTATAACACTTCTGAATGGAAATGGGCATATATTTTTTCTGCGGCACTTTTTCCCAGACCGGGGACGTGTTTTAGGGCGTTTATGTCGGCGTCCATTATTGCGCGGACCGAACCAAAGTGTTGTAACAGTGCGCGTTTGCGTGTTGGACCAACGCCATCGATTTCGTCCAGGACAGAAGCGGTCAGCTGTTTTGCGCGGACATTGCGGTGGTATGTGATAACGAATCGATGTGCTTCGTCGCGGACGTTGCGCAGCATCAAAAACAGTGGGGTGTCCTTGGGCAGGTCGCGGTATATTGTGCCGTCGGGTAATATAAAGTGCTCGTCGCCGTCACGAACCGCGCCCTTGGTGACGCCGAATACCGGTATGTTGCCGGCAGCGCGTTTTGCAATGTTCCATTGTGCCATTCCGCCGTCGACGATTATTAGGTCCAGTTTTGGCCCCCGTTCAACAGCACGTCTGACAAATTCTGACATCATTGCGATGTCGTTGCCGGCACGTGTTTTGTCTTGCAGTTTAAAATGTCTGTATCCTGATTTTTCAAAGCCGTTATGTCCAAATGTTATCATCGCACCAACAGGTTGTTTTCCAAACAGGTGTGAGTTATCAAATACCCCGGCCAATTCAATTTTTATATTCAGCCATTTTTCCAATTCAGATACGTTTGTGTGCCAATCCGAAATCGCGCTGTACGCACTGTTTTGGCGCTTTCCGCGGTTTGATGTGTGTGTGAGTGCGGTGATTTTGTCGCGTATGGTGGCGGCGGATTCAAAATCCATTTTTGCTGCAAAATCGCGCATTTGTTGTGTCAAATCTGTGATTATGGGTGTGCTGTTTCCGGTTAAGATTTTTCGTGCTGTACGCACGTTTTCTGCGTATTTTTGTTTGTCTGGGTTTGTGCACGGTGCACTGCAACGGCCAATCTGGTGTAATAAACACGGGCGGGTGCGATTGTGCATTTGAGTGTCTGTGCAGGTGCGGATTTGGCATACGCGTTGGATTGTTTTTATTGTTTCGTTCAGCGCTGATACGGATGGGTATGGACCGTATACATCGCGGCGCTGGGATATTTTGCCACGGAATTTTAGCAGGCGTGGAAAATCCCCCGATGTCAGTGCCAACATAGGGTACATTTTTCCGTCAGTCAGCATAATGTTGTATTTTGGCTTTTGTGTTTTTATTAATTCTTGTTCGCGCAGCAGGGCATCCGATTCGGTTGGAACAGTTTCCCAATCAACGCGTGCGACCAAAGTGCGCATAACTTGCTTGTGTAATTCCAGTTTAGATATGTCCAAATATTGATGCAGGCGGTTGGACAGATTTTTTGCTTTGCCTACGTACAGCAGGTTATCTTCTGAATCATACATTTTATACACGCCGGGTGCGTGTGGTGCGTTTTCAATTAAATCAGAAAATTGAATATTCATAATCTTTATGATAGAATAATAAATAGTAAATAGCAAATAAGAGGTTTTTCAATGAATCAAGAATCAGGTCGTTCAATGATTGAAATGCTGGGGGTGTTGGCCATTATGGGCGTAATCACCGTTGGAGCATATGAACTGATTAAGATGGCATTTAATAGCCAGAAGCAAGTGACAACAGAGGAAGAAGTTTTTACAATCGTTAATGAAGTTAGAAGACTGCACAGTGGTTATGATGATTTTTCTGCTATGAATGGCGAAGCCGTTCTGGAAATGTTGGGGAAAAAGCAAAACCCATACGGTGGATCCTATACGTTGGCTGTGAACGCAAGCAATCCAAGACAGTTTGTTGTTGGTATAGATGGATTGATGCAAAATGAATGTAAAACATTGTTGACACGTGCGTGGCGCGATTCGGTTGGATACAATATGTCTAATAAAAAGGAAAGTGGTGCGACAGGGTCGTGCAGTGGTGCAAATGGAACTAATTCCATTCAGATAATTTATGGCGAATAATTCGTGATTTAATGCCAAGTGAGGGCGCAGATGGCAGATTTTATTACTGTTTCCGAGGTAGAAGATGGAACGCGTTTGTTACGTTGGTTTTTGCGACAGTTCCCATCTTTGCCGCAGCGTGAATTTTATAAACTGTGTCGCGGTGGACAAATTCGTGTAAATTCAAAACGTGTGCGTGGGAATGAAGTTCTGCGGGCGGGTGATGCGGTGCGTGTACCACCTACGATTGCGGGCTATGCGAATGCGGGTGGCAAAAAAACAGAAAGTGGCGAGCATTTTTCATTGTCTGATTTAGAAGAATTGCGTAAGTGCATTATTCATAATGATGCGGATGTTGTTGTGTTTAATAAACCTGCGGGATTGGCCGTGCAGGGGGGGACAGGCATCAGGAAATCAATTGATAAAATGGCGGCGGCTTTGTTCCCGTATGATAAAATCTCGTTGGTACATCGGTTGGATAAAGAGACCAGTGGAATTTTGGTTGTAGCAAAGAACCAGCGGGCAGCACAAAGTTTGGCGGCGCAATTTCAAACCAAGACGGCACATAAAGAATATTTGGCGTTGTTAAAAGGAAATGTGAATCCGCGTCACGGTGTGATTGATAATTTTATGTTAAAGGGACAGGTGTTTGATGGGCCGGGACGCTTGAATAATGGAACGGGACCGCGGCCACAGCGTGCCATTACAGAATACTGTGTGTTGTCAAATGCGGCGGGTTGTGTTTCGTGGGTGCGATTTTCGCCTAAGACAGGGCGTACACATCAATTACGCTTGCACAGTGCATTTTCTTTGAAGGCGCCAATTGTTGGGGATAATTTGTATGGCGGACGATGTACAGGTGATGGGACGTTGGACAGTGTGCTGAAAACAAACAACTTGTTTTTATTTGCATATAAGTTAACATTTCAACATCCATCAACTGGACGGATGTTAACAATGCGGGCGGAGGTGCCCTGTTTTATGCAGCCTGTGATGCAGTTCTTGGAATTTAAATTGCCATGAAAGTTAGAAAAAGTCTTTTTTTCCCGATGCTTAGAATCCTGGGGCTGATGGTCGTTGGATTGGGGGTGGCGATTGTTGTGACGCTTAGTCAGATTAATTTAGAGTCTTTGCGTGGAAATGTTTTGGCGATTTTGCGTGATTCAACGGGTTTGCCAATCGAAATAGATGGGGCTGTTTCTTGGAAGTTTTCTTTACGTCCGTATGTGGAACTTAATCAGGTGCGCGTGGCAAATGAAAATTGGGCGAAAAATAAGGATGCGTTTACAGCTGATAAAATAGATGTGCGGTTGAATTTGCTGTCGTTGTTTCGTGATAGGCCAACAATTCAAAATGTAAAGGTTTATAATGCTAAAATAAATCTGGAAAAAAACTCCGATGGTAAATATTCGGTCGCGTCATTGGCCAAAAAGGTAGAGACGGTTAAAAATGATGTGGAAATGGTGCCAGAACTGTATCCGTTCAAGGATGCTGGATTGGGTGGGGTAGAGGTTAAAAATCTGGTCGCGAATATTTTTGGGGAACGTTATAGTCTTGATGGATTTAATATAAGGTTGATGCCGCACAAGCCTGGGCGTGAATATTCTGGGTGGGTGAAAACAGATGATAATTTGTTCCCGTTCATTGTGCAATTAAGTGAATATAATGTGGAAAGAAAAATTTATCCTGTGCAGGTGGCGTTGTCAACTGGTGGAGATGCCTTGATTGCAAATGTTGCGCTGGAAGGTACGAGCAAGGTTCCAATTGATTTTGTTGTTCGGGGTGATATTCCAAATCCAATGGCAATTGGTAAAATTTTTGGATTTGATTTGAGTGATGTGCCGGCATTGAGATTAAATCTTGTTGGTGGGTATGACCGTGAAAAAATAGTGCTGCGTAAGTCGTCTGTTCGTGTGAATAAAACAGAATTTACAATTTCAGGTGATTGGGATTGGTCGAGTCGTGCGGGTGCAATTAATCTGAATCTGTATTCACCAAATGTTGCATTGATTGATTTGTTTCCAGACCTTTATGCGGGTAAAACAAAAAAATCAGCCAAGGAACTGAATGTGTTTAAAGATACGCCGCTGTTCGGAAAATATCTGCGTGGGCGTACGGCAAAGTTGCACGTTAATTTTGGTAAATTTGTTATGTATCGTGATTTAAATTTAAGCGATATGAAACTGGATGTTGATTTGCGCGATAATAGGGCGCGTATTGATATTGATACTTCTATGGCCGGTGGTGATATCAGGGTCGCAATTGACGCAGATATTGATAAAGGTGGACGTATATGGTTGCAGTCGGGTGCGGTTGGTAAGCATATCGTTGTTGGAAAAATTTTAAAAGAAGTCGATAAAACAGATTTTTTGTCGGATTTGCCAATGAATTTTGAATTCTATGTGCGGGCAAATGGGGAAAATTTGTCGCAGATTATGCAGACCATTACAGGGCCTGTTCAGGTGTATTCTGATGGGGCTGGATATGCGCATTCTGCGATGGTTGCGTATATGTATGGGACGGATTTTTTAACTTCGTTGCGTCACAGTGTGCAAGATCTGTTCAGTTCGGAAAAGAAATATAATCAAATAAAGATTTCGTGTGTGGCGGTGAATGCTAAATTGCGTGATGGGGTAATTGAAACGCAGAATGGTGTTGCGGTTGAAACAAATGCAATTAATATTCGATTGGCGGGTGTGTTAAACCTGGGGGATGAAGAAATGAAATTAGCATTGACAACGGTGCCTGTTCGTGGAATAAAATTATCACTGATGGGTAATGTGGTTAATTCAATTGAATTGACAGGCAGTTTGGCGGAGCCTGATATAAGAATTAGTGGTGCGGCAATGGCGGGTAAGGTTGCGTCTGCAACTGGATTGGGATTGTTGTTGGCGCCATTTACGGGTGGTGTCGGCTTGGTTGCTGGTACGGGTATTGGATTGGTTGCAGGCGATTTATTGGAAAATTGGCTGGCAGATGGGAAACCGTGCGAGACGGCAATGAAACGTGGGGCGCCACTGTATCGTGACGATCCAGAATGGTTGGGTGAACCAACAGAAGATTTAATAAATAGTGTTCTGGGAACAGAATAAAAAAAGGAGAAAAAAGAATGTTTGATTGGGTGGCATTGGTTCAGATTGCGATTATCGCAATGTTGATCTATGTTTTTTATCGCAGTTTTATTCAGAATACACAATCAGAAAAATTGGTTCGTGGGCTGTTAGGACTAGCTGGGCTGTGGGTGCTTAGTTTTGTGCTGCCATTGGTGGGATTAAATTTGTTGGCGAACTTTTTGCATTATATGGCGTTGTTCTTGTCGCTGAGTTTGATTGTGGTTTTTCAACCAGAACTGCGTAAGTTTATGGCATTGATGGGTAATGTTCAGGGGTGGCGCCGTATGCTGAGGGTTGGGGCGGACAGAAAAAAAGATACCAAGGCATTGGATGCAATTGTCAGTGCAGCAGAATATATGTCAAGTAAACATACAGGGGCTTTGATTGTGTTTTCGGGGTCTTTGGATGAAAGTGCGATTGATAAAAAAGGTGTCGCGATTGATGCAAAAATTAGCAGTGAATTGTTGCTGACAATATTTTTTAATAAAACTCCTTTGCATGATGGGGCGGTGATTATTGAAAACAATCGTATAGCATATGCGGGGGCAATTTTGCCTTTGTCACAAAATAATTTGAACTGGAAATATGGTACGCGTCATCGTGCCGCGCTGGGGGTAAGCGAGGTGTCAGGTGCGGTGGTGTTAGTTGTGTCAGAAGAAAGTGGTGATATTTCAATAGCAGAAAAGGGCAAGTTTACAAAATATGATGATATCAAGAAATTGCGCGCCAAGTTGGAAAAAGTGATTTATAAATAAAATATAATAATCAATTTATGAATGAGCCTGCAGCCTTGTGTATCGTTTGTGCGCAATGGTTGCGGGTTTGTTTGTGTTTTTATCTTTTTTTTGTGGCAAGTATTTGGTCTTGCACCGAATCGGGGTTTTTTGGTATGCTTAAGGCAAAAGAGTGTAGGATACACAAATACATATAAGGAAACAGGAGTATTATAATGGAATTTTCAGTGTTTCGTCAGGTGTTAATACGTGCGCTGGGGCATATGCAATCGATTGTAGAAAAGCGTGCGACTTTGCCTATTTTGATGAATGTTAAAATCGAGGCTGCAGATGATTTAATCTTGTCGGCGACGAATGTTGATTTGGAACTGGTTGAACATGTAGCCGCTGATATTACGCTGGGGGGTAGAATTACTGTGCCCGTTCAGATGTTGTATGATATTGTTCGTAAATTGCCAGATGATGCTGAAATTTCATTTAAGCAGTCGGGTGATCAGCTGGTTGTGTCCAGTGGTCGTGCAGTATTCCGTTTGCCGACATTGCCTGCGGAAAATTTCCCGGCTATGGCGGGCAGTAATTTGACAACAAAATTCCAGATGACAACCGGTGATTTGGCGCATTTGGTTAATCAGACAAAATTTGCAATTCCAACCGATGATGTGCGTTATCATTTGGGGGGTATCTATTTTCATATCGCAGAAGATGGTGATGTGAAAAAATTGACGGCGGTTGCAACTGATGCTCAGCGTATGGCATTGTGTGCAATGGCGGCGCCCGCGGGCAGTGCGGATATGCCATCTGTTATTTTGCCACGTCGTGTAATTGGTGAATTGTCTAAATTGCTGGAAGATGCGAATGTGGATGATGTTTTGGTTGAATTGTCGGATACAAAAGCGCGCTTTACAGTTGGTTCGGCAACATTGACCAGCAAATTGGTTGATGCCCAGTATCCAAACTATCGTGTTGTGATTCCAAAGGGTAATGATAAAATTGCAGTCTTGGACAGAAAGCAGTTTATTAATGCGGTTGACTTGGTTTCGGTTGCCAGTGTTGATAAAACAAAGTCTGTACAGTTGACTTTTAGTATGAATAAGTTGGTTATCAATGCGTCCAGCCCAGATGCTGGTACCGCAACCCAAGAATTAGACATAGAATACAATGGTGATGCGTCATTTACGGTTGTGTTTAATGTAAAGTTCTTGCTGGATGTGGCAGGCCAGGTCGAAGGTGATAAGTTCCAGATGGAAATGCAGGATCCTTTGGCGCCAACAAAAATTAATTCCGTGGATAAAGATACGGATGCTTTGTTCGTGTTAATGCCGATGAGAATGTAAAATAAAAATCCCCATCAAGGGGATTTTTTTATTCTTTGTTATGTTGCGGGAATATGGTATAATTTGCCATAAAAGGAGTTGTTTATTATGAAAAAATCGTTATCAGTTATTGTTAGTTTGATGGTGGCGTTGGGTGCAGTTGGTGCAGATGCGGCCACAAATTGGGGGGCACGTGCAGGGTCAAGTGCGGATTTGTCAGGGGTGCCGGCAACACGTGCGCGTCAGAAAGTTAATTATGAAAAATACCAAACACGTACTTTGACAAAAACCTTGGAATCAAAGGACGCGGGGGATTTGTATTATACAAAACCAGAAAATCGCAGTGCGCTGTATAAGCACTACGAGGGCGCAGAATCATCATCTGCGCGTGCGACCAAAACAACACAGCGTACAACACGTTCTGAAAAGATTGTAAATAAAATGCGTCGAAAGTATTTCTTGGCACATCCATTCTATCAGCCGTTAGGTGGAATGTTTGGATCGCATACTGATTTGTCGTTTATTAACACATCTTATGATTTTGCGTTGCCTGATGGTAATATTGGCTTGTATGAGTCTTCGGGCGGTTATTTGGATTTCGATGGCGTTGCCGGTAAATGGGATATGAATGGGTTCTCAATCAAAGAAGACCTTAGTTATGGTATCACAGATCGTATTGCCATTTTAGGGATGCTGCAGTACGATATGAATGAATATAAGTTTGAATGGGCCGATAATTCACCAGATGATAAGATGGATGATGATGGCTTGAAATTGTTTGGTTTTGGAGCGCAATGGCGTTTTGTGGATACTGACGAGTGGATTGCGACGGCAAGCGCTTATTTTCAGCATCAAAAGGACGTTGCGAATAATTATCTGTTGGAGTTGAAAGGTGGGTACAAGGTTTCGTCTTCGACAATCTATGGATTGGTTCGCGGTTGGTATGTTGATTTGGATGGAAATTCCTATGGTAATCCGGTTTCAGGTGTGGATGCTAATGGAAACGAGCAGGTGCTGTATATTCCTTATCATATAGGTGATAGTAATATTACTTATGTTGAGGCGGGGTTGGGTGTATTTAGTGTTTTGAACGAAGATTGGACATTGAATGTTGAAGCGGTCCTGGGGGATTATGATTGGCATAATCAGGCCAGTATCAAGGGCGCAATCGGTTGGCAGCCAAATGATTGGTTTGCACTGAATTTGTACGCAAAAACGACTTTCTATGATAATGTGGATGACCAGACGTTGGATCTATATTATTGGCGGTCGGGTACCTATCTGGATGCGGCGGCAACCCAGCCTGCAAATGAACTAAAAAATATTGGTTCGACGGAATTGGAAAATTATGCAGAAACAAAAGTTGGATTGCAGGTAATGTTTCAATTCTAGGATGTTGTGATTTTTGCCCCCGGGTAAACCGGGGGTGTTTGTAAGTTTTATCGGAGAGAGAAAATGCGTAAATTTTTATCTGTATTAATGGTCTCTGGTGCAATGGTTGTGCCGTCCTATGCATCTGCAACTTTGGCGACGGATACGTCGGATCCTTTGTTTTTGCAGGCAGATGACGAGATTTTGTCGCAGTCGTCAATTGCGTATTGGGATCATATTTTGCGTTTAGGTCAGTCTGTTTCGTATGGTATGAATAATCGCCTGGCAATTGGGGCGAATGTTCATTATCAGCACGATTTTAATGGGCCTGAAGATGGTTTTGCAGCGGTTGATTTGGGTGGTGTTTATCGTGTGGGTACGGCGGATGATAATGAATCGCGTATAATTTCGGATGTTTTGTTCGGGTTCAAGTTTGGTGGCAGTCATCGTGTGCGTACGCCTGATTATGCTGATTCTACATATTATGTTGGGTTGCGTATGGGGCGCCAATGGGCGGGGCTGACGCTGGCGGCAACAGTAAAGTCAACCTGGGTCTTTGATGACGAGCGTGGTGTTGCGTTCCTGGATTTTAGCCCGGAATCATATTTCCGTATTGCGCCAGAATGGCGATTGGGGGCGGGGCTGACGGTTCGCAAGGCGACACATAAGGATCCGCAGACGGGTACGGATTTTGATCAAGAATGGCTGCATATGAAGTTGGTGCGTCAATATGGTCGTACGCAATATGTCGGGCATATAGATTATGAATTTGAATCGGATGATGCGCAGTTTGGTGCGCGTGTAAACATTTTGTTCTAAAAAATAAATTATAATAATTCATTTGCTTGTGGTTGGTGCGCTTATGTAACGTTTGTACACTGTGCTTGCCAACCACTGTGCATTAAATCATTCTAATTTATTTATTTATTTATTTATTTATTTATTTTCGGGCAACGGTTTTGGTAGGGATAGTTTAATCTGGTTGACAATAATTTGTTTTGTGCTATATTAGTTGAACTATGTCAGAAAAAATAATTTTTGTTTTTCCGGGTCAGGGCGCTCAATACGTTGGTATGGGGGCGGATGTTTTTCGTGATTTTGCATCTGCGCGCTATGTTTTTGAACAGGTGTCAGATATCGCAAAGCGTGATGTGGCAAAAATTTGTTTTAATGGTCCTCAGGTCGAACTGAATACGCCAGAAAATACGTCGTTGGCTACTTTTGCACATTCTGTTGCAATTGCAAGTGTGATAGAAGCGGAATTTGGGGTGTCTTTGTATGATATTGCATATGCTATGGCAGGGCATTCAATGGGTCAGTATTCTGCATTGTACTGTGTTGGCAGTATGAAAATGCAAGATGCGATTCAAATGCTGTCGGCGCGCGCAACATATATGCAAGATGTTGCGGGTGCTGGTGGTATGGCGGCGTTAGTTGGTTTGAGCAAGGATGAGGTTGAACAATGTTTAGTTGCGGCCGCCGGGTTAGGGTATGTTCAGATATCGAATCATAATGCGCGTGATCAGTTCGTTATCAGTGGGCATAGTGCGGCACTGGATATGGTGGTGGAAGCGGCTCAGAAACGGGGGGCTCGTATCGCAAAACGGTTGAATGTGTCGGTGCCGGCACATTGTGCGTTGATGAGTGGTGCGGAAAGGCTGATGCGGGCACGGATGGAAAAGATTCAATTTGAAGCGCCAAAAACGAATTGGTATTCAAATCAGACGGCTAATTTTATGTCGAATCCGCGCGATGTTCGTGATGCGCTGTGTAATCAGATGACGCATGGGGTACGTTGGTTGGATATTATGGAATCATTTCCGGCATATAATATTGTTCGTGCGTACGAGTTGGGACCAGGGCGGACATTAACTGGACTGATTAAGCGGGCTAATATTGGTTGTGTGGCAAAAAGTACCGACGCATCTGCAAATCTGCGAGTGGTTTTGGGTGAAATTGCCGATATTATGACAAGGTCTCGATAGGTCTGGTTTTTATTTTATTTTATTTTATTTTGACAGAATCGAAGTATAAAATCGCGTTCGGTGCGTGCCAGCTGTGATTGGATTTTTGAGACTGGGGTTCGGAATATGTCGCGTTCAGGCAAGATTGTTGTGTCGCGAATTTCAGCCACGCGTGCGTTTATTAATTCGTTGTATAGTGTGTTCTGGAATTGGTTTAGGCTTTGATTTGGTGTGTGATTGTGTTTTTGTATTGCCTGGTCCAGGGCGTTTATTCGTGCGTTAAGAGTTGCAGCGCCCATATAGTTTGCCAATGGGTCGTTGGGTGCCAATGGTATGCCATTAGTTTCTTTTAAATCATTTGCGCCATAATTGTAAAAGAATGCGCGTGTCATTGCGTGGTTGAATTGGCGAAAGTTGGCGTTGTACTTTTTTAATATGCCGGCAATGATTTTTTCATAATATGATAGTCGGTTGCGCAGGTGAACGCGCGCAAATTGGTATGACAGGTTTTTCATATCCTGGAATTTCATCTGGGGATTTATAATAGGTGATATAAAGTAGGTGCGTGAAAAAATCATAGATGGTCGGTTGCGTGACAGGCACCAGCAAGCATAGCGTGACAGTTTTAGGTCTTTGGCGTTTCTAATGGTGTTGTTGTTTAAAGAATAAGGATGGCGAAATGTTGCGACGTGTTCGTTATAGAACAGTATGTCTGTTGGGATTAATTGTGGTGTTGCGCGTTTTGATTTTTGCTGGGTGGGCATAACCAGGTTTTGCCATGCGAAAACGTTCATATTTGGTTCTACGGGAAAATATGCGTTGCCGTACAGGTTGTGTAAATCTGAGAAGAACCAGAATTCTGGAAAGTCTTCGGGTGGATTTTGTGTGTCCAATTCTGGGAACAGGCTTGGCTGTTTTTCTGTTGTGGGATAGTGGCGCGTTTTGTTCAGTGTTTCATAGATAATAGATTTTTTTGGCAGTGTCATAGCGGCGCCTTTTTTAATTTATGTTTTTTTTGGTTTATTTGCTGTCTTCAATGTTGGCCAGTGAAAACAGTACCGATGAAATCAGTGATTGGTAGGGGACGTGTTGTGCGTCGGCCAGTTCTTTGATTTTATCCAGAATAGGGCGTGGAATGCGCATATTGATAACGCAGTCTGATTTGTTAAATGCCTTGTAGGCGGCGTATTCTTTTAGCAAAGATTCTATGTTCATAATGAACAATTGTTGCATAACGTTTGGCATATGGACAACTCTCTATACAGACCGCAATACCACGGTCATTACAATGCACTATACCAATGTAAATACAATTGTCAATACAAATATATTTACATCTGTAATCACGGCTGTGTTGAGGTTGGTGTTGGCGGGTGTGTAGGTGTGTGTATTTAATTTGATTTTTGTGTTTTATGGATATAAAATTAGGCTGTATATAATAATAGGAAAGGGATTTTTTATGTTTAAGAAACTGATAATGTGTTTTGCGCTGGTGATGTGTACGTTGGGCGCACGTGCAGAATTAAAGGTTGATATTGTTGCAGGGGCAGCAAATCCAATTTCGATTGCAGTTCAAAAATTTGAGGTCGGTGACGGTGTGCGTGCCAAAGACGCGACGATGATACGTGATGTGGTCGAAGCGGACTTGAAACGTACAGGTTTGTTTCGTATTGTGAATCATGATGCATTTCCAGAATATGTCAAGATGCACGAAATGCCAAATTTTAAATCTTGGGGTGCCATCAAGACCCAAGTTTTGGTTCAAACAAAAATGACTGCGGAATCTGATAATAGATATAAATTGGAATTCTTCGTTTGGGATGTTGCAGGTCAGGAACAGATAGAGGCGCAATCTTTGGTCGCGTCGCGCAAGTCTGCACGTCGTTTGGCCCATATTATGGCAGATGCGATTTATGAAAGATTGACGGGGGAAATTGGATACTTTGATACCCAGATTGTATTTATTGCAGAAACAGGCCCGATACAAAAACGTATTAAGCGTTTGGCGATTATGGATCAAGATGGATACGGTATGCGATATTTGTCAGATAAAGATTCTTTTGTTATGTCGCCACATTTTTCGCCGAATATGCGTTCGATTGTTTTTCTGTCATATTACAATGATGACCCAATGGTGTGGAGTTTGGATTTGGATACAGGGGAACAGCGGCGTCTGGGGCAGTTCGGTGGTATGAATTTCGCGCCACGTTTTTCGCCGGATGGTACGCGTGTTGCGATATCGCTGGTTAAAAAGGGTATTACACATATCTATGAATTTAATATTGAAACCAATGAATTGCGTCAGTTGACGTTTGGTAATTCGATTAATACCAGTCCATCTTATTCGCCAGATGGTAAAAAGATGGCCTTTAATTCTGATCGGTCTGGGCGTCAACAGATTCACGTATTGGATTTGGAAACGGGGGCGGTTGAGCGCCTGACATATGGGGCAGGGCGCTATGCCACACCGGCTTGGTCGCCTGATGGGCAGTTTATTGCGTTCACAAAAATAGCAGATGATACGTTCTATGTCGGCATTATGGATCCGCGTGGACGCAATGAAAAGATTTTGGCAGGTGGCTGGTTTATGGAGGCGCCATCCTGGGCGCCAGGATCGCGTCGAATTGTTTACTATGAAACAGAAAAGGCGATTGATGGCATTGAACGTATCAGCCATATTCGCAGTGTAGATATTACGGGCCAGAATATTTATGATATTGAATTGCCCGAAGATGTGAATGGGTTGGAACCGACCTGGTCGCCCAGATTGCCATAAAAATAAAATCCCGCAAGGCGGGATTTTACGTAAAGAGTAAATAATGAAAAAATTGTTGTTTTCTGTTGTGTTTATGTGTATGGCAGGGGTGGCGAATGCGGTGCCTGCACGTGTAGATTATATTTTTGATGGTGATACATTTTCTGCGGCTGTGAAATTAGATGTGGATATTGAAATTACTGTGCGTGTTCGCCTGATAAATATTGATACGCCGGAAATGAATGGCCAGTGCAAAGCGGAAAAGGTTATGGCGCAAAATGCCAAAGATTTGTTGGCGACGTTGATACCACGTGGCACGGTTGTAGATTTGCAGAATATCAAAGATGATAAATATCTGGGGCGTATTAATGCAAATGTTATATTGTCAGATGGACGTGATATTGGGGATATTATGGTGGCCAGTGGTCTGGCACGGTCGTATGGTGGTGGAAAACGGGCGTCCTGGTGCGATAAATAGTATGGCATACACCTGGGTCCCGTGGTCAAGCCACGGGATGACAAAGTAGCATACACCTGGGTCGCGTGGTCAAGCAGTGGGGTGACAAAGTAGCATACACCTGGGTCCCGTGGTCAAGCAGTGGGGTGACAAAGTAGCGTACATCTGGGGCCGCGGTCGGGTCGCTGGATGGCAAATAGTGCCAGGGGCAGGTAAAAAAAATCCCGCAGGGCGGGATTTTTTTTGTTTTTCCATCATCTATTGGATACCGACGCGGAACTGGTCGCCCCAGGCGGCAACGTTTTGGCCGCCTATGGTGCATTTTATGTCTTCAAAGCCGTTTTCGACCTGGTTCTTTTTTACGACGTGGCTGGTAATCAGACCGCCGGCAGTGCCTAATACAACGCCTGCGATTGAATCTGATGCCAGGCGCGCAGTATTAAAGTTGCCTTCGGCGTCTTTCCATACAGTGACATTGAATTTGTCGTGAATGGATTTCAGATGATTGTATGTAGTAGTGATATCGGCTTCGATTATTGTTGTGTTTTGTGTGCCGGCGCACGTTGTTGTGACAGCCGATTTTAATGTGAAATACAGTTCCAGAAATCCTTCCTGGTTTGGTTTACCGCTGCAATATGTTTCCAATTCTGTTATTGAGTTCAAGATATCATTGTGACTGGCGCATAGAGTTTTCCAGGCGGGCAGGTTTGACAGTTTTGTTTTGTCACATTGATATGTTTGGGGATTGTCAGAGTGGTTGACATTTGTTTTGCATATCCAGGTGTTGTTTTCTTTGACGAAGTTGCCGCCATTTGTGCATGTACAGCTTTGGGTGTTGGGCATCCAGACAGCTTCGCTTGCAGGTTTGGCACAGCAAGCTTTGCAGATTTCGCTTTTGCAAACCGATGGGTGACATTTGCTGACGCGATTTCCGTTGCCGCCGCCGTTGTTGTTATCTGTTTTTGTGCATTTTTCGTGTGCGCCAACTTTTTTAAAATCATCGCCTTGGATTGGGGTATTTAATTGATAACCGCTGTTACATTCGGTGACGAAGCAGGTTTTGGTGTCATTGCTGTTACAGCGACATTTGCACTCTTTTCCGTTGGTAATGCTGATTGAATTGCATTTTACTGACCAAACGTCGGTTTTTTTATGTCCGTCACATGCGTTTTGTGGGGTATTTTTGTCTTGTGTGGTATATTTGACGCATGTATTGTTTTTCCAAACGTATTCATCTCCTTGGTATTCTTTGCATTTGCAAGAGTTGTCTTCCCAATACACACGATCTTTATTATTTTTGTTGTAGTTGAAGCAAGCCAATGCCTGACCGGTTAGATAACAGGAAATGTATTTGGTGTGATCGTATAACAATACATAGTCACGTCCAGCCAGGTTTACAATCTTATTGGTATAATCTGTATATTTTTGAGGAAAGCCGTTACAGGCCGATACAGATGTTTGTTCCCATCGGTCATCGCCACTGCGGCATATATACAGTTTCTTATCGCCAGGTTGTTTGCTTTTATGCGAGGAAGCGCTGGTTGTTAAGAAATATGAATCATATGCACATCCCTGTTCTTTATCGCATTCGTAAACTTGACCGCCTTTAAGTTTGCCGCCATTATCATCTTGGAGTTTTACTGCTGAATTATATGCCTTATTGCTTGTGTACATAAATTCGTTATCATCGGCGTCCTGATTGCCTTGAAATGATACTGTGCTGCTGGGGCAAAAGGGTGCGCCAAATGCATGGGCAATGCCCAGAGTAGTAAATAAGAATGCGGTTAATATACCCCTTTTCATAAAATCCCCCCGTGGTTATGCAATTTTTATTTAATTGTTTGTTATAATATCAGATTTTATGCTTTTTTACAAGTGTTAATTTAAGCGCTGTGGCGGTTTATCGCGTCCGATATTTCGTCCAATGATGCGTTGCAGGGCAGTAATGGTTCAAACCATACATTCGCCGTGCCTGGGTGCACACGACCGCGTTTCGGCCAATACAGGCCTGCGTCCGTGCCAACCGGTAATATCGGTAATTTTAATGTGTGTGCCAATAACAGTAATCCGCGCTTTAACGGTATGTGTTCGCCCGGTTTGGCACGGGTGCCTTCGGGGAAAATGACCAATGTTGAACCATTCAGTACGCGATGTTCAACCGCGGTGGCCAATTCCTTCATATTTGTTTTGCCACGGGCACGATTGACACCAATCATACCAGAACGCCAAAATGCCCAGCCATAAATCGGTATCCACAATAATTCACGCTTTAAAATGAAAAATGTGTTGGGGACAACCTTGGATATAACGGCAATTTCCAATATTGACATATGTTTAGCCGCAATTATCGATTTGCCGTCGAGGCGTTTGTTCCCGTTGGGCAGGTTCGGTATCCCGTTTTCAGATTCTGATGGATAATGTACACTGTATTTTATGCCCGCAATCAGACGCGCCAATACCAATACCCCCGCCGCGTCCATATAGACCAATTTGCGCGACAGTTTCGATGAAACCAGTCCGATTAATAAAAATGGTGACCATAATGTAAAATATATCCCCAGTGCGATTTTAAATGTAATTGTTCTGAACATTTTTTCCCCTTTGATGATTTGTGTTTAAAAATTTTCTTTGATGCCGAACATAGTTGCAATGTATTTTATATATTCGGTGGCCCATCTTTCAAGTCTTTTTGCAGGGGGCATACCGGTTAATGTCGCAGGGCACGATATAATTTCAACCGATGGCAGTTCGTTCTTGATTAAATATATGGCGCGGTTTATGTGATCTTCGGTGGTAATAACAACAATGCGTTTCAGATTGCGGTGCGTCGCAATCGCACGAATTACCAATGCGTTTTGATATGTGGATTTGGATTCCGATTCGATTATAGCAGGACGTGACAGTGGAATGTGACCGTTCGCGCCTGCGCCAATTATATATAAATCCGCCGTTGGGAATTCCTGCATCTTGCGGATGGCAAATGGTATGCGACGTTCGTCGCCAGTCAGGACAAAAATGCTGTCGTTTGGTAAAATTGTGCCACAACGAACTGGGGCAACAGACTTGAAAATCATACCGCCAATTATAAAGCAACAAAATATTACAAAAGATGGGGTCAATAATCGGCGCATAGTATTATGAATTCTGTAATATCTTGATTGTTGTGCGGCGCGTCACCCATATCGAAAATACAACAATTAATACGGGCAACAACAGTAATGTAAACCAGCCCGCGCCTGATAACCCCAGCGTGGCCATTAAACCAACACGTGCACTGTGCGCGGTTGATATTATCAACAGTAAAATCGGCGTCGCAGCAATAAAACCAATTGTCGTCGCAGATATACTTATGCGGGCAACGATAATCTGCATTTGGCGGGCAACAAAGTTGTCAGATGCGCCAATTTGGTTCAGAATTTCCAGCTCGCGACGGTGCAACATTGCCGTGTTGCGCGCAATGTACGATATGCAAAAGCCAATTGCACCCAATGTTAATGCTAATATAAAGGACGACATTAATATCATTTTCCATCCCGCGCCAGTCGAAGACTTTAACGCGGATGCGTGGGTTAGAAAGCGTGCGTGTTTTGATATCTGTTCGCCAATAGATGACATTGCGTCGGTGGATTTAAACTCGATCTCCCACATTTTGGGCAGGTAGTCCTTTAATATGCCGCCGCCAGATATCCACGGGGACATCAAATCTGTCATTTGTTCAGTGCTGATTTCATTGATTTGTTTTATCTGGGCGGAATTGTTGGCAATAATTTGCTTCGTCGCGGCGGTGTTGTCAGGGTTGGTGACCTGGATCGTGGCAAATAATTCCCACTGGGCGTTCCAACGCATTACGCCAGTCCCAATGGACAGCGCTATGCCCAACGCCAATACAGATAAAAATGTCAGTAATGACATTATCGCAGTCATAAAAATAGATTGTTCACGTACCAGTGAAAATACAGTTGGTTTCTTCATAGTCTAGGCGTTCCCGATGTCGTCAAATTGTTTGGATAGTTCGTTAAAGTAATTCTGGGGTTTGGGGCCGCGCCAAATACGTTTAGGCTCCGAATCGGGTTTCGCGGCGTTTGAGGGTGTTTTGCCCGTGAAGTTTACATGTTGGTTTTCAACCTGGATTACGGGGAATTTGTATGTTTCCATTAACTTTTTACTGTGGGTGGCCAATATGATAGTTGTGCCAAACATCTTGTTCATCTGGATGAACAATTCCATCAGGCGTGACGCGTTTTCATCGTCCAGGTTGCCCGTCGGCTCGTCAGCCAATAATATCGATGGCTGGACAATAATGGCGCGGGCAACGGATACACGCTGTTGCTGGCCGCCGGACAAGGATAATGGGGCTGCGTCCGCGTATTTGCCCAGACCAACCCAATCTAAAACCTTGGTCACCAGTTTGGTGATTTTTGATTCAGAAACCCCGCGTACCCGCAGGGGCAGGGCGACATTGTCAAAAACTGATAGGTGTGACAGCAGCGAATACGACTGAAAAACAATGGCCATTTTCTGGCGAAGTTGGGTTATTTCATCGCGTGTCATATCGTTCGTGACACGACCAAATAACTTAATCTGGCCGCGGGATGGTTTGTGCAGCTGGTATATAAGGCGAAGAAGTGTTGTCTTGCCTGCGCCAGATGCCCCAGATAAAAAGTAAAATGAACCGCCACTGATATTAAAGGAAACGTCAGTTAGTATTTCAGGTGTGCCGTCATAGCGTGCCGCTACGTTCGCGAATGATATTGCTGTCTTTTCTTCCATACCTGAGAATATAATAGAAAAATAATTTATCGTCAAATAAAAATCCCCAATTTGGGGACGGTTATTCAGATTTTTTTTCGCGGCGGGCACGGAAAAATTCACGCAGCATTTCAGCAGACTGGGCCGAGTATTCCGGAATTTGCTGAACGGCCGGTTTCCACAGGTGTTTGTCTGTATCAAAAATGCGGGCGTTGGATGTTATGCCGCCACCCTTGGGGTCGGTGGCCGCAAAGTAAATGTTTTTTATTCTGGCGAATGATATTGCCGTTGCGCACATTGCGCACGGTTCCAGTGTCACGTAAATGTCGCAATCGTCCAGAAATTTTTGTCCCAGTTTCTTGCAGGCGCGGTTTATCGCAACAATTTCTGCGTGCAGAGTTGGGCTTTTGCGCAGTTGGACCATATTTTCGCCGCGGGCAATGATTTTTCCGTCGCGGACAATCACCGCACCAATTGGTACGTCTTCGTGGGAAAAAGCACGCCGGGCACAAGTAAAGGCTTGATTCATAAATTTCATAATTTATACTTTATCGTATGGAATCTAAATTGCAAATCATTTCAGGAATGTTTCGGGGGCGTAAGTTGCGTTTGCCACCCAATGCGCGTCCAACACAAAATAGAGCGCGGATTGCGCTGTTTAATATGATGGAATCGGGAATCGTTGATGGTGGGCGCAGGTTGTCTGTGTGGGATGCGTTTGCAGGGTCTGGGGCATTTGGGCTGGAGTGTCTGTCGCGGTATGCGGCGGCAAATGTGGTTTTTACAGATGTGGCGCCAACTTCAATAAAGACTGTGCGTGATAATTTGGCGGCGTTGAATGTCGGGGTGCGCGCAAGTGTGGTTCAGGCAGATGCAATTGCAGCCGTGGATAAATATGGGGCGATGGCAGATCTGATTTTTGTTGATCCGCCGTATGTGGATGAAAATCTGGGGGCGGCGTTTGTGACGCGAATTGGGCGTGTGGTGCAGGCGGGTGCCATTTTAATCTGGGAACAGGAAGTTGGCCACGAAGTTCAGCCAGATGTACGCGTTTGGGATGTTTTGCGTGATAAAACGTATGGTCGGGCCAGATTTCTGATTTTGCAAAAAAAGAATTAACTTGCGTTGATTTTGTGTTTTTTTGTAATATGCAAACGTCGGTGGCAAAGTTTTGTCATTGGCGGGGTGTCGAAACCCTTGAAAACGGCGTCCAACAGACTTGTTGGATGAAAAATCTCCAACCGAGAGGTTGGAGGGTTGGTTAATATATTGAATAGCCACACTATACCGTTTTATAGTTTCGAACCTCCAACCGCTTTATTTTTTATTGCGGTTTTAATTTTTTGTGGGGGATTGTGGTTGAGGGCTTTGATATTGGTCTTTTTTGCTGGTTGTATACCGTGTGCGACATTTGCAGTATCTGTCGCATCGGCCGAGTATGTGGAAACTAAGGTTGAAACCAAGGTGGACACTGCACAAACAGCAAATCAAACGATGGCAGGAACATATACTGTGTCTGGGACGTTGATTGTTCCAACGCCCCCATTGCCCAGCGCAGAATAATTAAATGTATATGAAAAAGATATTGGCGTTTTTGTTATTTTTGCTGTGTGTGCCGGCATATTCGGCCCAGGTTGTAAATGTTGAATATATACATAATGCAATTAGGCAAAAATGGCAAATTTCCGTCCCAAAAAATCTTGCGCTGACTAATCCGCAAGTTGTTGCAAATATGAAATATTTATTAACAACGATTGATGTTGCCAATCAAATTTTAAATGGTGAAAAAACTTCTGGCTATGGTGACGGAGAATTCGCGACATTGGTAGCAGCAGACACTGTTGCCGCAGATCGGGCTATTGACACCTTGATTAAGAAGATAGAAAAGCCAGAGGCGGAATATTCGTTGGCACTGACACATTGGTATCAAAAATATGGCTATGGGGCGGCTGGTGGCTATTCTCGTCCAAAAGATTATTTGCTTATGATATCCGCTGCTGGGACTTATTATATTGACTGGGGGGACGGGCAAACAGAAACAATAAAAAAAACAACGACCAACGAAGAATTTATTGGTCATACCTATGCTTCAAATGGTACATACACAATAAGGATTGGCGGGCGTGCAACAAAGTATGACAATTCAACAACCAGCACTGTCTATTTAAGTGGTAGCAATGGTTGCATGGAATACGATATTATGTATGATGAATATTGTTTGTTAAATTTAAAAAAAGTGGAAGGGTGTTTAGGTTGTGTTTTTCCAACATTAGACGATGGTTCACAGCCGCATTTTGGATATACATTTGAAGATGCAGATATTGAAACCGTGCCATTAGAATTATTTAATAATGTATATGGTGCGGCAGGTCCTCAGATGTTTAAGGGGACATTCTATTATTCCAAAATAAAAACGGTCCCCGATAATCTTTTTTCTGGACTTGATACAGATGCCCCTTTAGCAGACAAAACTTTTTTGAATACATTTGCAGGTTGTTCAAATTTAACTGGTTATTCTACGCGTTTATATGGTCGTTATCTTTATGAAATATGGCCAGACGCAAGTAAAGCTCAGGTTGATAACATGTACTATCGGGCAAATGGTTTGACAGACTATGCAGATATTCCGACAGTATGGAAATAATTGATTTTTTTCTTGATTTTTCGTGCTTTTTAGGTAATAATGCGCGTCGCGCAGCACCCTTGGAGGCTGGGCAAATGTAAAATAATGCTATTACAAAAGGATTAAAAATGGCAATTAATTTAAATGCAGAAATTCGCAACGTAGCAGGCAAGGGGGCCGCACGTAGCATCCGCAATAATAAAAATGTCCCTGCTGTTATCTATGGTGAAAAGAAAGAACCAGTCGCAATTGAATTGAACGGTCGTGAATTCGAAATGTTGCTGAAAACACCAGGTTTGCGGACAAAATTGTTCCAGATTAAAACAAGCGCAGGTACAGAAGATGCAATGCTGATGGATGTTCAGTATCATCCTGTGACCGATATGGCAATTCACGCAGACTTTAAACGTATCGATGTTAAAAAGCCTGTTAACGTGGTTGTGCCGGTTGAAGTTATTAATGCTGAAACATCTAAGGGCTTGAAATTGGGTGGTACATTGAACTTTGCAGTGCGTAAGGTTGCGCTGCGTGGTTTGGTTGATGTTATCCCAGAAAAAATCATTATCGATTTGGCGACATTGACAATTGGTGATGTGGTTCACGGTACTGACTTGGTTTTGCCAGAAGGTGTAGAATTGGGCTTGCATCAGGCTGAATTGGCGTTCGCGATTATTGGTGGTAAAATGCCAATGGAAGAAGACGAAAAAGCCAAAGCAGCAGCAATGGCGGCGTCCAAGAAATAAAAAATACCCCCGTTTGGGGGATTTTTTTTGTTCGGTTAAAAATATAAGTCTAAAAAATCCCCGTTGTGGGGATTTTTGTTTGTTTGTTTGCTTTTTTTTATTAATTTTTTACACGGGTTGTGGCGTTACGATTCTTTTGCCAGACTTCTTCGCCGCTGCCCGGATAGCTTGGGTTTTCTTTGCCGTATGAAACGGTTTTGATACGTTCTGATTCAACACCATCTTGGATAATGACGTGTGCGGCATTGCCAGCGCGCAGTGCGCCCAGTGCCAGATTGTATTCGGTTGAACCGCGTTCGTCGCAGTGACCTTCGATTACGATGGTGGTGTCTGGGTTCTTTTTCATATACAGGGCCTGGGATTCCAATGCGTCACGTGCATCGTTGGAAATTTCTGCGGAATCAAAGGCGAAGAATACTTGGTCGCCGTTAATGTCTGATGGTGTGTGTGTGCAAGCAGTAATAGCCAGGGCAGCAAAGATTAATAAGTATTTTTTCATCATATAAATCCTTTCTTGTCTTGTTTAGATGATAAAAATTTAGCAAATTTTGTAAAAAAAAGTCAACTGTTGATTTTTGTGCTTGGGAAGTGTACGAGTTTTGTGATATACTATAGGAAAAATTGGGAGGAATTATCATGAAAAAAATAGTATCTATTATGGGGTTGGTGGCGTTAACAGCAACTGCGGCGAATGCGGCACCTAATTATTTGCAGCGTAATCCAGATGGTGGGTATAAGGTGACGTATGATTATACGGACCGTGCCGAAGTTGGTAAATGGTACATCGGTGGTCGCCTGGATTTGAATTTGTTGAGTTGGGAAAATGAAACTGCAACAACTGGTCCTATGCCTGATATTTTAGAGAACGAGTCTTTTACGGAGTTGCTGTTGGGTGGAAATGTTTTTGTGGGGCATACGTTTGATTATTTCTGGCGTGCAGAAATTGAAGCCGGTATGATTTCTGAGTTTGAAGATGAGGGCGATGGTGTCACGTTCAAATTGAGTGTGCCTTATTTGGTGGCAAATGGTTATTATGATTTCGCAAATGATTTTTATGTTGGTGCGGGGTTGGGTGTAGCGCTGCCTGAAACGCGTATACAAACTGCGATGTTGTCTGGGTCGGATAGTTCGGAACGCAGTGTGTCGCCAATGATTGGTTTGATGGCGGGTTGGTCTTATCATCTGGATTATAATTTGTTGTTGGATTTACGTTATCGTTTGGCGATGTTTTGGGGGCCAGAACAGGAGCGTTCATTCTTTGTTGGGCTTGATCCATATAGCATCTCGAATGATATTGGTTTGATTTTAGATAACTCGGTATCTGTTGGTTTGCGGTATGAATTTTAAAAAAATTAAAATTTAGGAAAAAAGGGTATTGACCCCGATTCGCAAAATGTGATAAACTAAAAATAGCAGAGAAGAGAGCTTATGAAAAAAGAACTAAAAATTTCAACACTATCAATAGTTTGCGTGTTGTGCACAACGATTGCAATGCCGTCGTTTGGTGCGTCAGCGGTGCGTTCATTGGGTGGCGTGGGTACATATTCCAGTGCATCCAGTGCGGCGTCAACGGGTACAAAATCAGCGGGTGCTGCTAACACAGCGCGTGCGGGGTCAATGCGTGTAAATGGTGCCAAGTCATCTGTGGCGGCGGGCGCGTCAGCGACATCGACGCGTGCAGCAACGGCGCCACGTTTGTCGATTGGTAAGTATTTGTCGAGCGTTGGCGCGACGGGTACGCCTTCTGCGACGGGCGGTAGTGGAAAGCCAGGGCAGGCGGGTAACAATGGCGTAGAAGGTCGTGTGACGGCGCTGGAAGAAGCGTTGGGGTTGGGTGACTATGATGGTAAATATAATGGCCTTGTGGTTGATGTTGAGCAGATGCAGAAAGATCTGGCGGAGCTGACTGGTGATGGGTTTGTTGTTGGTGTGGATTATACCGATGGGGTTCTGACGATTACTCAGGGCGGTAAAGAAATCTTTTCTGAAGAACTTGCGACGGAATCAGGGTTAAAAGATTTGCAAGATAAGCTGGATGAATTGTCGGAAACCTTTGCGACCAAAGCGGCGTTGGAAGAGACGGAATCTAATTTGACCAAAGTTCAGACGGCGGTTGCAGAGTTAGAAGCGGTTGTTGAGAGTTTGGACAAAGTTGGGTCGTTGGAATTTGAACAGCGGGTTGCGGCTTTGAAAGCGGTTGATGAGGAATTGACGCTGGCGATTAATGGTATCAAAGAAATCGATCATTCGAAATATGCGACGACCGAAGCGCTGGATGCGTTAAGTGCAGAGCTGAAAGGGTTGATTGATAAAGCGGCCGGTGGTGAAGATTTAAGTAATTTGAGTGATGAGATAAGCAGGCTATCTTCTACTTTGGATATTTTAAGTGAACAGGCTTTGTTGAATCAGAATGCTATTAAGGCCAACCAGGATAAAATTGCGGCTTTGCAGGAAGCGGATAAAGGTTTTGCAACCACGGATGCGCTGAATAAGGCCCAGATTGCTTTGTTGGAAGTGATTAATGAAAAGCATGCGGCGGGTGATTATCTGACGGCGGCGGATTTGACAGAATTGTCTGACAAGGTGGCGGCGTTGGAATCAGGCAAAGCGGATGTAACAATGGTTTCATCAATCCAGGAAACAATTGGCAAATTGGGTGATACATATGCGTCCAAGTCTGAATTGACAGAAGCAGAAGCAAGACTGTTGGCGGCGATTCCAAGTTTGGAAGGTTATGTAAAATCTTCTGAATTGGCGAAGGTTGCGACAACGGGTCAGTATGCAGATTTGCAAGGTAAACCAGATATTCCATCGATTGAAGGTTTGGCAACAATTGATGAATTGAATGCATTACAATCAACGTTAGAGGCGGCGATTAATGAAAAGCATGCGGCGGGTGATTATGCGACGTCAGCGGCTTTGAAGGAATTGTCTGATAGGGTGACTGCACTGCAGGAAGGTGGCGTGGAATCTGCCGAAGTGGCGGAATTGCAGACGCAGATTAATGAAATTACACTGACGTATGCAACAAAAGCACAATTAAGTCAGGCAGAAGCGGATTTAATGGCAGAAATTGCAAAGATAGATTTGGCTGATTATGTCAAGGCTGGTGAATTGGCAGATGTTGCTTTCTCGGGCAGTTATAATGATTTGTCGAATAAGCCGGATTTGACCCAGTATTTGACAAACGAAGTTCTGGAACAAAAGTCTTATTTGACCGAAGAAAAGGCCGAACAGACATATTTGACGGAAAGCAATGTCAATCAGTATGTGGATATTGAAGATGGTTCTATTACTGTGGCAAAGCTGGCAAATGGTGCTGTGACGGCGGAAAAGATAAACACTGGTACGGATAATGCCGGTGAAATGGTGATGTTGATGTCTAATGGGGATGGAACATCGCAGTGGGTTTCGGTAGATGTTGCAGAGGAATATAAATAACGGTTGCAATAGACTGTATAAAAGGAAAGGGAAGGAATTATGAAAGTAAGAAATATCGCATTTTCTGGTTTTGCAGCTGTTATTTTGGCCAGCGTTTGTGGAAACGCAATGGCCGTTAGCTTGGCAAGCAAAAACTATGTTGATGATGGGTTGGCGACAAAGGCCAGTATAGAAGATTTTGAAAATTTGGAATCCACCGTTGGAAAAAAGGCAACCCAGGAAGCGCTGAAGGAAGTTGCGGATCAAGTTGTTATAAATACTAATGATATCGCAGAATTAAAAGCGAAAGGTTATATTACCGATGAAGATTTGACAAATTTGCAGACGGCTTTGGAAGGCGCAATCGCAGAAAAGCCAGATGCGTCCGAGTTGGAAGATTTGAAAACGGCTGTTGAATCATTGCAGAAGGGTACTGTGGATAAGACAGTTGTTGAATCTTTGCAAACAACGGTTGAAACAATCTCGAATGATTATGCAAGTAAGTCTGAATTGACAGCGGCCGAGGAAAGATTGCAGGCAGCGATTAATAATATTGACCTGTCAGCGTATGCAACAACGGCGTATGTTAATGAAGCATTGGCATCAAAGGCCGATAAGTCTGAATTGACAGGTTTGGTGACAAGCACACAATTGTCTGAATTGCGTACTGCTTTGGAAACAGAAATTGCAAAAAAGCAGGCGGCAGGTAATTATGCGGAAGCAGAAGCGTTGCAGAATGTTGCAACAGAATTGAGCACATTGAAGAACAATGTTTACACCAAAGAAGTAATTGATCAGAAGATTGCAGATGCAATTTCTGGTGGGGAAATTGACCTGTCTGGATATGCGACAACATCTGCGTTGGAAGCGTTGACTGCACTGGTTAACGGCAAGCAGGATAAACTGACGGCCGGTGCCAATGTCGAGATTGTGAATAATACGATTTCTGCAAATGTTGATTTGTCGGGTTTGGCGACAAGTACTGAACTGACAAATCTGCAGGCGGCGTTGGAATCTGCAATTGCAGAAAAGCAAGAAAAAGGTGATTATCTGACTGCGGCGGATTTGACTGAATTGTCAAATGAGGTTGCGGCGTTGAAATCGGGCAAAGCGGATGCGTCAATGGTTTCATCAATCCAGGAAACAATTGGCAAATTGGGCGATACATATGCAAGTAAGTCTGAATTGACATCGGCCGAGGAAAGATTACAGGCGGCGATTGATAATATTGACCTGACGGCGTATGCAAAAACGGCGTATGTTAATGAAGCATTGGCATTAAAGGCCGATAAGTCTGAATTGACAACATTGGCAACAACAGAAGCGTTAAATAATTTGCAGTCAACATTGCAGGCGGCGATTAATGAAAAGCAGGCTGCGGGTGATTATCTGACTGCGGCGGATTTGACTGAATTGTCAAATGAGGTTGCGGCGTTGAAATCGGGCAAAGCGGATGCGTCAATGGTTTCATCAATCCAGGAAACAATTGGCAAACTGGGCGATACATATGCAAGTAAGTCTGAATTGACATCGGCCGAAACAAGACTGCAGGCGGCGATTGATGCAATCAATGTTCCAAGTTTGGAAGATTATGCCAAGTTAACGGATTTGGAAAACTTTTTGACAGCAGCGAATCTGAAGGATTTAGAAACAGCCGTTGAAGCCTTGGAATTGGCTGATACGTCTATGGATACTGCCATTAAGGCTTTGCAGGGTGGTATGATTACCGAAGATGATTTGAATGCCAAGGTTGGTGAATTGACAGCGGCTGATAAATCTTTGCAGGATGCAATTACGGCATTGGAAAACAATATGCCATCGACCGAAGGTTTGGTTGATAAGACATATGTAGATGATATTAAGTCAAATCTGGAATCAGCAGATTCTGCATTACAGGCTGCGATTAGCGCGATTAAGGCACCAGATGTTGACAAGGCCTATGTTGATAATGCGATTGTAGCCTTGAATACAGCGATTTCGAATTTGCAAGGTGCAGATTCGTCAATGAGTCAAACGATTTCAGGTTTGCAAACAGCATTGGCAAATGCGGCAACGAAAGAAGAAATCAAAGATTTTATAACGTCCAGTGCGGTTGATACTAAGATTGAATCAGCGGTTGCAGGCTTGGCGACGGCAGAAGATATCAAGGACTTTGTCACATCTGGCAAATTGCAGGAAGAAGTTGCAAAATTGGCAACTAAGAACGATATTGCAAGTTTTGTGACATCAACCCAGGTGTCAGAAGCGATTACAAGTGCGACCGAAGGTTTGGCGTCTAAGGAAGAATTGGTTGACTTTGTAAAGTCTGGTGATTTGGCAACAGCGATTGCGACAGAAATTGCAAAATCTGACTTTGCGACCAAGACGGAATTGAATAATGTAAAGAATGAATTGCAGGCAGCGATTGATAAACTGACTGCTGGTGATGTAGAATTAACAAATTATTACACCAAGGAAGAAGCAGACGAATTGTTTGCAACCAAGGGGTCGGTTGAAGGTAAGCAAGATAAGTTGACAGCAGGTGCGGGTATTAACATCACGGGTAATACGATTTCTGCAAGTGTTGATACTTCAACTCTTATCACTAAGCCAGCAGAACAGCCGGATACATTCGGTGAATATGTTCTGATTTTGAATATCAATGAAGCAGGTGAGTCAGAAGGATACAGTTGGCTTGATACTTTGGATTTGATTGGCGGTGTTGAAGAAATATAGCTTGAATGAGGGGGTGGCAGCTTGCTGTCAATAGGAAATAGTAGAGTACAATTGTAAAATTGGTGAAAAATATGATTAAGAGAACAGGCTTTTTATTATCCTTTTTTGTTGCGAACTTGGTCGCTACTTCTGCGTATTCGGTGACAGTATCAAAGAGTTATGTTGACAGTAGCGATAAGACACTGCAGAAAAACATTCTTACAGTGTTGGGAATGCTGAATGAAAAAGATGCCAATAAGAAGTATATTACACTGAATACCGAGGCTAAGTTGGCGATTCCGGCGATTAATGAATTGTTTGCACTGCAGAATGAATTAAAGACAGCAGTCGAAAACAAACAGGATGCCGGAGAATATCTGGTTGCAGATGATTTGAAAGATTTGTCAGATGCAATTGCGGAATTAGAATCGGGCAAAGTTGATTCTGAAACCATCGCAGGAATTCAGCAAACAATTGATAATCTGGGCAACACATATGCGACAACAGCTGATATGACCGCAGCAGATCAGGTATTGTTGGATAAAATTAATGCGATTGATATCCCAAACCTGGCAGATTATGTTAAAAAATCTGAGTTGGCAACGGTCGCGATAACAGGTCAGTATGCAGATTTGGAAGGCACACCGGAAATCCCATCAATTGAAGGCTTGGCAACAAGTACTGAACTGACAAATCTGCAGACGGCATTGGAATCTGCGATTGCAGAAAAGCAAGAAAAAGGTGATTACCTGACTGCGGCGGATTTGACAGAATTGTCAAGCGCGGTTGCGGCGTTGGAATCGGGCAAAGCGGATGCAACAACGGTTTCATCAATCCAGGAAACAATTGGTAAACTGGGTGATACATATGCAAGTAAGTCTGAATTGACATCGGCCGAGGAAAGATTACAGGCGGCGATTGATAATATTGACCTGACGGCGTATGCAACAACGGCGTATGTTAATGAAGCATTGGCATCAAAGGCCGATAAGTCTGAATTGACAACATTGGCAACAACAGAAGCGTTAAATAATTTGCAGTTAACATTGCAGGCGGCGATTAATGAAAAGCAGGCGGCGGGTGATTATCTGACTGCGGCGGATTTGACTGAATTGTCAAGCGCGGTTGCGGCGTTGGAAACGGGCAAAGCGGATGCGTCGACGGTTTCATCAATCCAGGAAACAATTGGCAAACTGGGCGATACATATGCAAGTAAGTCTGAATTGACATCGGCCGAGGAAAGATTACAGGCGGCGATTAGCAATATTGACCTGACGGCGTATGCAAAAACGGCGGATGTTAATGCGGCTTTGTTATTAAAAGAAGATGCGGCCAATAAATTAAGCAGTGCAACTGCGGCTGAAATCGAGGCAATGTCATCTGATGAAAAGGCCAGAATGTATCCATCTGTTGCGGTGTCGCAGACAATCGCAAATGCAGCGGTCACCAAGGTTAATGAAGTTGCCGGTGATTTGTCAACATTGCAGACCCAGGTTGAAACAAATACTGCGGATATCAAGGCGCTTAATGAAGCAGGCTATCTGACACAGGAAGATGCGGCAGATACATACTTGACACAGGAAAATGCAACGAATACATACCTGACCCAGGAAAACGCAGAAAACACATATTTGACCCAGGAATATGCGGCCAACAACTATGTGACCCAGCAGAATATTAATCAGTTTGTTGATATTCCAGATGGTTCGATTACGGCGGCCAAGTTGAATGCGTCAACAATCGAAACAGGGGCAATGGCTATGTTGACTGTGAATCCAGAAACGGGCAAAGCAGAATGGGTTTCGGTCAGAATTGTTGATGACCCAGCGGAATTAAGAGATTAATTTAACAACCGGTTGCGGTTGTACCGCACCAAATAAAAAAGGAAGGAAGAAATGAAAGTAAAAAACATTGCATTTACCGGATTTGCAGCAGCAATTTTGGCCGGTATTGGTGCGGCAGACGCAGCACAGCAGTTGGTAACACCAAACTATGTTTCCAAAGCATTAGAGGGTGTTGATGGTCGTGTGACAACATTGGAAAATACAATGGGTGAAGGTACTTTGAGTACAGATGCCCAAACAATTGTCGGCGCGATTAACGAGTTGGATACAATCGCAAATGGTTTGCCAACAAATGAAAATTTTGAAAATATGAATACTGCGATTAATAATATCAAAGGTTCTATTGGTACAGTTCCAGAAGGCAGCACAGTTGTCAGTATGATTGAAGCGGCCGAATATGATGATACAGCTTTGGCTGGTCGTGTAACAACGTTAGAGGGTGCAGGTTATCAGAATGCAACACAGGTGCAGTCATTGATTAATACATCGATTGCAGGCAAAGCAGATGCGTCGGCCTTGGATAATTATGCAACTGTGGAAGCATTGAACGGCGTAAAAACAACGGCGGATAATGCAGCTGCAAAAACATATGTCGATGAAGAATTGGCGAAAAAGGCAAATGCGTCGGCCTTGGATAATTATGCAACTGTAGAAGCATTGAACGGCGTAAAAACAACGGCGGATAATGCAGCTGCAAAAACATATGTTGACCAAGAATTGGCGAAAAAGGCAAATGCAGAAACAACGTACAGCAAGACAGATGTTGATAATTTGTTTGTAGAAAAAGCCTATGATGATACAGAGGTTCGTGGTTTGATTACAGAAAATGCAAATGACATTGCAGAAAACGCTGGCAATATTACAACAAATTCTGGTAATATTACATCGAACACAAATGCAATTGCGGCTTTGCAGGCGAACAGCATTGTTTCCGGTCCGACGGCCGATGGTATGTATCTGGTGACTAAGTCTGGTGACAGCACCACCTGGACCCAGGTTGAAATCCTGGACAGCTTGCCAGAACAGCCATAATGAGATAAAAAAATAAATAATTTGCAATGGCCATTTGGCCATTGCAAAACAAATAAAAACGAAAGAAAAGGAAAGAGAAAATGAAAATCAAAAATATTGCTTTTACAGGATTTATGGCGGCAATTTTGGGCGCCACAGCGGCACAGGCGGCGGATCCTGTTCAGCTGATTTCCAAAACATATGCGGATCGTGAATTGCAGGCTAAATTGACAGCAGGTACAGGTATTACTATCGCTGCTGATGGAAAAACAATCAGTGCAAATATGGATGAGTTGAAGGTTGGTGAAAAAACAGTTGCAGAAGCGATTGCAGCAGCACAGAGCGCCGCCAATACAGCCCAGGGTGAAGTTGATGCGTTGGAAACGGTTGTTGGTTCTTTGGAAGGTAAAGATGCCGCAACGATCGTTGAATATATCGAAAAAAAGACAGAGGGTATCGCAACAGATGCTGCCTTGGGTGAATTACAGGAAACAGTTGATGAGCATACCACTTCCATCAATACATTGAATGGCAATGCGCAAACAGCTGGTTCGGTTGCAAATTCAATTGCAACAGCATTGACAAGCTATTCTACAACAGAACAGATGGAACAAGCGATTGCAACTGCAAAAGGTGCAGCAGAGACAACAGCGAAGGGTTATGCAGATGCAGCACAGGCAGCGGCGGAAGGAAAAGCAGCAACAGCACAACAGGCAGCAGACGCAGCACAAGCGGCGGCAGATGCGGCACAGGAGGATGTTGATGCAGTAGAAGGCCGTATGAATACAGCCGAATCAGAAATTGATGCACTGCAGGAAGCGTCTGCGACACACGCATTAAAGACAGATTTGAACGAGTACAGAAAATCTGCTGATCAGGATGTAATTGATACCGAAATCAAAGCAGATGTGCAAGAAAATGCAACTGCGATTTCTACGTTGGATGCAGCGGCGGTTAAAACCATTGGTGCAGGCAAGGCGGGTCGCTATGTAATCGACTTTGATGCAGAAGGCAAAGCATCTTATACTGCAATCCAGATTGTAGAATAATTAAATGGTCGGGGGATTTTCCCCCGACATATGGCAATTTAATGCCAAATCCGCCATAGCGGCAGGATATAAAGATACGAAAGAAAGGAAGGAAAAAAATGAAAGTTAAAAATGTTGTATTCTCGGGCTTTATGGCGGCAATTTTAAGCGCCACCGGGGCAAACGCTGCGATTTCTGTTGCTTCAAAAGCATACGTTGATAAATTTGTTGGTGAACAGGGTTCCGTCACAACAGAATTGGCGAAAAAGGCAAATGCAACGGATGTTGCAAGCACATATGCAACCAAAGAATTTGTTGGTTCTTTGGAAGGTAAAGATGCCGCAACAATCGTTGAATATATCGATGATAAAACAGCGGATATTGCATCGGGTACAGCTTTTTCATCTTTGACAGGTCGTGTTGACGCAGCCGAAGGTAAAATCACCGCATTGGAAACATTGACTGGCGCAGATGGGAAAATCGCAAAAGATATTGCACAGGCTTTGACGGATGCAAAGGGATACGCAGATGGTAAAGCAGCGGATGCCCAGGCGGCTGCAGAAGCCAAGGCAGCAACTGCACAGGCAGCAGCGGAAGCGGCGGATGGTAAGGCTGTTGCGGCACAGGCGGCAGCAAATACGAATGCAGCGGCAATTACAGAAATCACCAAGGAAGGTGGTACAATTGATACAAAGGCTGGTAAAGCTTTGGCAGATGCGAAAACATATGTTGATGGTCAGTTGGGCGCGTTGTCAGAAGGCAAGATATCTGAAACACAGAATAAAGTTGCTGCTAATGAGCAGGCGATTGAAGGTTTGTTGGATAGTGTAGCGGCAATGGATACAGCATACAAAGCAGCCGATGCAGGATTAGATACGGCTGTAAAGGCGGCGCAGGCTGATGCAACACAGGCGTTGGCAGATGCAGCAGCAGCAAGCACAGCGGCGGCTAATGCTTTGACAGATGCCAAGAAATATGCAGATGACCAGGATGCGGCACAAACGACAACAATTACTGCTGCGTATGAATTGGCGGACAGCAACCTGGAAACAACACTGAAGGGTTATGCGGATGATAAGGCATCTGAGGAAGCAAAGAAAGAAGCAAAAGCAGTTGCGGATACATTGAAATTCTTGGCAACGGCAGAAGTGCCAGATGAATGTTTAACGGGCGAGGATGGTTCTAATATGTGTGTGCTGACATTGACCAGCACGGGTACATTTGCGTGGACACCATTGACCACACCGGTTGAATAGAAAGTTAGTTTATAAATAATTAAAAAAAAGTTTCATTTATATCATTTTTTGTCTTTACGTGATTAGGCAAAAAATGATAGAATGAAACAACCTAAGGAAAGGAAGGGAAAATCATGAAAAAATTAACAGCAGGTATTTTTACCGTTTTAGTGAGCTTGGTGTCTGCAAACAGCGCAAATGCAGCAATTGCAACCCAGGGTTATGTTGATCAGGAAGTTGGCAAAGTGTCGGGCACGGTGTCAACTTTGACTCAGACAGTTGCAGACAATAAAACCGCTGCGGAAAACGATGCAACAACAAAGGCTAATAAAGCTTTGGCAGATGCGAAAGAATATGTTGAAGGTCAGTTGGGCGCGTTGACAGATGGCAAGATATCTGAAACACAGGATAGAGTTACTGCTAATGAGCAGGCGATTGAAGGTTTGTTGGACAGCGTAGAAGCGATGGGTGAGGCATACAAAGCAGCCGATACTACATTACAGGGCAATATTGACAATTTGTCAGGTACTGTGTCGGCAATGGATGCGGCATACAAATTGGCGGATACTAATCTTGAAAATTCTTTAAAGACTTATGCGGATGGTAAAGCGTCGGCTGCACAGTCAGCGGCAGAAGCAACAGCGTCGGCTGATGCAACAGCAAAAGCAAATAAGGCATTGGAAGATGCAAAGAAATATGCAGATGAAGAAGATAAAAAGATTGAAGACACAATTGGTACAGTTGAAACTGGGAAAACAGTTGTTGGTATGATTGCTGAAGCAAAGACTGCGGCGTCAACGGGTGCGTCAGAAGCGTTGGAAGCGTATAAAGCAACAAATGACGTGGCGGTTGCGGCGGCTCAATCTGCGGCTAATACGGCGCAAAGTGAAGTTGATGCGTTGGAAACTGTGGTTGCAAATAATAAATCTGCGACGGATACAGCCATTGAAACTATCACAAAAGAAAATGGTACAATTGATACCAAGGTGGCGGCATCTGCAGCAGCAACTAAATCGGCCTATGAAGCAGCGGATTCTTCTTTGAAGACAGAATTGGAAGGCAAGATTACTGCGGCAAGCACAGCGGCATCAACTGCGGAATCAAATGCAAAGAAGTATACAGATGATGAAATTGCGGCATTGAATTTGAACGATCTGTCACGTGTTCCGGCGGAATGTGCGGAAGCTAGCAAGTGGTGTGTTCTGACCTCTAATGGTACCAATTATTATTGGGAGGTTATTGTACGTGGCGATGCGAATGATCCGCAACCAACTGGTTCAGCTATTCCTGCGGCTAATTAATATAATCTGATTTTATCGTGGGTGGGGAACTGCCCACGATAAAGCAAGATAAAATAAATACAAGACAAGAGAAAGAGAAATGAAAAAAATTTTAACTGCATCTTTGGTTGCGATGATGGCGGTAAGTGCCGCAAACGCGGATATCGCATCAACTCAATATGTTGGCAAATCTATTCAGGCTTTGGATGTTGCAGAAGTAACTGCGGCAGATGGGTCTTATTTTAATGCATATTCTGAAACAGACGGTAAGGTTTCTATGAAGCAGAAGACTTTTGATACAACTGTGACTTCTACTTCTAAGAATGCACCAACGTCAGGGGCGGTTAGTTCTGCTATTACCACAGCAGTTGGTAATTTAGATGTTGCAAAAGTAACTGCGGATGCCGGCAAGTATTTTAATGCATATTCTGAAACAGACGGTAAGGTTTCTATGGAACAGAAGGCTTTTGATACATCTGTGACTGATGATTCTACATCTCTGAATGCGCCAACAACCAAAGCTGTTTCTGATTTTGTAGCGGGAAAACTTAAACCATTGTCTGAGGGGGCAAGTTCTGTTGATGGTCGTGTAACGGCATTGGAAGGATTGATTAATGGTGATGAAGAAAATGGTGTGCCAAGTATTCCTGATTTGATTGATGAGAAGGAAGATAAGGGAACGGCGGCTGGTTTGATTGGCGGTTTGGATGTTTCAGAAGTAACTGCGGCAGATGGATCTTATTTTAACGCATATTCTGAAACAGACGGTAAGGTTTCTATGAAACAGAAGACTTTTGATACAACTGTGACTTCTACTTCTAAGAATGCACCAACATCAGGGGCGGTTAGTTCTGCTATTACCACAGCAGTTGGTAATTTAGATGTTTCAGAAGTAACTGCGGCAGATGGATCTTATTTTAACGCATATTCTGAAACAGATGGTAAGGTTTCTATGAAGCAGAAGACTTTTGATACAACTGTGACTTCTACTTCTAATAATGCACCAACTTCCAAGGCGGTTCATACTGCTATTAATGCGGTAGGACAGACTGCTGGTAATGCAGTTCAGCGTTCACAGGTTGGTATGGGGGTTGATTTCACTGTATCCGAAGCCTGTAAAGCAAAAGATGTTGTTTGCTCTTTGACCATTAAGGGTACGGGTACGACGGCTGTGGCACAGTGGGAAGTTGTTCAGTACTAAGTCTGTATATAGGTCAAATTTCGGTTTGGGTGGTATATGCCACCCAACCGGACGGTGGTTTTGGTTTTGGACGTATTACAAAAGTTAAATGAAAATTTTTGCAATGCGTATAAAAATATGCTTGCCCCAGGGTGGTGTATTTGGATATAATGCATAGACGAATAAAGAGAATGGTGAAAATTGGTGGGATGTTTCTGATGACTAAGAAAAACTTTGTTTTTGCGGCTTCTTTTTTTACAATGTTGGTGGTTAATGCGGCCTGGGCTGATATCGCCTCTACAAAGTATGTTACTGCAGGTTTGTCAGATAAGCAGGATAAATTGAAGGCAGGTTCTAATATCACGATTGCGGCCGATGGTACAATTAGTGCGAAAGATACTGTTTACACGTTGCCAACTGCGACTGCGGATACATTGGGTGGTGTTAAGGTGGATACGGCGTTAAGTTCAACCAGCACGAACCCAGTTCAGAATAAGGTTATTAATACTGCGTTGTCTGGGAAACAGGCGACGATAAGCGACCTGAGCGCAATCCGTAGTGGTGCGGCAGCCGGTGCAACGGCGGTTCAAGATTTAGAAGAT
>JAZRLB010000018.1:0-54408 GCA_045646625.1 Candidatus Enterousia sp. | reverse complement strand
AGATATTCAGTGTACAGTTGGTGGACAGGTTGTTGCTGATTGGGGTGATGAATTCATCGTCGGTATGCAGTAATAAAGTCTAAGAGCGTATTTGTGTTGGGCTGAGGGTGGCTGGTGTAACGTATGTGCACTGTGTTATTTTCAGCCCATTTGTATTTTAATATTTTCTTGCAAAATTCAAAACCTTAGGTATAATATGCTGTGATTTTGCGGGTGGGCGCAGAATCAGTCCGATTAACCCCACAAGACCTCGCTGTATTCTATGAAGCATTGGCGATGGCAAACTTTGATGAATATTTTCTTATGAAAGATTTATCCAAAGATTTATTTAATCCTGTATCTGGCGAAGATTTTGTCCAGATGTTTGACGCAAACTATGGTTCTCAAGAAACATTACAAGGCTATGCAACCAAGGGAACTGTCAAAGACATCCGTGGTGACTTTGCAATGGTTGATGTTGGCTTGAAATCCGAAGGCCGCGTTCCATTAAAAGAATTCGGCGCATCAGTTCCATCTGTTGGCGACATCATCGACGTTTTTGTTGAACGTTATGAATCCCGCGAAGGAACTGCTGTTCTGTCTTATACCAAAGCACGCGCTGAAAAAGCATGGAAAGATTTGGAAAAGACCGTTGCCGAAGGTATCGATCCAGAAGGAACAATTATTGATGTTGTTCGCGGTGGTTTCACAGTGGATATCAATGGCGTATTTGCATTTATGCCATCATCTCAGGTTGATCATAAACCAATTCGCGATGCAAAATCTTTGATTGGTTTGAAAGACAAATTCCGCGTATTGAAAATGGATGCATTGCGTACAAATGCAATCGTATCACGTCGCGCGATTCAGTCTGATACAATCGCAGCTGCACAGAAAGAAGCGATGAAAAATATCGAACTGGGCGCAGTTATCGAAGGTACAGTTAAAAACATTACAGATTATGGTGTGTTTATTGACTTGGGCGGTATCGATGGTTTGTTGCACGTTACAGACTTGTCTTGGAAACGTGTAAATCATCCACGCGAATTGGTTCACGTTGGTGAAAAGATTCAGGTCAAAGTTATCCAGTTCGACCCAGAATCACATCGCATTTCATTGGGTATGAAACAACTGGAAGAAGACCCATGGGAAACAGCATCCCGCGCATTCAATGTTGGCGACACAGTATCAGGCAAGGTATCATCCCTGACTGATTACGGTGCATTCATTGACCTGGGCAACAATATCGAAGGTCTGGTTCATATGTCTGAACTGTCTTGGACAAACAAAAACATCCACCCAAGCAAAGTTTTGCAGAACGGTGCCGATGTTAACGTTGTTGTCTTGGGCATTGACCAGGATAAACGCCGCATCTCGCTGGGCTATAAACAGCTGCAACCAAACCCATGGAAACAGTTTGCAGAAACCCACAATGTTGGCGATGTAATTACAGGTCCAATCAAAAACACAACTGAATTTGGCTTGTTCGTTGCCTTGACTCCAGAATTGGACGGTATGGTTCACATTTCTGATCTGTCATGGAACAAACTGGACGAAGAAGAATTGAAAAAATTCGTTCGTGGCCAGGAAGTGACCGCAAAAATCTTGGACATCAATCCAGAAAAAGAACGCGTCACACTGGGCATCAAACAGTTGACAGAAAGCGCAGAAAACAACGCCGCTTCTTTGAAAAAGGGCGCGGTTGTATGTGGCACAGTTTCCGAAGTTACACCAGACGAACTGGTTTTGACATTGGCGGGCGATGTACGCGGCACAATCCGGCGCACAGACCTGTCACGTGAAAAATCAGAACAGGATACATCAAAATACAATGTTGGCGACAGCGTAGAAGCATCTGTTGTTTCCGTTGAAGACAACAATGTTAAATTGTCTATCCGCGCTCTGCAGGTGACATTGGAAAAGCAGGCTGTCAAAGAATTCGCAAACGAAGCCGATTCCGGTTCCGTCCTTGGCGATATCTTGGGCGCTGCTATCGAAAACAGCAAAAAATAATTTGTAAATTTATGAATTGTTTCACGGTCGCGCAATCTTGCCCGACCGTGTTTTTTATGATAAAATCAAACTATGAATAACAAAAAACAAATGATTGTAATGATGGGCGGCCCCGGCGTTGGCAAGGGCACCTTTTCACATATGTTGATGAACACACATCCCTATGAACATATCGAGGCCGGCGCAATCCTGCGTGCAGAACCGGCAGATTCCGAAATCGGCAAATTAATATCGGTGGGCAACCTGGTCCCCGACAAACTGGTCTGTGATTTAATGGTGCCACTATTGACGTGTAAAAACGATATTATTTTGGACGGCTTTCCACGCACACTGGGCCAGGCAAAATGGCTGGTTCAAAACTATGCAAGCAAATATAACATTCACGTTTTATATCTGGCAACAGATGAACAAACACTTGTATCACGAATTCAAAAACGCGTCCGCGAAGGCACCAAACGTGCCGACGACGCAACAATTGAAATTATCAAGCACCGTCTTGAAAACTTCCGACAAATCACCCTGCCCGCTGTTAAATGGTTGCGCACCGCACCCGGAATTAATTTTTCCGAAATCAACGCAGCAGGCGCCGTGTCCGATAATTTCACTGAAATTACCGCTGCCCTTGAATCATCTGGCGCGTAATTCTTCAATACACTTTTGTGCTTGAACAAACATATATTCTGCAAAATACCTGCCCATATCATTGGCAGTGTTCCGCGCAGATTTATATAACTTTTTCCGCACATCAACACCATCGATTGTAAAGTAATGTTTAAGCGCCGAATCAAAACGCGGTGTCCGCACCACCCCCAGCGCAGTCAGCACATCTGTACTCTTCAAATTATATTGTGGTGCCAGTACCAAATTACGCGCTGCATCCGTCTTTAAAATATTCAATGCCGAATGATAGTTCATAATAAAATCCTGACAATATTGTGGAAACAACTTATTAAAATGCTCCATTGCATCTATCATGGCATTACTATATGCAATCCTGCATTGCATCAAATCTACAGTCTGCCCTGATAACTTAGACAATGCTTCCGCCACACGCGCGGATATTTCATCCGCACACTGCAAACACATAAACGGGAACAACATTCCATCTGCAACATAAAACGCATGCCCAATTGATTCATTATGCAAATGATGTTTTTCGTGTGCAATTATATGTGAACGATTTGCATTCAATTGATTAATCCGCAACCGCAATGGATCGCCAGGTTCAATCCCCAACCGCGCATCCAACATGTAATTATATACAATTATTTTACAAGCCCCCCTTCCCTGGGCATCAAATGTACGCCACCTGGAACACAACATGGCGGCGGTCAAGGATTGACGATACTGTTCAATATTCGCCGAATTAATCAAAATATTTTGGTATTCTATAATCACCTGCCCAAACCTCTTGACAAAACATAGTAAAAAATCTTGTTTTTGTCAACAACATAAATAAAAACCCGCCTTTTGGCGGGGATAATACTATTTTTCAGTTTTTATGTCCGTGGGACTGGCGATTGAACGCGATTTTACCTTGTCCATCGCGATAACCATTTCCATAGCACGCTGCAACTGATAATCACGCGCATCTTTTTCTTCATCTGTCAATTCATCGTATGGCGTTTCTTCGTCCAAGTCTTTATCATCACCATCATCTGATTTCTTCTTAGACTTTTTCTTAGCCTTATCATTTTTCAGCGAATTTTTAAATGACGCCTCGGAATATTCGCTATCTCTTTTTTCCAGAACCTCGACCTTAGAATGCAGCACTTCTACATCCGGAGTAATACCCTCGTTCTGAATCGAACGTCCCGATGGTGTATAATATCTTGCAATCGTAATATGAATTGCCGTTCCATCCCCCAGTGGCTTTTGCTGTTGCACACTGCCCTTACCAAAGGACTGGGACCCCATAACCAAACCACGTCCATTATCCTGCAATGCCCCCGCCACAATTTCAGATGCCGATGCCGACCCGTGATTAATCAACACCACAACAGGTTTACCATTAGCCAAATCTCCTGGTTTTGCAAATACACGTTCAATATCTGATTTTTCCTTACCGCGTGTTGATACAATTTCTCCTGCATCCAAAAATGCATCTGAGACATCAATTGCCGCCGTCAAATATCCGCCTGGGTTATTACGAACATCAACGACATATCCAACAACCTTTTCTTTTTCCAGCTCTTTCAAAGCCTTGTTCATATCGCGCGCTGTTGTTGCCCCAAAATCAGAAATTCTGATATATCCTATTTTTGGAGTATCCTTATCTTCTGGATCTGCCTCAGCCAGCATCTTAACCTTGTGCTTTACAGACTCAACCTTGATAATTGCACGTTTCAATGTCATCTCGCGCGATTCTCCATCATCAGACACAACCGTCAATTTAACTTTTGTTCCCGGCCGCCCCTTCATTTTCTTAACCGCCTGATTCAGGGTTAAATCAAACACCTGTTCGCCATCAATATGCGTGATATAATCCCCGGCCTTGATCCCCGCCTTGTCCGCAGGCGTATCATCAATTGGGGAAATCACACGTACCGCGCCACGGTCACTGGTAATCTGAATCCCCAGTCCCCCAAATTCCCCGTGGGACTTGTCATTAAATTCCTTAAAATCATCCGCATTTAAATAAGATGAATGTGGATCAAGCTCCGCCAGCATACCATTCATTGCCGCTTCCAGCATCTTTTTTTCATCTGCTTCTTCTACGAAATTATCACGTGCCACTTCGAATACCAATGCCAGCTTTTTCAGTTCCTGATAAATCTGTTCATCGGTCAGATGCACAATCGGTTCATCTTTTTTCTTTTTCGGTGCCGCTACACAATCCATAATCGGCATCAAAAACAGCATAAAAACAACCAGAAATTTAAACATAAACTACCCCTTTCGCCTAACAACCCCCAGCATAAAACAAATCGGCCCATCATTCAACACGAAATTTAAGAAAAAAGAATCCCCCTTCACAAAAACTTGACAAATTATATTTATGGGCTATATTTATATAAGAATTAAACCAAAGGACGCCAAGATGTCACCACGTGTACCAAAATTAACAACCAAGAAACAAATTGCCCAGAAACGTAATGAACTGGACTGTGTTTTTTCAGACTTTTCTTCGGTAAAGCGCATAAACAACTTAAACTGGTTACGACGCCAAATCGCATACGAAGAACCACAGACATTATGCCCTTTGACAAAAAAACACCTTGATGAAACCAACATGTCAAACATTGCGATTGCCTATGATTACATTATGGAAAATGTATCCCAGGAAATCACACTGGAAGGCATCCGCAACATCCATGACATACTATGCAAAAACACCAATATCGATGGATATAAGTTCCGCACAACGAACTGTAAATTAAGGATGAGTGTTAATGGCATGACCTATAACGCCCCAGATTACAGCATGATTGAATACGAACTGCTTCAGATTATTTATAACCTGAACCATTCCAAAAGTGATGTTTTAACACGTGCGTACAATGTTCACTATGAAATGATTATGCTACAGCCATTCGACGACTTTAACAAACGTACTGCTCGACTGATTATGAACTGGGTACTGTTGCAAAACGGCTATCGCCCAATCGTATTTAACAAACGCGGCGATAAAGAAAACTATATCCAGGCTCTGCAAACACGTGCCAGTGGCGACAAACGCGCATACAGTGAATATATGGCAAAATGTCAATTGCGCACACAAAAAGATATATTAAAACACCTGCAACACTCAAAAATACACTAAAAAAGACACAACAAATGACACAACCGTTGAAAAATCTTATCCATGGTCGCGAAAGCTATATTGTATACTTTGGATCAGAACTGATTATGAAGCGCCCTCTACCGACTCTAAGCGATTCTGCGCGCGACGCCTGGTTGAAAAAACAGCACCGCACCAAAAACACTATCGATGAAATTTATGCGGTTGGCAATCCAAGATATAATATTCCACGTATGATTCATATCAAAGATGACGAATATCAATTATTGGAAGAATGCGCCCCAGGCCAGCCATTGACCGCAGATCTGTACAAAACCTTATCACGTCGTCAGCAATATGAAATTGTCGATGGAATTGCCGCTTTTTTAGTCGATATGAATGAATTGAAACCGGTCAAAGAAATTGAACGTCATAAAATCGCATCCGAATTAAAGTTCAACCGTCTGAACAACTTTATTGAAAATAAAATGCACAATTGGTTTCACAAAGACGATATTGATTATATGGCAAAATTACGCGATGATATCGGCACATTCGAATATGACACACGTGCCGCTTGGTCACACTGCGATTTAAACCCAGGAAATGTCTTATATGACCCCGTGACCAGCACACTGTCATTCATCGACTTTGCCGAAGCGAACTATCGCTTTATATATCGAGACATATTTGCGCCACTGCAAATTGAACTGGGGCTTTGCCGTCGTGTATATGAAACATATTATAAAATACACAACAACAATGAATACACAATGCCCAGCATCAACAATGAAAACTTGCGAAAAATTATGAAATATCGCATAATGTGCGCACGCCTTAAACGATTTATCAAGGCTTCAGATGATCTGCGATTGAATCCACGCGATGCAAAAAGCGAAAAAAATAATGAAAATAAAATAATATTTATGCACGAACAAATGTTATCAATACGGGATATTGATCGACAATTTTCAAAATAAAAAAAATGCGCGTGTCGCGCATTTTTTTTATTCTTTTTCCACAACAACCATTGCGGCACAATAATCATTTTGATCTGTTATTGACAGATGCACACGCGCATTCCCATCAACCAAGGATTTTAATGCTGCCTTGGCCCCACCTGCTATTAACAGTTCAGGACGCCCTGAATCATTATGAACAACCGACACATCCGAAAAAGCAATATCATCACCAAACCCTGTTCCAATTGCCTTTAAAAACGCTTCACGTGCAGCCCAGAAATTTGCCAAATGCTTTTCAGAATTCGCATTATCGTTATCAGCGTACTCCAGTTCTTTCTTTGTGAAAATGCGTGATTTTTTAAATGCAGACCAATCCAAGAAACGCCCACATTCGACCAAGTCAATACCAATCCCAACTATCACGGCAAACCCCCTATTTGAATTGTTGTATGCGCCATACTAGTAATATTTATGCGATTCGTGCAAGCACAAAATTTTCACAACAAAAAAACAAAAAAATCCCCGCCAAATGGCGGGTTTTTTTTACATTGGTATATCTTCACATTTTTCAACCGGTTCTGATTCCGTACAATTCATCTCGTTTTTCGCACCGATACCCAAGAACCCTTTCTTACTAACCGAAGTACAGCTTTTGGTAACGGTCGACGTACAATAATGACATACACGCGTATCACGGTTAAATATAGACCACATCTCACGCGTGCCACTTGGCAGGCTAATCTTTACCTTGTTTGAACCCAAACCAGTAAAGGAATTTACCGCCTCCGAGAATTTGGACGCACCAGCTGTTGTATCCAACACGCCCACACCACCAGTCGCCGAAGAACCACGCCCACCCTGGGCCAATAAACTATTATCCAAACCACTGCCAACGTCATAACTAATTGCGTACGGCGGGGTCAACTCAGTCGACATTTGTCCCCCCCCAACAGGCGCCCCACCACTAACAGGCATCATCTGGCACATATATTGCGCCACATCTGCAGATGCATCCTTGGTAGCATCCGCAACAGCCTTATTAAACTTAGCATTATAATTATTCTGTGCCTGACGCAGGGCAGATATAGCAATCTGCATTTTAACCTGATTCAATAAATTCGGGAAACGCGCTGTTGTTTTTTGACCTTTGTTCCCTGTAATTTGACTTAAATCACGACCATTGATACAGAACTGAATTTCTGGGTCCTGCTCAATCATTTCAATTGTACGATTAATTGTCCCTGCAATATTATTCAATTCCTCTTCAATAGCTGAAATAATACCTTCCGAATTTTTAACCCCTGCATTACGCAGACGAACTTGTGCCAGATATTCATCAACTCCTATTTCACCTGGCCCCAATCGAACAACTCCACCCTCGCCATCATCAATTGTACGCCCGGTGGCATCACCCATTTTGATAGAACCAAACGAAATCATACCTGTCACACGATAAACGGTACCATCTTTCTGGGAACGAACACTACCCACACCAATAGTATCATCAGCGGCGAATTTATTACAGTCTGTTGTACTGCCACAAACCTCGGCCATTTTACGATCAACCAATTCCTGACATTGATCCAGCGCCGCGTTATCAATATTCAGATACAACCCCATCAACATAGAATCCAAATCATCCATTGAAAATGCCGGATTATTCGCCTTGCAGACAACCAAACTGTCAACTGGACAAATATCGTGGATATAGTCATAGTCCATACCAATACAGTTCTGGAAATTTGCACCACAACGCGTATCGGCAGTAAAGCAATCTTTTACCTCTTGCGTACATGCGTCAACACGCATTGCCGCCAACTTATCAACAACATACCCCCAAATTAAAGGTTCCATTCTTTCACACGGATCAATTTCCACCTTGCAGAAACTGCGCGCCATATCTGGCCGCGACAAACATGCATCCATGGTATCAACACCCTTGCCAACAATATCATCCTTGCACGCATTTTGAATACAGTCAGAAATATTAGTCAAACAAGACTGACGGAACTTTGATTCTGCCGCACTTTCTGCCACTTTAATCGTGGGCGCTGCCTCGCGCAGGAATGCCGGCCACACCATATCGCGCACAGCTACACATTGTCCCAATACATTTTCACAAATTGTACGTTTTGAACTTAACACTTCCATTGTTGACGCGGTAATATCATATGTATCAACCGTTGCAACTTTGGTCCCTGCGGTACTTTTTGCCTGATTATTCTGCATATTTTCAGATGCAATTGTTGCGACACAGTTTTCCCAATTTTTGCCACAGGCATCTTCGGTCTGCATACATTTTTTAAATTCGACCATACATTGTCCAAGGTCATATTTATTTGCCGCATCAAAACTTTCCTTTAACGCTGCGCGCACATCTGCATTTGCACTGGCCAATGCGGCATCGGCTTCTGCCCGTTTTGCTGCGATGCTGTTTTCATATCCTTTACAGTCCGACGTAATCTGACGCGAATACATATTGCGCAACAATGTCATATCACCCATACAATCTTCGGGCACCTGTTCCAAACACAATTCTTCGGCTGCGCGATACAAAGCCGCCCCAGTCAGGTTCGAAAAATCACTGACACTGCCCCAAATATCTTCGTCATCATCTTCCAGATTCGTATCCCACAGTGACATCAAACTGGCACGTTTTGACTCCTTGGAATTCTTAGCAATTTCATCGATTTCTTTCAAATTCCCATCCGCATCATATTCACGCGTACCTGTAAAGACAATATCTGCCTGGGCCCCCAGTTTTACCTTTTCAACTTCTTCGGTTGCGACACGTTCTGCTTCGGCTAAAACCTCTTGAATTTCTGCAAAATCTTTATCGTATTTTATGCTTAAATCGCTACAGGCACAGCTGCCACCCGATTCGTTATCAGAAATACAAAATTGATCCATACAACCATAGTACGCATCATAGCACGCCTGGTCATATAAACCCGATGCGTCTGTCTTGGTACGCACAGATGTCCCTTTTTGAATTGCAGATTGTTTACTAACCTTTTTAGTCACCGCACAAGCTTCCTGCCCCGGAGAAATTACCAACCCCGCAAAGGCCAAACATAATACAATCCGACTTGTTTTGAACATCTTATCTCTCCCCATAAAAATTACATATTCACATCTTCACAGGATTCGATTTCCTGACAAAATTCTTGTTCTCCGCCTGCGCTGCGTCCGGCTAACAATCCACCGACCGCGCCAACTACGCCACCGATTGCAGTACCCCACCCTGGTGTCACCATCGTACCCGCCGCGGCGCCCGCAGACAAACCGCCCGCCAATCCCTTCAGCCCCGCAGCACCTTTACTTTCGCCACCAGTTTCACAAACCTGTTGCATACGGCATACGTGGCAATTACGCAGGGATGGCTCAAACGAAACACTGCGGATATAACTGTAATTTTTATCAGACTTATCTGGCGTTTCTACCTTGTACGTCGCATAACAGTTCTTTTCTGCTTCTTCCAAATCCTGTTGACGTGACAATTCTGCAATCTTAGATTCCAATTCACGCATCGCACGATTTTCTGCACCAATTTCCGCAATTAATTTGGCCGTATTAAATACACTGTCGCCCAAACTTCTGCGCCCCGCCGGTTTTTTAGCGTCCGCGCACGCCGCAACGGTCATATCTTTTTCAAACTGCTTAAAGAATTCATCAACCGCCGCCTTGGAATTATCACGCACACGTACACGCAATTCAACCATTGATGCTTCATCTGCTGGAATTTCAGCTAATCCCATTACCGTATCATCGGCCGGCAAACACGCCATATCGGTTCCACAAACCTTGCCCAACTGTTCACCAAAATGATTGATACACCCCTGCATCATCTGATAATCCATCTGCAAAACCGCCGCCGACACAATAATATCAAACTGGGTTTCATTCTTACATGACGGGAAAGCGTTCTGTGGACACATCGCAATAATTTCCGATGTCTTTTTACCAACACATTCCGGCGCAGTAAAGTTTTCCCCACACTTATCACGCAGACACGCATCAACATCATTCTGACAGAATTGGGTACGCAGATATCCCAATTTATCGTTAACAACGGCCTTTAACCCAGGAATCATCGAATCGCATTCATCGATAATCGGACAAACCCCCGCTGCCACATTAACATCGGTCAAACACGCCGAATTAGTCGTAGTCGAACACCCATCTTCCAAACACACCTGAATCTGGGCCAAACACGTCTGACGACGATATTTATCCGCATATTTTGCCGCATCAACCAAAATTGACTTTGATTCATCCGCCCAATCACTTAACACGTCTTTTTTTACCGCCATACACTGATCAAGGACATTTTCACACGCATTTGCACGCCTTCCCAACAAATCCGCATCCAGACAGTTTTCAAAATTCGCGCCACACCCGCCTTTATCTGCAATACACGAACGATATGCCAACAAACATTCACCACGATTATATTTGTTTGTTGTATCCAACATCGCCAGGCGCGCCTGACGAACCGCAGCTTCGGCCGTACGTTTATTGGACTGGGCGTTCATTTTTTGTTCTGACAAATAAGAACTGAATGATTTACAGTCTGCCGTCACCTGACGCGAATACAGCATTTCTTCCATTTCTGCTTTATCACCACAGGCTGCCAATTCCGCTGCGCAAAATTCGGACGCCATTCCATACAAACCATCCCCCATCAAATCATCTGAATCCAACTCGCCTTCTTCATCCACGCCGCTATTCAACCATTCTGTAAAACTAAGTCCCGACGCACGCGAACTTTTTTTGGCAGCCTCGCTCTCACCGAACACCAAACGTGCCTTGGCCCCCAACTGCTCGCGTTCGACACCCTCGGTATATAACTTATCCGCCTCCTCTTGAATTTTTTGAATTTCCTGAATCAAAGATTTCGATTTATTAATATTAGACGAACACGCACAACGATAACCTTCGGACTCATCCAACAAACAAAACTCATCCATACATGCACGATATGCTTCACGACAGTCACCAGAATTCGTCGCCTGAACCGTACCCACATCTACAGACACCTCAGTCGACACTTCCGCTACTTCTTCTTCGACGACATCTTCTGCCACAACATTGGCTGCCCCGGGATTTACCGTCATCGTCGTCCCCTGCGTCTTTTTCTGTGTTGTTGCGGCCTTGGTATTTGCACTGGGCATACGGGCCGCCGCCATAGACACACGCTGAACACCGACACGTGAATTACCATCACGCACCGCAGCAAACGCCACCCCCGGCACCAACATCAACAAAGTCGCTAAGATTCTTGTTTTCATAATCAGCCTTCCTACATATTTTGTTATTTATTTTATCAAATACCGACCACATTCACAAGCAAATAAAAAAAACTTGCATTTTATTTCAAAAAACAATATCATAAAGCCCAGAAAATTCTAAAAATCCAAGGGATAAATTTATGGCAAAAGACGATGTAATTGTTTTCAGTGGCACTGTCGAAGACAAACTGCCCAACACTATGTTTCGTGTAAAATTGGAAAACGGGCACGAAATTTTGGCCACCGTCTGTGGCAAAATGCGCAAGGCGCGCATCTGGGTCAACGTTGGCGAACGCGTACGTGTTGAAATGACACCATACGACCTGGACAAGGGCCGCATAACATTTGTTGAACGCAATCGCCCAACTGGCGACACGACAAATTAAAAAACCGCCCCATTTTGGGGCATTTTTTATTGGCACAAACACACATTTTTTGATAACATACACTTATAACAATAACGGATGAGAAAGGTAGCACACCTCATAACTGCACTTATTCTAGGTGTCAGCGTCGCTGACGCCGCTGTTCGTGACGCAAATTCTATATCACGCAGCGCGGCAAGTCGCACTGACTACAATCAAAAAAACATAACCGCACGCACAACGGCAAAACAAACTGTCGCTCGCACTGCCACAACCACCAAACGCACACCTGCACGCACAACAAGCGTACGCAACATCAAACCAACCACCGCCGCACGCACCACCAGCCAGCCTGGGGATGCACGGACAACAAAAAACAATCTGGAACGCGGCACTTTGCGCCCTGCCCGCGCAACCGTCACATTAAGCACAGTCCATTCCAATACATTTGGCACCGGATACAACACCTGTCGCGAGGCATATTTTACCTGTATGGACCAATTTTGTGGTACCACAAACGACAAATATCGCCGTTGCGTATGCTCATCCAAACTAACAGAAATCCAGTCTCGCGAACGCGCCCTGGCCCAGGCATCGGACCAATTAACTGACTTTAAAAATCTGAACCTGACCGTTATCGACAAAACCGCAGCCGAGGTTGGCGCCATGACATCTGCCAGCATTGGTGAATACGCCCAATCAATTACAACCGACAAATCGACCAGCACCACACAGCTAACCGGCATCAGCGAAGTTTTATCGAAAACAAAAAACAAATCTTTGTCCACCGCGGGCACACTGGACATCGCCGGCAACATCAATGAAATTTGGGCAACATCCGATTTAACGGGCGGCGCAAACATTGCCAACCTAACGGGCGAAGCATTATATAACGCCGTCCACGCACAATGCTCGCAAATGGTCATAAACAAATGCCCCGACCAATCGACCCAGACAATGGTTATGTCCGCCTATGGAATGTATATCGAAAACGATTGCTCGATATTGATAAGCAATCTGGACAAACAATTAACAAACGCAAACAGCGCGATCCGTTCAACCGAACACGAAATGAATATTGCGCGACTAGAAAACTATAACGCGCACAATTCAACCACGATAAATGATTGTATTGCCCAGGTACGAGCAGACATTACCGCCAACACGGCCTGCGGTCCCGATTACGTACATTGCCTGGACATAACCGGTCGATATTTGAACATCGAAACAGGCGAACCGATTTACAGCCCAAGCTTCTATCAGCTTGAATCCCAGATATCGTTATCCGGCGACATTTTAACTAATCAGACAAACCGCATGCTGGTTGCCGAATTAAACCAGAAACGCGACTTTGCCAAACGTGGTCTGGACACCTGTCGCGATTTGGCGGACGATGTATGGAACGAATTCCTGCGCCAGGCTATCACAGAAATATACCAGGGCCAACAGGAACGCATCCGTACGGTCAAAAACGAATGCCTGGACGTTGTTAACAAATGTTATGACGAACAAACCAAATCATTAAAGGATTTCAGCAACGTCAAGGAACAGCTACTGTTGGGATCACGCCTGGAACTGTCGGAACAAATGTGTCGCGAAAAACTGGACACTTGCAGCAATCTATACGGCGGCGGCACACACGGTATGGCAGAATTGATTACCGCCATGCACAATATCACCAGCCAGAAAATCGCCAAAGAATGCCGCACAACACTGGAATCCTATGCGCGCGATATGTGTTCCGTCCCCAGCAACGACAGCCTACACTCATATCCATACGCCTGTCGCGTCTATACGCCGGGCGAACAACAGTACGCTTCGATCCACACCTGCAATCTGCAAACACATAACGCCAACAAATCATATGGCGAAGACGATACCTCCATCGTAGACCATTTGGCCTGCGGCAATTTAATGACATTTACATCCTGCAACCCGGGATATTACTTGATATATAATAACAAATATGACGCCGACCCAAAACCCGGCAATCAATGCGCCCCATGCCCCGTTGGCTATACCTGCCACGGCGAAACAGCTGGACCAGAAAAAAACGAATATTCCGAATGCGGTGACTACGTTGGCAGCCTGTACCACAAACTGGCCCGCTATGCAATGCAGGCCTGTGTACGACCATCCGAATCAAACAACAGCATGCCCGCAACGGTATTACAAGACATCAGTGTCGTAATGGATAAAATCCGTACCGAAATGGCAGCAACCCTATCAGACGAATGTGAACGCCTTGGCGGCAAATGGGTCGACACAATCTGGATTAGTGAAAAAGAAAAATGCGACACCAACACACAAAAATGCGAACTTGTCGACAATAGCACTCACCACATTACCGGCGACAAACTGCTAAAGGTATTCTATACAGAAACATCCGCAAACACCAAATGGGGCTATTGCGCCGACACAGACAAAGAAACAGATAATTCACTACAGATAGTTCCAGGCAACACAAACAACGAAAACACCCAATAAAGCCAACTTGCAGGCAACCATGAAAAATGATAAAATATGATGTAACAGGAAAAAGAAATGAAAACGATTTTTAACTGCTCATTTATCTTCGCACTTTGTTCTTTATTTATTGGCGACTCAAATGCCGCCACCCCTTGGTGGCAACAGCCAACCGTATGTCGTCTGGACCCAACAAATTGTTATTCCACTATGGGCGCAGGCTATGATGCTAATATGTGGGACGCAACCGCAAAATGTTGGGGCCTTAAAATAATTTGTCCCGAGGCACTAAACGACCTCACATCCACACCACGTGCAATGGGGCGCGCCGACATTGCCGACAAAAAAAAGATTAACCAAGATTTTAATACCGAACTGTTATCCACCAATGGCGATTGCTTTGGCCGTCGCAAAACATCGTCCGATGGGACAATCGCATCTGTTAACGGCAACGATGTTTATGTCTGGTGCCCTGGCATCTTAACGTCACCCGACGAATTTATGACAAACGGCGAAATTACATACGGCGCCCAACCAACATGCGAACAGCTGGCATCTGATGGATATGTTGCCGTTGCGAACGGTCGCTGTTATGGAAAATATTTTGACGAATACAAATATTTTATCGAGTGCGGTTCTGCCATCCAGCCAACACGTCTAATTGTGTTAAACGGGGCGGCACACAATGCTGCCACGACGAACGCACCACGCGACACAGAAACCGCAAAACGTCTGTTTGATAAAATGTACGACGTATCCAAGGAACAAAACAAAAAATACTTTGCGAAATAAATACCCCCGGTTTGAAATCAGATTCCTATTGTATTCCATAAACCAAATTCGTATAATCTGATTATCAGGGGGCACAGATGAAGAAAATATTGTCAGCGCTTATTATCATAATATCAACCATATACACCGCCAACGCGTACCAGGTTATATCGTCCAAAGAACTGGGCAAAAACGATGCCAAGAATCAAAATATCGTTGTAAAATGTACAACCGACACAGGCGGCACATCAAACCAGACCTGTACACTGCGTCGCTATGCAAAATGCACAGGCAACGGCAGCAACAAGCGTTGCAACGCATGGCAACCCTGGCGCGATCTGCGCAATCCTGCGCAGCAGTATTCAGACTGGAAATCCGCCGCATCTGCCTGCTGTCGCGCCAAAGGATTAAGATAATTAAATATAATCAATAAAAAACCGCCAACTGGCGGTTTTTTCATACTATTTACAAGCCCCGTGCGATTTTGCAACCGGATAATTTTCAATACAAGCGCTGCCTGACACCGAACAAACCGAGCGTATCAAAGTCGTTGTTGGCGCGCCCGCTGGCTTATAATTAAACTGAGCTTCTTCACACTGTTCCAAATCTGCGAACGTCGCGCACGTATTCTTCCAGGATTGACAATCTGAAACTGTCGCGCTTGGCGCAATTACATCCGGAACATGCAAATTCCATTTAACATAGAAATCCCTCAGACTATCAATTGAATGCGTCTTACCAAACCCGACCTGAACCAGCCCATCACCAACCAAGCACGAAATATTGTTACGTTCGACAAACGCTGTAATAGCCGTCGCCAAACCACCCGTTCCTGCACCAACCGCTGCGCCAATACCGATACTTTTTGCCATATTGGACTTTTCACCATTAACCAACAAATCAGTCATATCTTTGCCAAACACAGAATCCAATCGTTTTAATTCTGATTCGACATCTGAAACAGGTGTACATTTGGACGTCGTAAAGCAGTACATATCACTGTCTTTCAATCCCGCCTTTTCTAAATTCAACGCTTTAAATGTACAATCTTGCCCATCGACCAAGGTTTTCCCTGTTTCACGCACGTTTGTGGCCAACACCTTTTTTTCTTGGAACAAACTACGACAAGCACTAACGCTGCCCGCGGCACCACACTGCCTCAACAAGAAATTCTTACAGCTTTCAACTGTTTTATGTCCCTGGTCTACACACCAAGGCGCAACTTTCTTAACCGCATCCTCCTCGGTTTCATTTGCCCCTTGTACAAATTGTAAATCAAATGTCACAGACGATGCATACATATAATCTGCATTTTTACATTCCGCAATTGCTGTTTCATACTGATAATACTTGTCAAACAATTCAACGATATCATTACAGGCCTCAGTAGACACTATATCTTGTTTAACATCAACATCTTCCATAATATATTCATTCAGAATACCAACCGTACGTCCATCCTTTAACTGCCTCATCAGCATTTGACGATGATTTTCACGTCCGCAATCAAATTCACGTTTACCGTGTCCCGCCATAGCACCGACCCCGGCACCCACCAATGTACCACCACCAACACCAACCACCGCAACAGTCTTGGTATCATTCATAAGCGAGAATCCAAACAGATCTTTATTACAACTAAATGATTCTCCTGCTGCCTTCCATACTTCAGCCGGTTGATTATCGCCGACCGCCCCAAACAACCAGTTATTTGAAATCTGTTTATCCTTGTTATATGCCGCAACACGTATTAAGCAAGTCGCGGTTGATGCATCCCAACGCGCATAGTGTCCACGCGCCCCATCAACGCCCGGATTTCCATCATTTACTTTGACGCCCTGGGGATTATTCTTAATCAAAACACCACCCTGCTGATTATTATATGCGCCAACCTTATGATTATATTCCAGCGTAGTTTTGCCACCATTATCAACCGCTGCAAACGAAGAACCATACGTATTTTTATCCAGCAATTTACAAGTATTTTCCGCCTGATTTGGCGTCAAACCAGTTTTACGCAAAACAAAGTTATAATATTCAGGCTGAACCTTGCGCGAATTAAAATCAATCCATACATCGGCCGACGAACGATAAACATTTGCACAATCACGACGCACCTCTTTTACGCATTTTTCGACCTGGATGGCACACAGTCCCATACCATTTTCAATTGCATAACGCAGTTCTTTATTAAACAAATCGTTCAATCCATTTGGCAATGCACCATTATTAACACAGCGCAAAACGTCATTCATACACATTTCAACCGTGTAATCAGAATTTTTGACACCACCATCTGGGCATTCTGGATCCTGCTGCCCCGGTTCATCTGGTTCACTTGGTTCATCTGGGACATCTGGTTCATCACCACCCGGCAAATCAGGCTGAGCAGCATTATTGTCTGGCAAATCAGTTGAAATATTCCCCACCGCGATAATTGGCAGTGTTGGCATACTGGGCATACGCGCCGTCGCGGCACCCGATCTAGCATTAGTCGACGCCGCACGTCCCGGTGCCTGGGCCGCGTCTGCAGACCAAACAATAGCACACACCGCCGCAGAAATACCACACAATCTTAATAATCCAGACATAAACTTCCCCCTAATTATTATCCCTTATATTATTACACAAAAAAGACTTAAAAAAAAGCACTTTTTAGACAAAACATCTGCCAGATTTAATATTGACAAACTATAATAATTGTCTATAATAAAAATATGAACAAAATTTCTGAATTTTTCCAGACACATAAATACGCCTTTATCTGGACAGCGTGCTATATTTTCATGACCTGGGCAATTTTATATTTTATGTTTAATTTTTCCATATTCAGCATCCACCAATGGCGCCACCTGATGCGCGCAGAGCTGCACGGATTTGCGGGCTTTGTATTTGGCATCTTGGTATTGGCCGCATTGCCACTGTATGTTGCGACAACGACACTAATTATCCGAACAAAAAAGCCACTGATAACCATACCAATCCCAAAAATCAAGATTCCAAAACTGATAAAAACCGTCCCCGCGGCTGCCCCCACTCCCATATCAGAACCAGAATCCGAAACACCAACATTGGGCCCCGATGAAATAGATGCACCAGTTGAACTTCCCGATGATATGCCAGCCGAATTACGTTATGCATTTATTCGCGCCCACAATAATGTTGGCCGCCTGCAAACATCATCATTTAATTCGGTCACCAGCCCAATTCCACAACCTGAATTTGCCACCGAACAAATATCAGACGCATTCCCATTACCAACCGATTTTGACCTGGGCGATACAGAAGCTGACATCGAAGACACCAAAAACATTCCGACCTTTGGCACTGTACCAACATTTACCGAAATAACATTTGATGATAATGAAAACGAAGAAAACACAACACAAGATATCCCAACAATTGACACTGAAAACAATTCTATCTGTGACAATTCCAGATTGATTGAATACCTGAATAAAAACAATCACGAATATTTGACTGACGGCGACACCATAATAACAGACACGTACGCCATAATAACACACAGCAGCCCAGACTTTTGGGTTGCGGACACCGAAAATTGGTTTGCCGCTGGCCAGGTTCAACCATCACCAATCACCACCGTCCAAGACGCAGCGTCACGTCACAATCGCACACCTGTAATTTACCTGGAATCAACAAACATTATGGACCTTGACAAGCTGATCGCAGAATGGGAATCCGCCGGCATCATCGTCATAACAGATTTATCTGAATTGTAACCTACGACCATTTTTCACCCGCAATACAGACATATAATAAAAATCCCCCAAATTTTTGGGGGATTTTTATCAGAACTGGGTTTCCTCACACGTTTCAACAGGATCAGCCCAGGATTTACAATACTTGTTTCCAAACAAAGGGTTGCCCGTTTTTGTACACTGCTGCGTACGTATACATTTATCGCACTTTAATGTTTCCCATTCAAATGTTGACGTGATATTTTCTTTATAATTCCACTGATTCAAAGACTTGGAACCAACCAGTTCTCGTTCCAGCCCACCATCTGCGCCATTGGCATCACCAGAACCAATATTTCCCATCAAACCAATTGTGGCCACACCAACACCAGCAGCAGCTACTGCCACACCAGCCGTAGATATACTACCAATTCCCGCCAGTGCAAACGTAGAAAGACCGCCTGTAAATGGTATCGCAACCGCAGCCCCCACAAGTGCAACCGCAGACAACACCTTACCGAATGCATTCTTAGGCGGATTTGGGCTTTTTGGCAACACAGAAGCTTCTGAAAAACTTATACATGCCTGACGGGCAATTTCACGACGCGCATCCAATGCATTTTCGCCCTGAATTTCCGCCATACGTTCACCCATTTTGGCATAATCCGTCAGCATCTTTTCATTCAACTCGTCATATTTCTTGTAATAATTGTCTTTGGCCATTTTTAATGCAGACGTTGCAATAATTGAACGCATTTGTTTAGTTAATTCTGGGAAACGCGCTGCACTTTTATCACCAATCTTGGTGCGGGTTGATTTGCCATCGGCACTATTCCGTTTCATCCCCTGCACTTCGCGTCCCGTCATACAGAACTGAACCGTCGGATCCGATTCAATCGCGTTAATGGCCGCATCAATATTTGCCTGCAACACCGCCAATTCAGATTTTACACGTTCCTTCTGTTGCGCACTCATATTCTGGGCCCCATCAATCTTGGTCAGATATTCTTCCACAGAACTTAAACGCCCTTCATCACCAACTTCGATCGATTCCCAATATATTGTTCCATCTAACACACCTGCAAACGGCGTAACAGGCCCCAATTCGACACTATTCGAACCCTCGACGCGTCCCAGTTCTTTGTCCATAATCTGCGAAATATCTGTTCGACATCTAGAATAATCCAAATCCATCGAATTATTCGACATCGTATACTCACAAATCTTATACTCTAACGAGCGTGCGCCGATACCATCATCCATAGTCAAACCATTACAATTTTCTATACCCCCACATACTTTAATCATTGCTTCGTCTGCGGCGGCCTGACATTCGGTCAAAAACGCATTATCAATATTCATCATAACGCCCTGGACCATATTAGCCAACACGTCATAAACCTCATTTCCGCGTATTTCTGTTTCGCCATAAATCTTTTGGCAACCCACTAATTTATCATATGGGCACATACGAATTATAGTATCCGTATCCAAACCGATACATTGTGTATAATCCTTGCCACAGCGATCTTCGGATTGCAAACACTCTTTAACCTCGGTCGTACAGGAATCAACACGCATAGACGCCAAGCGTGCAACCACAAAATCCCATATACTTGATTTTTCCGCCGCGGTTTCAGATGATGCATCAATACCACACGCATTCAATGGCACTTTACACAAATTCAACATCGTTCCAGGCCGTGACAAACACATATCATACGATCCATCCGGATCATTTGGATCCATTGTGTCTTTACACGCCTTTTGAAAGCACGATGAAATATTACCAATACAATCTTGTCTGGCTTTATCTTCGGCAATCAACTCTGCACTTTTTACCTGGGGCGCAACCTCGCGCAGGAATGTGTCCCAAACCTGACTTGCAACATTAACACAGGATTTGGTCACCGATTCACACAACGGTTTTTTGGACAACAATGCATCATATGTTGATGCAGAAATTTCTATGGTTGTCACAGAACCTTTGATTTGATAATTTTTTGACTTTTTTGACGTTGACTGGCGGACATTCGTTTCATCCATTGCAACCATACTGGCACAACCTGAAAAATCATCACCGCAACCGGCGGTTGTCTGCATACACTTTTTAAATTCAACCGTACACTGTCCCAAGTCATATTTGTTGGCGTTCTCATACTGTTCCAATGCCGCTTCACGCAGTGCAGACTGGGCTGCAGACAGTTTCTGGGCACTTGCATTCTTTTGCTGTTTCAGGCTGTTTTCATATGCTGTACAATCTGATTTAATCTGTTGACTGTACATCAACTGCAACATTTGGATATCTGACGCACATTCAGGTATCTGTGCAATACATAGGTCAACCGCTGCACGATGCAACGCATCACCTTCTTTACCCTCAATTGGCGACATTGCACCATCTCCAAAAACATCTTCCTCTTCAAAATCAACAATGGTGTTCCACATAGACAAATCCAACGATTTTCGGGCAGATTTTTTATCGTCGGCTTTGCTATCTATCACAGATTGGGCCACAGCGTCCGCTTTGGCAATTACGGCATCAGCACTATCGCCCAGTTCAATTCTTTCTACACCAAAAGTTGCCATTTGATACGATTGTTGATCCAACTTTTCAATTTCTGCTAAAATTCCATCCAATTCTGCATTACGATTACTGCACAAACAGCGTCCGCCCGTATCATTATCCAACATACAGAAAGAATCCATACATCCATAATATTTCTGCTGACATTCTTCATTTACAACAACATTTTTATTCGCCGTGGCAACTTTGGTTCCCGTACCAATAACCTTTTGCGTTGTGCCCGCACGCGCCGCAACCACAGGCTTAGTTGCAGTTGTTGTAGCCGCACGCCCACGATTTACCACCCCACCACTTTGCGGCGTCGTTGATGTTGCACGTGGTGCCGTTCGCGAATTTACTGCCGCACGTGCCGATGTTGTCTTGGCTGCACTTGTCGTCGCAGTCGTTGCCGCCCCACCTCGTGCATTCGCACGCCCCGTCGGACGTGTTGCACCCATCGAATCCGCCACAAAACCTGTCAAAAACAACAGAAGAAACGCTAAAATTCTCATAAAAATCCCCTTCCAATTTGTTTAATTTTATCACAACTTTCCAATAAATAAAAGGGTAAAATTCAGAATATACACAACAAAAATCGGGAACCGCAACAAACGGGTTCCCGATTTATTCTCAAATAAATCATCAAATTTATTTTTATTACACGCGACGTACTTTCTTTGGACGACACCCATTGTGTGGGATACGTGTAGTATCAGTGATGGACTGCACAACCAGACCGGCGTTTGCCAATCCACGTACAGCAGATTCACGACCCTGACCAATACCACGCATTAAAACATCAACTGTTTTCATACCCATTTCGGCGACTTTCTTACCAACTGCGTCTGCAACAATTGTTGCTGCATATGGCGTGGACTTTTTTGCGCCCTTAAAATTATTTGCCCCAGCGGTTGCCCATGTCAACACGGCGCCAGACTGGTCTGTGATTGTTATACGTGTATTGTTGTTAGTCGCAACAACATGTGCAATGCCATGTGATACTTTCTTAACAACTTTTTTCTTAGCTTTTGTAACTGCCATTTTATTTATACCTTTTTTCGATGTCTTCAATTAACTATGGTGTTAATCTCTACCTTATTTAGAAAAATTAAGATAATGTTATAGATGCGTAGTTGTTGGCGAGTGAAGTGTACAAAAGCTACACGAACGAGCCACCAACAAGCAGATATGACATTAGATTAATTTTTACTTACCCTTTGTTGCAGAACCAGCAACCACTACACGCTTACCCTTACGTGTACGTGCATTTGTCTGGGTACGCTGCCCACGAACCGGCAAACGGTTACGATGGCGAATACCACGGTATGCCTTCAAATCCTGCAAACGTTTGATATTCATTGTGACTTCACGACGAACATCACCTTCTACTTTAAAGTTTTCTTCGATATATTTCGAAATTTTGATAACATCCTCGTCTGTCAAATCTTTTGCGCGCAGACCGTCTTTCAATTTCAACGCCTTAACGATTTGTGCCGATTTTGCTGGCCCAATACCGTGAATATACTGCAACGCGATTTCAATACGTTTTTCAGTCGGAATGTTAACACCTGCTATACGTGCCATTTTTCTTTTTCCTTTTTATTTAACTGCGGTTTCCCCAGTCCACCAGGGTCCCCGATACCCAAACCCACGGCTAACCACCACGGGCTATTTTATTTTGCCGATTTATTTTATACAAAAACCGACAAAAGTCAAATCTTGTTTTATCTCCACATTAGCCGCGGAAACGACCTTTCTTTTGTGCCTTGTTGATAACACCGCTGTATTGCTTGGCAACCAAATAAGATTGAACCTGATTGGTTGTATCCAGAACAACACCTGCCACAATCAATACACTGGTACCACCAATCATCAGTGGCATCCCCAAATGCGTATTCAGGATAATCGGCAATACACACACAACAATCAGATATGCAACACCAATTGCAGTTGTACGCGACACAACATTATCCAAATATTTTATTGTCTGCTCACCAGGACGCACTCCAGGTACATAACCACCTGCGTTCTTCAAATTATTGCTGGTTTCTTCTGAGTTAAAGATAACAGCAGTCTGAAAATACGCAAAGAATGCAATCAAAATCGTGAACAAGAATATATACGACCAGGTTCCATATGTAAAGAACCCCAAAATAGTCTGCACGGTTAAATTTTCACTTTGCACAAAACGCTGAACAAATGCAGGCAGCATCATAATAGAAGACGCAAATACAGGCCCCATAACCCCTGACATATTAACTTTAATCGGCAGATATGATGCATTTGTATTAACAACACCATTCGCCATAACTTGACGTGGGTACAAAATCTGGATGCGACGCTGCGCCTGTTCAAAGAATGCAATCAGTGCGATGATACCAACAACGAACGCAACAACCAATGCAATCATCGCTGGTTTAATCTGACCAACAGATCCCAAAGATATCAACTGTGCAATACCACCTGGCACCTCGGCAATAATACCTGCAAAGATTAACAGCGATGCCCCCTGCCCAATACCACGTGCTGTAATCTGTTCAGCCAGCCACATAACGAACACAGTACCACCAACCAATGCGACAATCGCAGACAGCTCAAATGCAAATCCAGGATTCACAACCGCCGCAATGCCATTAACTGGCGCCATCATTTCAAGGCCGCGAACAATCGCCAACCCCTGAACAACCGCCAAGAAAACAGCCAAATAACGGGTATACTGGTTAATTTTAACGCGTCCTGATTCACCTTCCTTGCGCAATTCTCCCAAAGACTTGCTGGTCGCACTAAGCAACTGCAAAACAATAGAAGCCGAAATGTATGGGAAAATATTCAGTGCCAACACTGACATACGTGACAATGAACCGCCACTGAACATATTAAACATATCCATCATTCCACTGTTATCACCCTGGAACAAGTCCAAGACCGCCGACGCATTAACACCCGGCAATGGAATGAATGACCCAATACGATAAACAATCAGCGCCCCCAACGTAAACAGAATACGCTTCTGCAAATCGCTAAGATTACCGAAAAAGTCTTTTAAGAATTTCATAATAGTGAACTTTTAACCATTGATTGGCATCTGGATACACCAGATGCCAAATTCAAATTTTGATTTTTAGTTATTTTTGATTGTACCACCGGCTCTTACAATCGCTGCTTCTGCAGCCTTGGACCATTTATCTGCAACAACATTAACCGCTGTCTTGATTTCGCCCTTGGCCAGAACCTTCAAACCATCTAATCTACGATTGATAACCTTTGCCGCCAACAAAGAATCGATTGTAATATCTTTGCCCGCATCAATTTTACCTGCTGCGATAAACTTCTCGATATCGCCCAGATTAATTGTCACATATTCTTTTGCGAACGGATTGTTAAAGCCAAATTTTGGGAAACGACGCAGAATTGGCATCTGACCACCCTGGAAAGTCGCCTGCTTGCGTGAACCACTGCGCGCCTTCTGACCTTTGTGACCACGACCTGCTGTCTTACCAGAACCAGATCCTATACCACGACCAACGCGTGTTGCACTCTGACGTGCACCAAAATTATCCATCAATGCATTTAATTTCATTTCTTTTTCCTTTTATCCTATAACTATATTTTACATAGTTCTTTGTCGCACATAAACAATTGCTTGTTTACATACTCGGTTAATTATTTTATTCTACAACTTCTACCAAGTGTGAAACCTTAGCAACCATACCACGAACAGATGGTGTATCTTCGATTTCTTTACTTTTACCAATACGCCCCAGGCCCAAAGCTTTTACAATTTTGACCTGTGATTCTGGACGACCGATAGTGCTTTTAACTTGTTTTACAACTATTTTAGCCATAATTAAAACTCCTATTATCCTTGCCCAGATTATTTATCTTCTGTTGCAACTTCTAACTTTTTACCATCACGACCGGCGATGATTTCTGCAACTGTCTTGCCACGACGTGCCGCCACAGTTTTTGGTGAATTCATCTTATTAAATGCCAAGAACGCTGCACGGATCATGTTATTTGGATTATTTGAACCCTGTGATTTAACAACAACGTCCTGTACGCCCAAGCATTCAAATACCGCACGCAACGCACCACCTGCGATTATACCAGTACCAGGAACCGCACTACGTACAACCAACTTGCTGGCGCCATATTTCGCTGTGCTGTCATGATGCAATGTACGACCTTCTTTCAGTGGTACACGGATCATTTTTGCTTTGGCTGCCTTGGTTGCTTTCTGCACTGCCGCCTGAACTTCCAGCGCTTTACCTTTACCAAAACCTACACGGCCAGCCTTATCCCCGACAACAACCAATGCCGAGAAAGACATATTACGACCGCCCTTCACAGTCTTAGATACACGGTTAATAGAAACTAACTTATCAACCAAGTTATCTGTCTGCAATTTTTTATCATCAAAACGTGCCATTATTATACTCCGTCTTATTCAAATTAAATTCTTACGCCACCTGCGCGGATTGCTTCGCACAGTGCCTTAACACGACCATGATAGCGATAACCACCACGATCAAAATAACAATTGTCAGCAATCTTTGCCGCAACTACACGTTCAGCAAATGCTTTACCAACCAATTCGGCACCTGCAACATTCCACCCTTTGCCTGCGAACGCCTTTTCTTTTGACGAAGCAGCACAGATTGTGTGCCCTTTGGTGTCATCAATCGCCTGGATTTCAATATGACGACCAGAGCGGAAAACCGACAAACGAATCTTGCCAGGATTTTTTCTTTTCAACGCACCACGGTTTGCCAGTGTACGTCTTTCTTCAGAATTCAAATGCTTTAACATTTTATTTTTCCTTTTTTTCAATTCCCGTAACAGCGGAAACTATTTACCAAGTTTATTTAGTCTTTTGCTTCGATTCTTGCAAATTTTTTTTAATCTTGCTCTTGTTTATGGACAGATACGCAGAAGCAGCGCCCCAACCAACTAACAACACCAGTGCGGTACCAGATATGATATCGCCAACAGTCTTAACAAAAACAGATGGTTCAATATTTTTCATCGAAACAAATTCCTTATTTCTTTTTACCTTCTTTGCGGCGAATCTTTTCACCCTTATAGAAGATACCTTTACCTTTGTATGGATCTGCCTTGCGAACTTTATGAATCTTATCCGCAAATTGGCCAACCAAACATTTATCCGTACCCTTAACTGTAAATTCTGTTGGCACATCACCCATGGTGACAGTCAAACCTGCTGGGATATCCATAATAACTTCATGTGAATACCCTGCAATCAAAACCAACTGATTACCCCTAACAGATGCTTTATAACCAACTCCCTTCATATACATAGGCTTTTCAAAGCCCTTGGAAACACCTTCAACCGCATTACGAATATTGCGTGCCATAGTGCCCCACATTGTGCGAGATAATTTTTCTTCCGCATCTTTTGGATTAATAACGACCTGACCTTCTTCGATAACAATATCGACCAAGCCTGCATTTTTTGTATCCAAAGGCAACTTCAATTCACCCTTTGGACCTTTAACTACCAAAGCGTTGTCCACAATCGCGACAGATACGCCTTCACTCAGTTTAACTGGATATTTTCCTGCACGTGACATAACTTAATCCTCGCTTTAATTAGATAACCTTACACAACACTTCGCCACCGACGTTCATTAAACGCGCTTTGTGGTCCGTCATAACACCATTTGGTGTAGAAACAATTGCTATACCCAAACCATTCAATACCTTTGGCATTTTTGCACTGCCGGAATAAACACGACGGCCCGGCTTAGATACAACTGAAATTTCTTGGATTGCACCGTTTCCGCCAACATACTTTAATTCAACAACCAAATTTGAACGATGTTCATCGATTGCATCGATACGGAAATCAGTAATAAAACCTTCCTCTTTCAATACAGACAAAACAGCCTGACGCAGTTTGCTGTTTGGAACGACGATTGTTTCTTTACCAGCATTCTGACCATTGCGGATGCGGGTAACCATATCGCCGATTGGGTGTGATAATGACATCTTTTTTACTCCTTACATGTGTGGGGGTACAATCCCCCTGCACTGTTTTTCTTCTTCCAACTGCATTGTCCACAGTTGTGCTTGTTTATTTTACCAGCTGGACTTACGTACACCCGGCAGCTTACCTTCGCTGGCCATTGTACGAACCTGCTGACGACACAGACCGAACAAACGTGAATAACCACGTGAACGACCTGTCACACTGCAACGATTACGCAAACGTGTTGGGTTTGCATTACGTGGCAATTTTGCCAACTTTTTCATTGCATCAATTCTTTCTTCTGGTGTCGCATTAACAGACATTTTAGCCTTGATTGTTTCACGCTTTTTTGCATACTGCGCAACCAGCTTTTCACGTCTATGTTGTTTATTAATTAACGCTAATTTCGCCATCTTTTTTACCTTTTTTAATTATTTCAAAACCAATGGCAAGCCGATTTTAGTCAGCAATGCACGTGCTTCATCATCTGTTTTCGCTGTTGTCGCGATAACAATATCCATACCACGAATAGCATCGATTTTATCAACAGAAATTTCTGGGAAAATCAAATGTTCTTTGATACCAAAGGCATAGTTTCCACGACCATCAAACTTTGACTTAGACAACCCACGGAAGTCCTTAACACGTGGCAACGCAACTGTAATCAAGCGATCCAAGAAATCATACATTCTTTTACCACGCAGCGTCACCTTTGTACCAATTTCCTGACCTTCACGCAGACGATATGTTGCGATAGACTTCTTTGCACGTGTCTTTACCGCCTTCTGTGCCGCAATTGCTGTTAAATCTGCAACTGCTGAATCCAGCTTCTTTTTATCAGACACTGCTTCGCCAACGCCCATATTCAAAACAATCTTTGTCAGTTTTGGAACTGCGAACGCATTTTTATACCCAAATTCTTTAATCAATTCAGGCACAATTTCTTTTTCATAAATTTCACGCAATCTGCTTTGCATTTCTTTTTCCTTTTGTTGTGTTCCCGTAACAGCGGGCAACAATTTACCTGTTATTATATCTGAGCACCAGATTTTTTTGCAACGCGAACTTTTTTGCCATCTTCTACTTTGAACCCAACGCGTGTTGCTTTCTTTGTTTTTGGGTCAACAATAGCAACGTTGGAAACATGGATCGGCGCTTCGCGGTCAATGATGTGACCTGGCTGTTCCTGTGTTGGTTTGATGTGCCATTTACGACGATTTACGCCTTCAACAACAACACGTTCTTCTGCTGGGCGTGCTTCCAGTACTTTACCTTTGACGCCTTTGAATTTTCCCGAAATAACTACGACTTCGTCGCCTTTTTTAATTTTCATTTTATGACCTTCCATCTGTTATTTAGATTACTTCTGGTGCCAAAGACACGATTTTCTGAACATCGTATTTACGACGAACTTCACGGGCAATTGGTCCAAAGATACGTGTACCAATTGGTTCAAAGTTGTTTTTATTAATCAAAACAACCGCATTGTCATCAAAACGGATAATGGAACCATCTGGACGTTTTACAGGAAACTTTGTACGAACGATAATCGCACGCTGTACCGTACCCTTTTGAACTTTACCACGTGGAATGGCTTCTTTAATAGCAACAACAATTTTGTCGCCAACTGTTGCATAGCGACGATGAGAACCGCCCAACACTTTGATACACATCGCTTTACGTGCACCACTGTTGTCTGCAACTGTCATAACTGTTTCATTTTGAATCATAACTTTAATCCTTTTCCTGCAGGCAGGGCAATCCCCCACCGCTTTGTTATAGGTTCCGACTGTCGCCTTAATTATTCCCGAACCGACCTCAAAGAACCTGTTGATTATTAGTCAACTACCTCTACTGCATCGTCTTTGGAAACACCAACGCGTCCCTTAACAACCCAAGATTTTGTCTTCGAGATTGGACGATGTTCTTCGATTGCAACGATTTCACCAACTTTATATTCATTGTTTTCATCGTGCGCTTTGTACTTTTTATTCTGCTTAACGAACTTACCATACAGAGGATGGCGGAAACGACGTTCCACTTCTACAACGACTGTTTTGTCGTTTGCTGTACTGATAACTGTCCCTTGCAGTATACGTCTTGGCATAACTTCTATCCCTTATACTGTTTGTCTAACCCACGGATTTTACAGAATTTTTCACATAAAACCCCCAGATTAAAACCTGGTTTCCTTAAATCTGACCCCGTCTATATTACCTAAAAATTTAGAAATATCAACAAAAATCAGCAATTTTTATTTTTTTGCCGCATTCAGTTTTGTCTTAATGCGCGCAATTTCACGACGGGTCTGACGCATAACGTGTGTTTTTGGCATCTGACCTGCTGCATGCTGAAAGCGCTGATTCATCTGTTCTTTTTTCAGATCAACCAATTTACTTTCCAGTGCTTCCATCGTCAATTCTGTTTCAACTTTTTTTTCTGCCATTTCTTGCTACCTTTTTTTGCCTTGCCCCGGGAACCAGTCCCGGGACTGCAATTAATTAGTTAACTTTACGTTCAACAACTTTTGTTTTCACTGGCAGTTTTGCCGCCGCCAATGCAAACGCTTCATATGCAACTTCTGGTTTTACACCATCCAATTCGAACATGATGCGACCTGGTTTAACACGGCAAATCCAGTATTCTACTGCACCTTTACCTTTACCCATACGAACTTCGGCTGGTTTCTTAGTAACAGGTACATCTGGGAAAATACGAATCCACAATTTACCCATACGACGCATATGACGTGTAATTGCACGACGCGCTGCTTCGATCTGACGCGCAGTGATACGTTCTGGTGACATAGCCTTCAGACCAAAAGAACCGAATGCTAATTCACTGCCACCTTTCGCAACGCCGTGAATACGGCCTTTGTGCTGTTTGCGAAATTTTGTTTTCTTTGGCATTAACATAATACAAATCCTTCAATTTCTAATAATTGTTTTAATTATTATTTGTGCTTTCTTTCGCTTGTGCCCGCATATTCTGTTGGGCGCGCCATTTCAGAAGCCAATTTGTCTTTGTTAACAACATCACCAGTATAAATCCAAACTTTTACACCGATAACACCATATGTTGTTTTGGCCTGGATTGACGCATAGTCAATATCCGCACGCAATGTGTGCAATGGAATACGACCTTCGCGGATTTGTTCGCTACGTGCGATTTCGGCACCATTCAAGCGACCAGAACACATAACTTTGATACCCTGGGCACCTGCTTTTTGTGCATTCTGCACAGCCTTTTTCATAGCGCGTTTAAAAGAAACACGACCTTCAATCTGCTGTGCGATATTCTGCGCAACCAACTGCGCATTCAGGTCCGGACGGCGAACTTCGTAAATATTTACGACAACCTGGTCATTCTTAACCAGTTTTTTGATATCGTTACGCAGTGTTTCGATATCGGCACCGTTCTTACCAATAATCATACCCGGTCTAGAGGTATGAATAGTCACGACAACCTTCTTGGCAAAGCGTTCGATAACAACTTTTGCCAAACCAGCTCTCTTTAATTTCTTTTCGATAAACTTGCGAATTTTGACGTCTTCTGCCAACAATGCCGCATAGTCTTTTTTACCTGCAATCCAGCGTGAATCTGTAATCTTATTGATAAATTCACGCAATGAAATTGGTGATACTTTCTGTCCCATTTCTTTTTTCCTTAACTTTGTGGGGGCGTTCTTGAAGCATTTCTACTTTATTCAGGAATTTTCATTCCATACCGCCCCACACGACTTACCTTATTTTGTTGTTTCTTTTTTTGCTGCTTTCTTTTTCGAAGGTGCAACCCCAGATTCCAGAACAATTGTCAAATTTGAAAATGGTTTCAGAATTGGACGTGCACTGCCACGTGGTCCTGGCATAATGCGCTTCATAGTCAAAGCTTTGCCGCACCAAATTTCTTTGACGAACAAAGTTTCAACTGGCAACTTTTTGTTATGTTCTGCATTCGCAACCGCAGACAACAAAGTTTTCAGCACTTCACCTGCTACACGCTTTTTCGAAAATTTCAAGACATCAACAGCGCGTTCTACTGGCAGACCGCGAACCAAATCGCATACCAGATTCAGCTTCTGATGGCTAACGCGAATCATTTTATTGAATGCGCGTACCTGATTTTCTTTAATTCCATATCTTGCTGTCATAACTTACCACCCTATATTATTTCTTACCTGCTGCGGCTTTCTTATTAGCGGCATGACCTTTAAATGTACGTGTTGGTGCAAATTCACCTAATTTGTGACCAATCATATCTTCTACGATTGAAACAGGAATGAACTTATTACCATTGTGTACTTCGAAAGTCAACCCAACCATTGGTGGCACAATTGTGCTGCCACGGGACCAGGTTTTAATTGGTTTACGGTCATCTTTTTCAATTGCCGCTGCTGTTTTCTTCAAGACAGACGGATGAACATAAGGACCTTTCCATACTGAACGAGACATCATTTACTCCGTTTTTTACTCATTATTTCTTTTTCGCCAAATGTCTGCTGCGAATAATCATCTTAGCAGTACGTTTATTGCTACGGGTACGATATCCCTTGGCTGGAATACCTGTACGTGATACCGGTTCGTGGCCCTTAGAATGACCATTACCACCACCCATTGGGTGATCTACTGGGTTCATAGCCATACCGCGAACAGATGGACGGATACCCAACCAACGTGCGCGACCAGCCTTACCCAAGTTGACATTACGCTGATCTGGATTAGATACGCTGCCAACTGTTGCCAAACAATCGGAATGAACCTTACGCAACTCACCGCTGTTCAATTTAATCTGTGCATAAACACCGTCTTTACCCATCAACTGAGCATAGCAACCCGCACTACGTGCCAACTGACCACCTGCGCCTGGTTTCAATTCGATGTTATGTACGATTGTACCGATTGGCATATTTTTCAATGGCATTGTGTTACCTGGCTTAATATCTGCATATGCAGCCGAAATAACCACATCACCCGCTTTCAAATCGCGTGGCGCCAAGATATAAGAACGCATACCGTCTGTATATTCAATCAAAGCGATGAACGCGGTACGATTTGGATCATATTCCAAACGAACAACTGTCGCCGGAACATCTAATTTTTTACGTTTAAAGTCAATCAAACGATATTTACGTTTATGACCACCACCTTGGTGCATAACTGTTACATGACCAAAGTTATTACGTCCACCTTTGGACTTCAAACCAACTGTCAAAGCCTTTTCTGGCGCACCACGGTGCAATTCACTGCGGTCAACCTGTGTCAAGCCGCGTGTACCTGGTGTTGTTGGCTTATAATGTTTCAATGCCATTTTTTCTTACCTTTGTTTTCTCACCCTGACACTAGCATCCTTTTATTTGGGTTCTCTGCCAGGGCGGTTTATTATACTATATATTTGCTGACAAGTCCAGTTTTGCGTCTGCCGGCAAAGATACATATGCTTTTTTAACAGTGCGCTGTGTACCTGTGCTGCGACCACGGAAAGTTTTTACCTTACCCTTTGTCACTACAACGTTAACCTTAGTTGGTTTTACGCCATAGATTGCTTCGACTGCACGTGCCACATCTTCTTTGGTTGCATCGATTGCAACTTCGAATGCTACACCATTGCTTTCAGACAGTTTTGCTGCCTTTTCCGAGATAATCGGACGACGCAGTATATCATAAATACCAGCGGTCGCAACGATTTTTTTCTCTGCACTTACTTTCTTTTCTGCCATTTTGCTTACCTCAATTCTCTAATTGATTACGCTAATCTTGCTTCAACCGCTTTGACTGCGTCTGCTGTCAAAACTAATTTTTCGTGTTTCAAGATATCCAAAACGTTCAAGCCCATTGTTGGCAAAACATCAATATTTGCGATATTTGCCGCAGATTTCTTGAAGTTTTCATCCAATTCTGTTGCACCAACGAACAAAGCAGATGCAATTTCCAGCTTTTTCAACTGTTTTGCAAACGCATTTGTTTTTGCTGCTGCCAATTTTTCAGAATCAATGATAACCAGGCTGCCGTCTTTTGCTTTTGATGACAAAGCCATCTTCAAGCCCAAGCTACGGATTTTCTTTGGCAAATCGATTGAATGATCACGAACAACTGGACCATGAACGACGCCACCGCCACGCATGTGAACATTGTATCTTTCACCCTGACGTGCATTACCTGTCTTTTTCTGCTTGAATGCTTTCTTACCACTACCCTGTACATCAGATACAGTTTTAACTGCGTGTGTACCAGCACGTGATTTTGCACGCTGCCATGTCACAACACGGTGCAGAATATCTGCACGTGGTTCTAACCCAAAGATGCTGTCTGTCAGTTCAACTGAACCAACTTTCTTTCCATCGAAATTGATAATATCTAATTGCATTTTAATTACCTCACTCTTGCTGTTAACCTATTATTCCGCAACAGCTTCTGTTTCGGTTGCTGTTTCAGCTACAACTTCTGCTGCTTTCGCTGCTACTGTTGGAACTGGCAAATCTTTGTGTTCTTTTTTGATTGCGTCTGTCACCAATACAAATGTACCATTTGCACCTGGAACCGCACCTTCGACAAAGATCAAATTTTCTGCTTCATCTGTACCGAACACTTTCAAGTTCTGAACCGTGACAGTTTCATTACCCATCTGTCCAGCCATCTTCTTACCCTTCAATACACGGCCTGGCCATTCACGCATACCAGTACCACCGATGGAACGATGTGCTTTCAAAACACCGTGGGTTGCTTCCTTACCACCAAAGTTATGGCGTTTCATTGCCCCCTGGAAGCCTTTACCTTTGCTTGTTGCCTGAACGTCAACGAATTGACCTGCAACAAAATGAGATGCCACCAACTGTGTCCCCGCTGGGATAACACAGTCATCCGATACACGGAATTCTACAACCTTGCGGTATGGTTTTACGCCTGCTTTTTCGGCTGCAACCAATTGTGGTTTTGCTACATGTTTTGCTTTGGCTTCACGCAAACCCAAAATGTTTGCTACATAACCGTTCTTTTCTTGCGTGCGATTTCCAATGACGGTGCAATCCCCAACAGCCAAAACTGTTACTGGATGTGCAACACCGGCATCATCATACAGACGCGTCATTCCAATTTTTGTTGTAATTAATCCGCTACGTTTCATTTTTTTATGCCTTTTTTTATGTCAGTTGGTTGGTATGGTGTACACACTGCCACGCCAACACTAACAGATTATTTTTAATTTACAATTTAATTTTTACATCAACACCTGAGGCCAAATCCAACTTCATCAAGGCATCTACTGTCTGAGGGGTTGGATTAACAATATCGACAACCGCTTTATGATTGCGGATTTCGAACTGTTCACGTGATTTTTTATCAACGTGTGGCGAACGGTTGACCGTAAATTTCTGCACCAAAGTTGGCAGACGAACTGGTCCAACTACTTCTGCGCCTGTGCGCTTGGCAGTTTTAACAATTTCTTCGACAGATTCCATCAAGATACGATGATCAAACGCTGTCAACTTGATACGAATTTTTGATGTTGGTACCATTACCGTTTTCCTTATATTTATCTGGGCGGTAATCACTGACGCTTTTAATTCAGTTACACCGCCCAAGATGGTTTAATTATTTAATGATTTTGGATACAACACCTGCGCCAACTGTGCGACCGCCTTCACGGATAGCAAAGCGACGACCTTCGTCCATAGCAATTGGTGCAATCAACTGCACTGTGATACGGACATTGTCACCTGGCAGAACCATTTCTTTGTCTGCTGGCAATGTGATTGTACCTGTTACGTCTGTTGTGCTGAAGTAGAACTGTGGACGATAGTTGCTAAAGAACGCTGTATGACGGCCACCTTCTTCTTTTGTCAAGATATAAACCTCAGCTTCAAAGTCTGTGTGTGGTGTAATAGAACCTGGTTTGCAGATAATCTGACCGCGTTCTACATCTTCCTTCTTTGTACCACGCAACAACAGACCTACATTATCACCGGCTTCACCCTGATCCAACAATTTGCGGAACATTTCAACGCCTGTAACTGTTGTTTTCTGTGTTGGACGCAGACCAACGATTTCACATTCGTCACCAACTTTGATAACACCTGATTCAACACGACCTGTAACCACTGTACCACGACCTGTGATGCTGAATACGTCTTCGATTGGCATCAAGAAAGGTTTATCAACTGGACGTTCTGGCATTGGGATGTATTCGTCACAAGCTTTCAACAAAGCTTCGATCGCTTCTTTACCCAAACCATCATTCTTGCCTTCTACTGCAGAAACAGCTGAACCACGGATAATTGGCGCATTGTCACCGTCGAAATCATTTGCAGACAACAATTCACGGATTTCCATTTCAACCAATTCTAACAATTCTGGATCGTTTGCCAAGTCACATTTGTTCAAGAAAACAACGATTTTTGGAATACCAACCTGACGTGCCAACAAGATGTGTTCACGTGTCTGTGGCATTGGACCGTCTGTTGCAGCTACTACCAAGATAGCGCCGTCCATCTGTGCCGCACCGGTAATCATGTTTTTAACATAGTCCGCGTGCCCTGGGCAGTCAACGTGTGCATAGTGACGATCTGCACTTTCATATTCAACGTGTGCTGTATTAATTGAGATACCACGCTGTATTTCTTCTGGCGCATTGTCAATTTCAGAAACGCTTTTCTGTGCATCTGCACCAACACCGAAATAGTGCACAATCGCAGCTGTCAATGTTGTTTTACCATGGTCAACGTGGCCAATTGTACCAATATTGACGTGTGGTTTGCTTCTTACATACTTTTCTTTTGCCATTAGTTTTCTCCTTAGGCTGTTTGTTAGTTTTGTAAACTTCTTGTTAATTATTTCGTCAGCTTCTTGATTACTTCGTCAGCGACGTTTGTTGGGACTTCGTCATAGTGCGACAATTCCATATACGGATTTGCACGACCCTGAGACAAAGAGCGCAATGTTTTTACGTACCCGAACAGATTTGCCAATGGAACGAATGCAGAAATCAACTGATTACCGAACTGTGTTTCGATACCATTGATTTGTCCACGACGACTGTTCAAGTCCCCAATGATGTCACCGACGTATTCTTCCGGTGTATTAACCGAAAGCTTCATAATCGGTTCCAGCAATTTTGGCGACGCTTTTTTCATTGCTTCGCGGAAGCAAGCGCGTGCCGCAATTTCAAAGCACAATACATTAGAGTCAACTTCGTGATACTTACCATCTACCAATGTAGCTTTGAAATCCACCGTTGGATAGCCAATCAGAACACCAGTCTGCTGTGCTATCTTCAAACCTTTTTCCACACCTGGGATATATTCTTTTGGAATCGCACCACCAACAATCTTGTTGTCGAATTCGTATCCCTGACCTGGTTCCAATGGTTCAAATTCAATCTTTACCTGAGCATACTGACCAGAACCACCAGACTGTTTCTTGTGCGTATATTCTTCTGTGACCGGTTTACGGAATGTTTCGCGATATGCAATACGTGGTTCACCAACGTTAACATCCACTTTAAATTCACGCAACAAACGATCAACCAAAATTTCCAAGTGCAATTCACCAACACCCGACAGAATCGTTTGACCTGATTCCTCGTCAACAGACACGCGGAACGAAGGATCTTCTTTGGCCAACGCCTGCAGCCCCAATGACATCTTTTCAATGTCTGCCTTGGTCTTTGGTTCAACTGCAATGCTCATAACAGGCTCTGGAACGTGAATCGATTCCAACAAGATTGGATTTGATTCATCGCACAATGTATCACCTGTGATTGTTTCTTTCATACCAACCAATGTGATAATGTCACCAGCCGACGCTTCTTTAATTTCTTCACGGTTATTAGAGTGCATCAACAACATACGACCAACGCGTTCACGTTTATCACGGTTAGAATTATAGATATAAGAACCAGACTGCAATTTACCTGAATAGATACGAATAAACATCAAATTACCTACAAATGGATCATTTGCAACCTTAAACGCCAATGCGCTGAATGGTTCTTTTGCATCTGGTTTACGAGAATCGGCTGTTTCGCCGTCCATTTTCGTACCTGTAATCGCAGGAATGTCCAATGGGCTTGGCAAATAGTCAACAACCGCATCCAACAATGGCTGAACCCCCTTGTTCTTAAATGCAGTACCGCACAATACTGGGTTAAAGTTCTGATTAATTGTACCCTTGCGGATTAACTTTTTAATGGTTGCAGTATCTGGAATATTACCTTCCATATATGCTTCCATAATTTCATCGTCCAGTGTCACAACTTCTTCAATCAGTTTTTCATGCAATTCCTGGGCTTTTTCTTTCAATTCCTCTGGAATTTCTGTAATAATTGGTTCTTTACCCATATCATCTTCCCAGACAATCGCGCGCATTTCGATAACGTCAACAACGCCACGGAAATCAGATTCTGCGCCAATTGGGAAATTCACGACCAATGGGTTTGCGCCCAAACGTTCACGAATCATATCAACACAGCGGAAGAAATTACCACCGATACGATCCATTTTATTAATAAAGCAAATACGTGGAACCGCATAACGGTCAGCCTGACGCCATACAGTTTCTGTCTGAGGCTGTACGCCTGATACAGATTCAAAAACCGCAACGGCACCGTCCAACACGCGCAATGAACGTTCTACTTCCATTGTAAAGTCCACGTGTCCCGGCGTATCAATCAAGTTAATACGATGATCGCGCCAGAAGCATGTTGTAGCCGCTGATGTAATTGTAATACCACGTTCCTGTTCCTGGGCCATCCAGTCCATGGTTGCGCCACCGTCGTGCACTTCACCAATTTTGTATGTTTTACCCGTATAGAACAAGATACGTTCAGAAGTTGTTGTTTTACCCGCGTCAATATGAGCCATAATGCCGATATTGCGGTACATATGTAAAGGTGCGGTTTTTCCCACTGACATTGTATCTTTCCTTTGCCTTTGTATTGATTACCAGCGGAAGTGAGCAAACGCTTTGTTCGCTTCTGCCATCTTATGTGTATCAATTTTCTTTTTAAATGCGCCACCCTGACCATTCAAGGCATCACGCAATTCGCCAAACAGTCTGTCTTCCATGCTGCGTTCACCACGTTTACGCGCAAACCCGACCAACCAACGCAGCGACAACGTCTGCTGACGAGCAGGCCTTACTTCAACTGGAACCTGGTATGTTGCACCACCCACGCGACGACCTTTTACTTCTACAGAAGGCTTTAATGCATCAACTGCTTCCAAAAACAAGGTCAATTCATCTTTACCATCTTTGGCCAATGTTTTCAGTTTTTCCAATGCACCATAAACGATGTTTTCAGCAACTTCTTTTTTGCCGTCCCACATAACAATATTAATACATTTTGCAACAACCAAATTACCATACTTGGAATCTGGCAAGATTTCACGTTTTGTTGCAGCTTTACGTCTTGACATATTTCTTTTCCTTTTATCACTTCATCTGGGATTGCTCCAGATTACTCACGTACATTATATACGTGCGGTTTAACTTAATTATTTCTTTGTTTTGGCACCATACAAAGAACGACCCTGCTTACGTGCATCAACACCCTTGGTATCCAATACACCACGGATAATATGATACTTTACACCAGGCAAGTCCTTTACACGACCACCACGAATCATAACAACGCTGTGTTCCTGCAGGTTATGACCTTCACCAGGAATATATGCTGTTACTTCGCGGCCGTTTGCCAGTTTTACACGGGCAACCTTACGCTGCGCCGAGTTAGGTTTTTTCGGTGTTGTCGTATAAACACGTGTGCAAACACCACGTTTCTGTGGGTTTTCCATCATGTCAGGCGCAGTGCTTTTCACCGCGACTTTTTTACGAGGCTTCCGAATCAGTTGGTTTACTGTTGGCATTCAAAATCTCTTTGTTTGTTTCTACCTAATTTACTCTGCACAAAAGCCGCTTTACCAGACTTATTTCAACGACTTAGCCGGATTATAAATCTGTATCTTCAAGCGGTTTTCATGTATTCCTTGCTTCCCATATTTACACAGAAAGCGAACTTACTATAATCACGCACCCCAAAATTGTCAAGAAAAATCTGGGAAAAAATCTCAAAAAACACGCTTGAAAAGCCCGAATTTTTAGGGTTTTAGCCACAAATACAAAAATGACAAATTTTCAATCAGTACAGTCACATAAAAAAGGCCCACACATCGATGGGCAACAAACTAAAATACCATACCAAAAACCATTCCGAGCACCGCCGGACTATGTTCAAAACTGTGAACAAGGTCTTTTTTCGCATACACCCCCAGATATTTAGTCGTATCCAAATTATAATTCACAGCAAATTTCAGCATCAGCTGCTCACCATCATAATATTTATCAAACAAATCAAAATCGAACATTAAACTGCCAAGAACATTCCAATTATCATCTATCAAATACTGTCCAATTGCCCCCACACGCATCGCCCAGGCATCAAAAGTATCGTGCGGCAAATCATCATTTAAATAGTCCACCTGAACAATTCCCGCGACCGCCCAACGTTCTGCCATACGTCCCACACGCGCCCCAGCCGTCCAATTATACGCAACTGTCTGCAAATTGTGTTTCGTATCATAAACCTGTTTTACATCACCATAAACTTCGGAAATCAGTTCCCCCTGTTGCCACAGCGTCCAATCAAATCCAAAATCCAGATTATTCCAAGACCACTTACCATACTGCGGATTATCCGACGAATCATATGACCCCGACGTTGACACCCGAATTGAAAAGTCATCAGATATACCATATTCAAAATCATCCGACATAACAAAACGTTCAAATTTTGAATTTACCTCTAACGGGGTCCATACATTATAAAAGCCGCCCGCCAACGGTCCATCAAAAGGCCCTCCATTTATCACATTGGCAGCCTGCCCCGCGCCAACAACGCCAAAAATGCCTAATGGCAAAAAAATCTTTTTCATATTCTCTCCTTTCGCACTTTAATTCTAAGAAATATGAAACAGCATATAAACAGGAACGAATTCAAAAAAAACACCCCCGACATTCGGGGGTGCTATCTTTCCGTCTAAAGACTAAAAGTTATACAGGAATCCAATCTGGAAATCTGCCGTATTTGCGACATCCGAAGAATCCGCAACTACACCAAATCGCCAGCTTTCATCTACACCCAAATCTTCGTTGTCAAAATTATACCCTGCATATACGCCCAAGAAATTCAAATTTGCATACAGCGTAAATGATTCCGAAACATCATATGTAATCATTGGAATCACAGACGCACTAAGTGTCGTCAATGTTTCGCCATCAATATCATCGTTAACATCAGATGTCAACGTTGCAAAATCTAATCCAACACTTCCCTTTAATAACAGTTTAGCACCACCAAATTCTGCCACTTTGTATCGTGCGAATGCACCAATTCCATATTCATAAGCCTTGTCATCACCGCCCAAGAATTTGTGATCATAACCAAAATTAGCCATAACACCCAAATCCCAATCAGAATTATATTTCCAGCCAAACTCTGGCGCGATATTGAAAACAGATGTGTGCTCATTATCTGTTGCCAATGCAACACTACCACCAACGAAATAATCCTTTGCCACTGGCGCATCTGCCATTGTTTCCGCATACGCACCTGAAACCGCAAAAAATGCCATCAAAGAAGTTAATGCTAATTTTTTCATATTCATTCCTTTCGTTTTTGTTAACCAAGACCATAACCATCAGTCCCGTTAATACAATTGTACCAGGCATAAAATCCCACCCGCAACACCAAAGATTTTTGCGCAAAACAACGATTTATGATATAATCAGGCGCACACACGAATCGGATTTTAATCGACACATAAATTCTAATACCCAGCCTACATACAATCTAAGCGATTTGTTATAATTCGTTATATTTTTTAATAATTATTAAAAATAACGTACTGCCGATTTTTTATAAAAAAATAAAAAAATTTTTTTTACAAAACACGCAGCCGATCATTTTTCAGAAAAAAATACCCACTCTCCATCGACACACAAAAAATAAAAGATAATGGTATAGATGCGACAAACCCGCAATCATAGTGTACAGAAGTTACACAAGGTTGCGGGTTTGCGATGCAGATATGCCACAAGATTTTATTTTTGTTTTTTAATCTCTCGCCACTTGGCGTGATTCGCCCTATGCGTTTCATAGTCTTTTGAAAACTTATGCCCACCCTGCCCGTCTGCAACAAAGAATAAATAGTTTGTATCCGCAGGATTTAACACCGCCCGAATCGCGGCCTGCCCCACATTGGCTATCGGCGCCGGCGGCAACCCTTTGTTTTTATATGTATTATATGGACTGTCTATTTTCAAATGCCCACGCAACAGGGGTTGCCCCTGCATATCGCCCAACCCATCGGTCAATGCGTACACAACCGTCGGATCTGCCTGTAAACGCATCCCGCGATTTAATCTATTTAAATACACACTGGCCACAATCGGCATCTCGCGCACTTGGGGCGTTTCCTTTTGAACAATAGACGCCAATGTAATAACATCATTCCAATTTCGCAACGGCTTTGGCATACGTCGATTCGCCCGTTTCCAAACATCATAAATTTTCGACATTCTTTTGCGCGCCAAATCCAAAACTGCCAACCGCGATGTTCCACGTGCAACAGTATAAGTATCCGGAAAAACATCACCATCTTGTAAATTACAAACAGGCGCTTTATTTCCGGCCTTGCATTCCACAGTGCCCGTCAAAGTCGAGGTCTGCATCAGTAAATTTTTAATCTGCTTTATTGTCAATCCTTCGGGTATCACAATGGTTGTGGACGCCACACGTCCATCCGCGAACATATCAGCAATACGCCAACTGCTGGCTCCAACAGGAATATCATACTGACCGCTTTGAATCCTACCACCATTCAAACGCACAGCCATTTTGAACACCTGTTCCGAATCGATAATATTTTGTTTCATCAATCGCGACGCGACCCCAGACACAGTATCCCCCGCCACAACATCAAACACAACGGTCCGAGACACCTTTGAATAAACCCCAAACATATACACGCACGCACACACCACTATCAGTACTGGCGCAATAATCATTTGAAAAATAACACTTTGCGGTAAAAACTTTTTACGTCTGGCCATAGCATTAATTATTACAGACATTTTCTGCATTTGCAAACAATCAAAAAAATAAATCCAGCATTTGCTGGATTTACTTGTCCTATTTTTCTTCGCCAAAACCAATGGTACTTTTAATCGGCTCAACAATTGATTCCTTGGCACTGTCCAATGTTCGAATCAGCGCACGTCTGATTTTACCACTGATTGTCATTGGCAAAGTTTCCACAAACTCAATCACACGTGGTGCCTTATAATGCGCCGCACGCGATTTTGCATGGTCCTGTAATTGCCGTACCAGCGCATCCGTCTGTTGAAAATACTTATTCAACACAATTGTTGCCTTGACCGCCTGACCACGCGCCGGGTCTGGAACCCCTGTCACCGCCACCTCACGCACAGCAGGATGTTCCAGCAACACAGATTCGACTTCAAACGGACTGACACGATAACCACTGGTCTTGATCAAATCATCATTACGCCCCACAAACCAGAAATAGCCATCCGCATCAAAATACGCCATATCGCCCGTGTGATAAATTCCATCACGATACACCGCATGTGTCTGCTTTTCATTTTTATGATACCCCTGGAACAATCCCAATGGTTTACCATCTTTGACATTAACACAAATTTCACCAACAGTGTTGGCGTCCACAATCGCGCGGCCACGTTCATCCATCAACTTTACATCCCATCCGGCTGCAGGCATACCCATTGCACCTGGTTTTGGTTCTATCCATTCATTTGTAAAAATCATTACACAGGTTTCCGTCTGACCAAAGCCTTCACGCAGTTTTACACCTGTATTTTCCAAAAACCTTTCATAAACCTCGGGATTCAAAGCCTCACCCGCAACATCTGCCTTTTTCAATGACGACAGATCATAGCGCCCCATATCCGTATTTATCAACATTTTATACGCTGTCGGTGGCGCACAGAAAGACGTAATCCTATGTTCTGAAATCGCGCCCAGCAAATCGTGCGCAGTAAACAGGCGACTAAAGTCAAACACAAACACCGTTGCCCCAGCCAACCACTGACCATACATTTTTCCCCACGAACACTTAGCCCACCCCGATTCGGACAAGGTAAAATGAATATCACCATCACACAGCCTTTGCCAAAAAACAGCCGTATTAATATGCCCCAGCGGATACGCAAAATTATGCGCAACCATTTTCGGCATATCCGTTGTACCACTGGTAAAATACACAACCATAGTATCTGTATTTTCATTTGGCACACGCTCCAATTCTTTGGAATATTTTTCACACGCCCTTTCTATATCACCGCAATCAATCAATTGAATATTTTCATTATCACCAATCGCTTTTTTAATTTCACCGACAATCATACCGTCATCAAAAGCGACAACTGTAGTCACTTCTGCGGCTTTCAATCTGTATTCTATATCCTTGGTTTTTAATTGATTGGTAGACGGAATAGGAATCACCCCCAATTTATGCATAGCCATCATCAAAACCCAGTATTCCCACCTGCGACGCATAAACAATAAAACCGTATCGCCCTTTTTCAGTCCACGCGCAGTTAAAAAATTAGCAACCGCATTCGACCATTGCGACAACATCTTGAACGTAATTGACTTTTTCTCGCCCGCATCATCAACCCACAAAATTGCGACTTTATCTGGCGTCTCGGCTGCAATTACATCAACAACATCATATGCAAAGTTAAAATTATCAGGCACATTTGGGGCAGCATTCATACGATAATCATCATAACCATTAAATTCGCCCTGTTTTAAAAAGCGTTTAAAAAACATATTTTTTCCTTTTTCTGCCCAATCAATATAATACCCGTAGATATAAAAAACAAATAAAAATATGAAAAAATTACGTTGATTTTTGCTTTAAACAATCGCATAATACCCCCACATCAATCGGAGTATAGCTCAGCCTGGTAGAGCGCTACGTTCGGGACGTAGAGGTCGTGGGTTCGAACCCCGCTACTCCGACCATTTTTTTATAATACCAAGGGCGATATTCAATGCCAGGAACCAGCAAACTTGCCATAAAATTAAACACAATCAACAAACCCGCCATTGCCCCATTGTGTACAGGTCACTCGGAAACCATAGCTGATTTTTACAATGATTTTATCGCACACCATATGTTTAACCGCAATACAGTTTTAGCGATTCACCGTGCACTGATTGAATACGTAAAAAAGCCGAACGCAGTATTTGCCATTCGCAGTTATTTTTCCGCCCCCAAACACGAACTCTATCACACTCTCAGACGCGGTTGGCTGACGCGCACAACATCGGGCTATTCTTTTTTCTATACAGATAATTTCTATGCGGCCTATTACGCCAAATTTGCACACGACGACTTTACATTCACAGCCGAAGAATTATTGGAAACACACCTACAGCGCCAATTTCCATCCAGATTTGGCCTGTGGACAAACGAAGAAAAAGAAAAACGCGCAGTTCCTGCCGGTAAAAACCCAGGCTTTAACATTAGCGGCTATAAACTGGCGCATATTTTCGCCACCGCCGAAGATGATTACTGCCACAACGGCACAAAACAATCACTTAAACAAATCGTTGATAAGTATTTTAATCGCGGCGAACGTTTCGATTATCAACCAAATGCTGACGGCGTCTGCGTACGTGACAATTTTGACACCCCCACAATCGCCAAAGACTTTTTAATTGCGCAATTTCTTCGCTTTGTCGACCCACTGAATTACATCATATTACCCCAGAAAAAATATGAAAATTTTGGTGGCCGTGGCATTGCAGAACACAAACCATTACTGGCATTTGTTCAATCAAAAATGCAAGAAATTTATGGTGATGAATACACTGAATTTTTAAAACTGATTATGGCACCAGAAACAAACACTGACCCCAGTGGCAACAGCAAAATTGATTTAATATATGGACTGACAACCCCAAAAACGACACACCCCCGTCCTGTAATTACAAAATCCCGCGACACAGAAACATTAAAAATAGGCGAACGCGTAAAATTGCAACTTATCCCCGCATTACAAAGCAACAAAATAACAGATACCGACATCAGAAACCTTATGGATGCGAAATATTGCAAGCAGGCATTGGGAATAAACTTTCCACTACTGTCGCACGAACGCATTGTAAACGGACGTCCACGATATTATGCCACACAAATTAATATCCACGGCACAAACTACTACATCTGCCAGGAATGGTATAAAACCAGTCACGACCTGCTGACATTGTGGCTGGAAAAATTTTCCGAATAATCATACCCGTCACCCTGCGGAACATTTTTATTGACAATTATATTTTTTTGTGTTAGTTTAATTGAAAAACAAAGGGGATTATAAATGGCACATTACAAAATTTCAGAAATCTACGATACCACAGTTGCATTCATCACGGATGCAAAAACAAAAATCGAGGCAATTTCTTTCAACGATGGCGACATCTGTTATAAACTTACAAAAAACGGGGCTGTTCCATATACACTGACAATCTCCGCACACCCAACATTAGGCGCCAAGGCAAAAGGCCGGATTAGCATCAAGTACGGCGATACAATTATTGCCCAGGCTGCGACAAAACACCCTATTGCAGGCGCACTGAACAAAAGAAACAGCGACGCATCACGTTTTATCACACGTATGCAATCCCCCAGATTCTTTAAACTGCTGAAACTGGCCGATCGACGTATTACAAATAAAATAAAAACGTCAGACAATTCAATACAAATCTTTAACAGCGTTTACCGCTTTAAAGAAACTCAAAGATAAAAAACTCCCCTGGACTAAAAACCAGGGGATAAAAATTTATAGGTACGGTTACAGATGTCTCACAATGCAGTGTGCAGACGCTACATAAGCTGTCGGCACTGCATGCAGACATACCGTTTTATTTAATTTTTGTTAATACGATACTGGCGTTAGTTCCACCGAACCCAAACGAATTACTTAACGCCACATCAACCTTACGCTGCTTAGCTTTGTGCGGCACCAGGTCGAATTCACCAACTGCATCTTCTGGCTCATCCAGATTGATCGTTGGCGGAACAATACCATCACGAATGGCCAGCACACAGAATATTGCCTCAACTGCACCTGCGGCCCCCAGCAAATGTCCTGTCATAGATTTAGTTGATGACATACAAACATCCGCACCAGCAAACAAAGTTTGCGCCGCCGCCAATTCACCCACGTCACCCAAGCCAGTCGAAGTACCGTGCGCATTAATATAGTCCACATCTGTCGGCAATAATCCCGCATCCTTTAACGCATTCTGCATTGCACGCATACCACCTTCGCCATTTGGTGCAGGCGCCGTAATATGATACGCGTCAGCAGACATTCCGTACCCTGCAACCTCGGCATAAATCTTGGCACCACGCGCAACAGCGTGCTCATATTCTTCCAGAACCAAAATACCCGCACCTTCGGCCATAATAAATCCATCACGATTTTTATCCCATGGACGAGATGCCGCCGCCGGATTATCATTACGCGTACTCAATGCCTTCATCGCAGAAAATCCCGCCAAACTGATACGGCTAACCGCGCCCTCGGTACCACCACAAATCATAATATCAGCATCGCCATATTTAATCATACGCGCAGCTTCACCGATTGAATGCGCACCGGTTGCACAGGCTGTCACGACAGAAATATTTGGTCCCTGAAAACCATAGCGTATAGAAATATTACCCGCCGCCATATTAATAATACCCTTGGGGATAAAGAATGGACTAACACGACGAGGGCCACCTTCATGCAACTCAATACAGTTATCATAAATAGTATTAAATCCACCAATACCACTGCCAACTGCAACACCAACACGTGTTTTATCACCGGCATAGTTTTCTAATCCTGCATCCTTAATCGCTTCATCTGCCGCAACAATACCATACAACGCATACTTGTCCAACTTGCGCTGTTCACGCGGTTCTACAACGGCATCTGGATTATATTGACCGGGTTCACTTCCTACTTCTGGAATACCTGCGATTTGTGATGCCAAATCATCAACCTCGAACAGGTTAATTTTTTTTACCCCCGACTTACCCGCCAGAATATTTTTCCAGGCACATTCAACACCAGTTCCCACCGGCGAAACAATTCCCATACCGGTAATAACAACTCTTTTCATAATTCATATTCCTTTTCTAGAACTAACATACCCTGACATAATAACCTTTTTAATTCCCAAAATACAGTAAAAAAATATGTCGACACAACTGTGTCGACATAAAAACTAAACAACATAACAAAATTTAGTTTTTCTTATGTTCATCGATGTACTTAACTGCATCGCCAACTTTTTCCAATTTTGTTGCCGCATCATCTGGAATTGTGATATCGAATTCTTTTTCCACTTCCATAACGAATTCTACAACATCCAGGGAATCAGCGCCCAAATCGTTTACAAATGTCGCAGTTTCTGTGACTTTATCCTCAGACACACCCAGTTTTTCAACTACGATTTTTTTTACTTTTTCAAAAGTTGTCATTTTTTTTCCTTTGTTTTTGTTAAATTGTTTGGTCCATACCATGACCGTCATTAAACAATAAACTACCATTTTATAAGATAACTGTCAAGAGATTATAACAAACTATAACAAACACTTGACAAATACAAAATTATATGCTTGGGCTACAAACATCATCTAACAGTGTATTTATATTCACACGCAAATCTTCTTTGTCAGACGCCCAGACCAAACGACGCATCAAAAATTTATGCACATCATCCATTGTCAAATTTGGAATCCCTGCCACCGTTGCAACACGTCGCCATGCCGTACGCGGATCCATCAAATGCATTCCACCACGTCCCGGGAAAACCCAATGTCCATCTTGGGGCATATCCTGCAATAAAACAATCGCCCTGTCTGATAACGGCTGGGCATTCCACATATCATGGTTAAAATCCAAATCTTCCCACGCCATAGAAAATATTTTTGACCGTGGCGCAAATCCATAAATCTGCATTAAAAATGCACCACGCAAAATAATATCATCTAAATCATTAATTGCGCTTATCAATCGCTGCAGCCCTGCTTTGTTTAACGGCCGCACACGTCGATTTTGTTTTATCTTTTCCAGCCCCACAACCGGATTAGATTTCACATATCCCATTTCAATCGCATAATTAAAAACACTTTGCAATAATTCCTGCATACGCGCGGCAATTGCAGCACCCGAAATATTTTGCACACAAGTCTGTACATCTTCAGATTTTATATCAGATATTTTTTTATCGAACAAAGACACCAAATGTCTATTTATTGCGCGCACCAATTTCATATACGAATCTTCACCACGGCGCACTTTATTTGCCAAATACAAATCCAAGAACTGCTTAAAAGTAATTTTTTTTCTGCGCAAAGGCGGCTTTTTAGATGCATTTTCCAAAATCTGCGGCACTGCACTACGCGCATCTTCAATATCAACATCCGGATACTTACCAATTAAAATGCGCTTATCTTTTCCATGTACGCGCTTGCGCACAAAAAAAGTCTTAACCCCACGACTGGTCACATACATACGCAGTCTTGGTTCTGAAATATCTTGAACGACATCAAAACCTGCCGCCGGCGCCGGCAGATTGTCCAAAATATACGGATTAAAATAAAATTGGTGTGCCATTCCGGCCCCCTTTTTATCGATTTATTTTACATTTTCAAATTTCCTGGCCCAATACATTTTTCTTTCTTGCTTCAATTGCTTCAAACGTTCTAAATGCTTACTATACATTTGGTTACGCATCCAATAATCACACTCTGTACACGCACAAGGCACTTCATCACCAACTGGGTAAAAATAAGGACAACGCTGTGTATAAAAACGTATATTGTCATCGTCAATCAACTCACCCACAGGTGGCACAATTTCAACCTGCTTCAAACAAGATTTTTCTTCTTTAACAAACTCGTCCCCAATCAGACATAACTTAACCAAATACGACTGAGCGCGTTCCAGCGCATCATCCGCTTTTTTTATATCCCGCCCAAGTTTATTATATCCTTTCCAATCCTGACAAATCTTCACCAGTGGGGTTTTACACAAATAATTAAACCATTTCATACTATATAACCTTTATCTTTTTAAGATACCTTTAATGCATTAATAAATGCAGACTGTGGAATTTCTACATTACCGAACGAACGCATACGTTTCTTACCCTCTTTCTGCTTTTCCAACAGTTTACGTTTACGTGTAATATCCCCCCCATAGCACTTTGCAGTCACGTCTTTTCGATATGCCGCAATAGTCTCTCTTGCGATAATCTTGCCACCAATTGCTGCCTGCAAAGGAATTTTAAATTGATGACGTGGGATTAAATCTTTTAATTTTTCAACAATCTGACGACCGCGTTTTTCTGCAAAAGACCGATGACACATAAAAGACAGCGGCTCTACATTTTCTTCATTTACCAGAATATTAACCTTGACCAAATCGGACGCCTGATATCCATACACCACATAGTCAAACGACGCATATCCCGACGAAATGGACTTTACGCGATCATAGAAATCGAACACAATTTCCGCCAATGGCAATTGATAAACCAAGACCGCACGATTACCAACATACGAAATATTTTCCTGAACACCGCGTCGTTCTGAACACAGCGACATAATCCCACCCATATATTTATCAGGCATCATAATTGTCGCGCGCACCCAGGGCTCTTCAATTGACGCGATTCGTGTTGGTTCTGGCATATCTGCTGGATTTTCCAAATCAATTACCGAACCATCACGCATATGAATTTTATACAGCACACTTGGCACCGTGTTAATCAGATTCAAATTAAACTCACGCGCCAATCTTTCGCTAATAATTTCCATATGCAGCAATCCCAAAAATCCGCACCGCAAACCGAATCCCAACGCAGACGACTTTTCCACAGTGAACATAAAGGACGCGTCATTCAACGCCAGTTTTTCGGCACTTTCACGGAATGTCGGATAATCATCGGCTTCGACAGGAAAGAAAGAAGAAAACACCACTGGCACGGACGGCTTAAAACCTGGCAACATTTTTGCATCATCATATTTCGAATCGATAATCGTATCACCAACCTTACAGTCGTGAATTGTCTTCATACCTGTGATAATAAAACCAATTTCCCCGGTATGCAGTTTATCAACATTAACCATTTTCGGTGTAAAGTATCCAATCTTGTCCACCACATATTCTGCACCCGTCGCCATAAATTTAATTTTCTGACCACGCGATAACGCACCATCAACCACGCGCACTAAAATCACAACGCCCAAATAAGAATCATACCAGGAATCCACCAACAACGCACGTGTCGGCGCATTTTCGTCACCGTGTGGCGCAGGTAATTTATTTACAATTTCTTCCAGCAATTCCGGCACCCCATCCCCAGTTTTGCCAGACACAGCTAATGCATCACCTGCATCCAAACCGATAACATCTGCAATCTGTTCACGTGTACCCGCAACATCACTGGACGGCAAATCAATCTTGTTTAAAACAGGCAACATCTCCAAATCATTATCCAGCGCTAAATACGCATTCGCCAGCGTCTGCGCCTGTACCCCCTGTGTCGCATCCACCAGAACCAACGCCCCTTCACACGCAGCCAGCGACCGCGACACTTCGTACGAGAAGTCCACATGTCCCGGCGTATCCATCAAATTCAATTGATATTTTTCACCATTTTTCGCGGTATAGTTCAACCGCACAGTCTGTGCCTTAATTGTAATTCCACGTTCACGCTCAATATCCATAGAATCCAACACCTGGGCCTTCATCTCGCGCGATTGCAGGCCGCCTGTAAATTCTATCAGACGATCTGACAGTGTCGATTTTCCATGATCGATATGTGCAACAATTGAAAAATTACGAATATTAGACTGCTTCATACAAACTCACCTATACTATACTTGGCATATACTAGTATACTATTGCCGCATTCGCAAGATGAATTTTACAAACTTTTCTGCATATGATAATCAAACTTTATTTTGACATATCCGTGCTTTTTATAAAACGCCATAGCTTGTTTTGTTGGTCTTGATTGCAATTTCACCTGCCTTACCCCACAGGCGCGAACAAAGTTTTCATACGCCCCCAACAAAGCTCCACCGACACCTGTACGCTGAAAACGCTTATCCACGAACAGATTTTCAACCACAGCTCCATTTGTCTGAACGTTTCCCAACAGAAACCCTTTCAGATATCCATTTTCCTTTTCATCAACGAACAAAATGGACTTTCCAGAATCCACAAAATTCTTCAATTCCGCCCATGCTGCCAGGGTCGTTGCATCAACAAACTGGTTTGCGATAAAAAAGCAATCCCACATCAAAGTTTTATCCAAACGCAAAACCTGTCTAATCATTCCCTGTATCCAAATTATTTAACAACTCGTCAATTCTGGCGGCTTTTTCCATTGTATCATCATACTGGAATTTAATATCCGGCACATATTTTTGATTCATACGCGCTGCCAGCTCAAACCGCACACTGCGCGTAATTGCATCCAGACGCGCCTGCACAGCACCAATATCCTGAATTCTGGTATAGAAGAACAAGCGCACGAACTGCAAACCACCGTGTGCCACACTGCCTACCAGTGACACACCTGAGATTAATGCATCATCGCCATAATTATCCCGCAGGATTTCCGCCACCAGCGTTTGCACTTTACTTGCGACACGTTCCCCACGATTTGAATTAAACTGTTTTTTTGGCATTTATATTTTCTTTGTTGTGTTATAATAGTAAAATATAGGATAATAATTTACAATCAAGTAAATTTTGACAAAAAAAGGCTCTACACAATGAAATTTTCAGAATACATATTAAAGAAATCAGAATCGCGTGCCTATTCGTGGATTGTATTTTTACTAACTATATGCGAATCCATATTTTTATTCATCCCACCCGAAGTCTTTATGACCCCACCTATTATTGCGAACAAGAAACGCGCCCTTCCGATAACGATTGCGGCGGCCCTGGGCTCGATTGTCGGCGGCGCCTTGGCCTATATGATTGGTATGTGGCTATACGATTCGGTTGGTATTTGGCTGATTGAAACTTTTTCAAATCCAGAACTAATCGAAACATCTATCAAGCCAATGTTTAGTAAATACGGCATCTGGATTATAGTACTGACAGCCGTGACCCCAATTCCATATAAACTACTGGCAATATGGTTGGGCTTTATCGGCTATCCACTATGGATATTTTTGGCCGTATCTGCGATATTCCGCACAGGTCGTTTTGCGATTGTGGGCACCCTGCTTTACTTCTTCCAAGAACGCGCAAACGCAATTGTAAACAAATACTTCTGGCCATTAACCATCGGTGCAATTGTTGCCGCCATACTTGGCATCAGCCTGATAAGTTTATTTTAATAAAAAACTCTGTCACCACACTGCTTGACCACAGGCCCCAGGTCATAAAATCTTAATATTGTCATCCCGCGGCTTGACCGCGGGACCCAGGTGTAATCCTTATAATAAATTATTCAAATCATCATATAAATCACGCCATTCTGGATTGAATTTTTCAATCAAATCCTTTTTCCAATTACGTTTCCATTCCTTCAGCCGTTTTTCGTGCTTTATTGCCTGATTAACATCTTCAAAGCGTTCAAAATAAACCAACTTATCAACATTGTATTTATCTGTAAAACCGGGCAACAAATGATTTTTATGTTCAAAAACCCTTTGGGGTAAATTACTGGTAAACCCCACATATAATGTACCATTTCTAGAACTTGCCATAATATAAACGTAATAATATTTTTGCTCAAAACCCATAACACAAGAATACATAACCTGGGTCCCGCGGTCATAAATACTACTTTGTCATCGCGAGCATAGCGCGGCGATCCAGTTAATAGAATCATATGCGCATACATTAACTGGATTGCCACGGTCGTTGCACGACCTCGCAATGACAAAGGGATTTAGTTAGAAAAACTTTTATTTATCTAAGTATTAGATATTCATTAACTGCACTCTGAACACTAATAAAAAATCCCGCGAACGCGGGATTTTCAAACTTATTCAACCCAAATGGTCGCATACGTTGTTGACGTCGCTGAACCAGATGGAATCTGTCCAACCTTAACAACACCTAATGCAGACGGTGTCCCGGTCGGAACATTAAACGTAGTACCAGACAAAGTAATATTAGTCCCCGCAGAGTATGTCGTATTTGTGTCCTTGGAACTAATTGTACCATTAGTAATCGTGATATTTGAACCAGCCGTCAACGTACCCTGTTTCCCAGACAATGCTGTGTACATCGCCTTTGCACTTGGGTATTGAGTATCTGTTGACGTACTCGATACACTCGTCACCTTATTCGCGCTATTTTCCGCTGTATAACCCAATGACGCCTGTTTTGCATTTAACTGAGTCTGGATATTGCTGGTAACACCATCAACATAATTCAATTCTGTTGCAGTGGCTGTAATACCCAAATCTTCTAAATCTTGAACCGCCGTTGCACCGGCTGCCGCACCACTACGG
>JAZRLB010000017.1:0-31925 GCA_045646625.1 Candidatus Enterousia sp. | reverse complement strand
TAATGGTTGCGCAACAAAAAAACAATCTGACCCGTCTGCAGTGTGTCCAGGAATTAGACAACTGTATGCGTGATGAATTTGTATGTGGTTCTGACTATGAATACTGTCTGGATCCGACGGGCAAATACATTGTAAACGGTGCGGTTGTTGTTGGGTCTAAGCCTGGTGAATCTGGTGCGGCAATATCCGGCAATGTTTCTGACGGACTGTACGCAATGTGGAATTATGAATCCGACGTCACTAAGAATGCGTGGGCTGCGAATGGTTCATTGCCAGATTTTGTAGAATCGACCATTGCGAGTGACATTGGCGACATAAATTCAACATCTGCGAACATATCCAAATATCTGCAGAATAAAATCGGGTATTACAATAAATCTGACGGCAAAAATTATGGCAACTGTATGTCTGTATTGAACCAGTGTCAGGATTACACTTATACCGGTCCAAACAACAACCGCGAATACGTTGTTGATAATTCTGTTATAACGGACTATTTGAATCGCACATTGATCCAGATTAAATCGGCCCAGGATACGATATTGGCGGACTATGCGGAAAATTGCGTTCGTGACATTTCCTCGTGCCTGTCATCAAATAATTACGATCCAGATGCGAACCCAGACGGCGAAATGTCGACCAAGAACAAAATTGCAACCCGGGCGTGCAATTCCCAAATTATCACGTGTATGTCCGTTAATGGTATAAAGGACGAGACCGTTAATACCGAAGTTGGACGCACTGCTTGGATTTTGTCAATGATGGGCGGGGAAGACGTGGACAGCGTCCTGTGTAAATCGGGGGGCGGAGCCTGGACCGGTTCGTCCTGCAACTGTGGCAGCGGGTACATATGGGTTGATGCTTTTGACCAATGTAGGGCTACACTCTCGTGTGCTGATGGTTCTTTCCCTGACTATTCGACTTATACTTGTGAACCTAATGTCACAGTATACCCTTTGGGTGGTACCGCCGGTGGGGACGCGGATGCTGTCTAATAAAAGCATCGTGTCAGAACAGCGGCGGTGACTGGAACGGAACTTTTTGTGATTGTTCGGCTGGTATGGCACAATCAATAGACAGTATGACGTGTGTACAACTACCAACGACCGCGTGCTCGGGCAGTGGTGGAGATTGGACATGCGCCAGCAACTACGGCTGTTTTTGCCAATGCGATTCAAACAAAGAACCTAGCCAGACCACTGGCAAATGCGAATGGAAATCTGATGTACTTAATGACTGGACAGAGCACTGTAATGTAAAGGGTGGTCAGCTAACAGTAATGCCCGACTAGATTAGATGTATAATATGCGGCTTGGATGTAGGCCAGAAATCAAAATGTTTATCATCAAGTGGCAGCTGGGTGGCCGGAACCATATTGAACAACAATTGTTGCGTATATGATGACAGGGAAAAAATGTCAGGCAGTACAATTTAATAAACATCCCCCGTTCGGGGGATTTTTATTGTGTGATTTTATGTTTTATCTCGCGTATTCGGGCCAAAATCTCTTTCAAGTCCGCTTCACTTGCCGCCGGGGTGGGGCGGTTCTGCACCTCGTCCGCAAGGACAATGCACAGCGTTGCCAACAACGCATTCTCGGGCAGGGGGCCAATCTTGTCTAAAATTTGGCGTGCGCGCGCGTCCACCATTTTCCCCAGTTCGATCAGGCGTGCTTCCTGACCGTCTTCACATCCCATTGGGTAATTTTTGTTTACAATTGGTACTGACACAACGCTCATTTCTTTAATTTCCTTAGTATAGATACAGACTTGTCAATCATATCGACCGCGCGTGCATTTTTTTCACGCAGGCCACGCACCTGTTCGGTCAGTATTGCAACCTCCAGATCTGTTTGTTTGCCCGCGTGAATGGCGGTGCCGCGTAATTTAGCGGCGGCTTCCTCCAGATTTGCCAGTTCCTGAAAAATTTGTTGTTTTATATCTGCCATATTTTCAGTTTAAGACATTTTTTATATGCGTTCAACCCTAAAATGTGATATAATGCGACCATATATTGTGGGGGATAAATTTATGAAGACTAAAATAATCTATATTTCTGGAAACGAAGTGTTTGAAATGGCGGAAATTCGTGCCGCTTTTGAAGAGGTTCGCACGTCGCTTAAACTGTCAAATGACACGATTTTATTTGGTGTACCGGTTGACTGTGATTGTGCATTGGCCACGCCCATTGCTGCACCCCGCGTCACGGAAACTGTGCCTGTGGTTGAAACTGTGGCCGAACCTGTGACAGAATCCGTGCTGGAAAGTGTGCCCGAAGTTGCAATTGAAACACCTATTTTGCCGGTGGCAGAAGACGAAGTTCCAGAAAACATCGTGATGGATGCAGATGTATCCCCTGAAACAGAACCTGTGGTCGATTCCATCCCGGATATTGAACCCGAATCAGAACCCGAATCAGAACCAGAAAAAGTTATCCCAATTTTATCCATTTTATCCGTCCAAGAAGACGTCATCCCCGAACCAGATGTAATCGAACCTGTTGCGGCTGTCGCTGATGCAGAAGAGCACACGGAAACAGAACCCGTGATTGATGTGGTCGAAACCGCCGTTATTTCAGATGTCAGTATTGATGATGTCTTTCCCGTTTCGGATGTCGCTGCAGATGACAATGCTGCGCCGGTCACAATTGGTGATATGGTTGCGGACGAAGCGCCCGTGACCCCTGTGGAAAAAACACTGGAACAATTATTGGAAAGTATGACACCCCTGCGCGAAGATGTTCAGACCGCAGATATGGTCGAAACAGAAGCCGCCATCATCGATGTCTTTGATGACGAAGATTCAGATGCGACATTGGCGCGCCTTGCCAGTGAATTTGCCGATACCCAGGATAAAATTCCCGCTACATCACGTGTCGAAGGTCAAAGCAAAATTGGAAAACTGAAAAACATCCTGCCATTTAAAAAGGTAAAAAATAATGATGCGGGCATAATGGGCGATCTGTTCGGTTGGGCTGGCACCGCCGCAAATGACGATGATTTTGCGCTGCCTGGGTTCTTTACATCCGCCGCATCAAAAAAACAGGGGGCGTAATCCGCAGATATGAATACGGATACAATCGTCAGATTATTAACAAATTCTGGGTTTCACAATATCCGTGTGGACCCTGATTTTGTATATATGGAAGATCCGTCTTGTATCCTGCGCAGCTTCGAGACTTTTGTTGAATATGCCTGGTTTGCAATATTGATTTTGACTGGATTGTTGCTAACTGGTTGGGCCATATCAATGATACGTGGCGCAAAAAATGATGTTCTAATAAACCTGCGAAATTTACTTATAATATTCGGGGTTCTGTCAATTTCCAAGCCTATAATGAACATTGTCTATGGCAAAGATTTATTTGGTCGCGGATGTCGCACAATATCTATTTCTATGGTTGAAATGAGCAAATTATTGGACGCCCGCGAAATGAAATTAAATGAGCGTGGTGAACTTGATTTGTACGAAGAATTTGATATCTATGATTCTGGCGCAATATATTCAGAAGAATTCGCCGCATACGAGACGCCAGCAGTTCCAGAAATTTTAAGCACAGAAACAACTGTGGCTGATTCTGGTGGTGCCACCACGACTTCCACGTCTGGATATCAAAGTGCAAGCGCGTCTGGTAACGATGTTATTGTGGTCGGCGCCGATGGCCAAAAGTACAAACGTTCAGGCGGCACGCGTGCGTGGCGAAATAATAATCCTGGCAATATTCGTCCCGGTAAATTTACACGTTCTGTCGGTGCGATTGGTTCGGCGGGTGGTTTTGCGGTGTTCCCGGATGAACAAACGGGTATGCAGGCAATAAAGAAGTTGCTGTTAACCAGCAGCTATATCAAATTGACCGTTGCGGGTGCAATTGCCCGATGGGCGCCGCCGTCTGAAAATAATACGGCTGGATATCAGCGTCGTGTTGCCCAGTTGACAGGTTTATCAATAAATCGCAAAATATCAGAACTGAACGATACAGAGCTAATGAGTGTTGTAAATGCTATCAGAAGTGTTGAGGGCTGGAAACCCGGTCATGTCACACAGATATAACCCAAAGGATAAACTATGCGAAACACAGGTGATAAAATTTTAATTGCTATTTTGATTGTGTTGATATTGGTCGTGGGGGGCGTTTTAATATTTATGCTGCCTGGCAAAGACGCAACACAATTGGCGCCAGAAGCCATTGTGCATACACAGGTTGCAATTGATGCAGAACCTGTTGCAGGCGAAAAATACATCGAATTTTCGGATGGTTTGGGCACGCCTGATGAAAGCATCCAGGGCGAACTAGATGAATTTGGCGCAGGAATAGACAGCATTGAAAAATTTCGTCGTGATATCAATAATGACGGTTTGGTTGATTTGATTACACGCACACACGTTGCGACCGGCACCGCGCACGATTACCATGAATATAAAATAGAACTTAACAATGGCGGCAAAATGGTTGATATCACCCCAGATGGTTTCAGAACGACACACGGTGCAGAATGTGCGTTGCGTCTGATTCAGTTTCACTTTAAGCCGACCTTTAGCGCAACAATTATTTCACGTCCATTCGAGGATACCTGGGTGACACCATCGATGGCGTCTAGAACCAAATACAGTTTGAATGGTGGCAAAATCACGGCCGGTGCGCCAGAAAAACTAAGTCGTGTTTGTGATGTTACGGAATTGTTCTAGGGAACGGGTTTGTTTGCTGATCTGTTCAAAAGTTGCTCGGCACGCATAGAATGAACAATGCCTGCGGATACAACAAAATGGTCGTACAGATCAATTTTGCACACATTCAACATATACTCCAATTGTGTTGTCAGTGCAATGTCCGTAGATGAAAACGTGTTATCTGTCGATGGGTGATTGTGTAGCAGAACGACGCTTTTTATATTGTTTTTCAGCGCATATTCCATAATCTTTTCGATATAAACATTAGAAGATTCGGCTGTTCCTTGGCTGTGCACTTCGTGTTTTTGCAAACAAAAATTTGCATTCAAATACAGTACGTGAAATTCTTCAGTTTTCAATTCTGCCATTTTCATTCTGCAATAATCAACCAGTGTGTCGTGTTGTAGATACAAAGACTTTTCCGTTAATTTTTTGGCGTGACTGATACAAATTAAACTGTGAACCAGTTTTATCAACACAGCTGTAGAATGTCCAACACCGTCAACCGCCATCAGGTCATCTATGTTTGCGTTCAGCACATAATAAACGCTGCCGAAATGTTGTATTAATTTTCGTGCCAGTGGCCTGACATCGCGTCTTGGAATCGCGTAACACAGCAACAATTCTAATTGCTCGTACTCTACCAGTTTCTTGTCCAGAAACTTTTCCTTTAATCTGTCACGATGACCCGTGTGAAACTGTTGGTCTTTATCGGGCATATTTCATTCAAACCATTTTTTCTGTAAAAATAATTGCGCCGTCTTCGGTAATTCCAATTGTGTGTTCCCACTGGGCGGACATTCCGCCATCAATTGTACGCGCCGTCCATCCGTCTTCATCAATTTTGCATTCTGGCGAGCCTGTATTAATCATAGGTTCGATTGTAAATACCAATCCAGGTACCATTTTTACTTTATCCCATCTTTTGTCATAGAAATGATAAATCTGGGGTTCGTCGTGCATTACTTTGCCGATACCGTGTCCAACAAAATCGCGTGAAATTGAAAAGCCGTGTGGATTGACAACTGCCTCGATTGTTTTTCCGATTTCAGACAGTGGAACGCCCGGTGCACAGATAGAAATTGCCGCATTCAATGCGTCCTGACACACCTGGACCAGTTTGCGTGTTTGTGGTTTTACATTGCCAATCATAAACATACGCGATGCGTCGCCATGGAATCCTTTGTATTCTGCGGTCAGGTCGATATTTACGATATCACCATCTTTTAACACGACTTCATCGCTGGGGATGCCGTGAACGATAACATCGTTAACAGATGTACAAATATGCTTTGGATATCCTTGATATCCCAAATCAGATGAACGCGCACCATTTTCTTTTAAAAATTGTGCCACCATACGATCAATTTCGCCGGTTGAAATACCAGCCTTGATATACGGTGAAATAAAATCAAAACAGCGTGCCACGATATCGCCCGCTGCGCGCAGTCTTTTAAAATCTTTTGGTGCGTACACAGATGCTAACATTTTTATCAGTTCCTTCTTGTAATTGCCATTCTTGCCGCACGTGCGCACAGTTTTAATGCAAAGTCACGCAATAAAACCTCGCCCGGCATACCTGTTGTGCGCAATTGGCGTTCCAGTTCATTAAGCCGTATCAGCACGGCTGTAATTTCCGCATCAGGCCAAATCTTGATGGCCTGCTTAAATTTATCTTCGACCTTCCAAAACAGGCGGGGTAGTTGCCCGTCAACAACGGCTGTTTGCAGTTTTTTGAAATGCCCATCCAGCATTCTTATCAGCATATTTGGTTCTTTGTTATCATACAACAGTCTGTCCAGTGCCATCATAGTCTGCTGGATGTGACCCGCGGTCAGCGAATATAAAAAATCATCAATATCTGCCGCACCTGTATCTGGCAGACATTTTTCCACATCAGACAATTCTACAATACGCTTGTCATCAACATACAGTGCAATTTTGGTTAAAAATCCGCGTGTAATACCGCGGTCTCCGCCCAGGTGAGATGTCATATACGCCATCGCGTCGGGTGTAATCTGCTGAATTCCAGCCGCCGCAGACAATTCGTTGCGTATCAGTGTTGCCAATGTCTTTGCGTCGTCTGTATAGCACGCCATGGCGCCCATATTATCTGCCCCTTCGAACAATGAACGCAGGCCGCCACCCGCACGCAAATCGCCCGCCGCAACAATCACGGTTGCACACAGGCCCGAATGATTAACTAAATCCGCTACCTGTTTTGCACAGGCGTCACCTGCGTTTGATATGATTACCATTTTACGTCCACCAAACATAGATGGTGTACAGGCTTCGGCAAATAATGCATCCTGTTTTTCGCGCAGTTCATCCGAATCCAAGGCGAATAGATTGTCCTTTTCTATGCCCAATTTTTCAACGGCTAAATCACAATACTCGTCAATCTGGCCGGCGTCTGGGCCATAGATTAATACAGCACGGATTTTTTCAATTCCATTTTTAAAATCGGCATCTTTCCACTTCATTATTTTGCATCCGTATTTTTATCTTGGTGCGAATATTTATACGTTTCAGCGATTGCGCGTGTGCCAATTTTTTCCGCCAAAACATTAATGGTATTCTTTACAGCGTTATTATACGACGCGTTCGATGCAACCAAATATTCCACAAACGTATATGATTCTGCGGCGCTTTCTGTGCCTGTTGCGATTTGTTCGCCATTGTGTGTCAGCACATACGTTGCCCTAAGTGATACTTCCTGCCAGGTTGCGTCACCGGTCCTTTTCAGCGCCTTGTACTGGGTATTTGGTGCGGATAATTTAACCGTTAGTCTGTAAGTTGCATTTTCGTCGTGCTGGCCGCCAAATTTAGCCCACAATGCATTACGTAATTCGATACCGTTAATCCCGCTGATTGGTTCTACATGAATGTTTGTGTCTTGGCCTGAAAACATAGGCTTGAAACCGCAGCCTGCCATAATTATCAGCATTGCTATTAATAAAAATTTTTTCATTATATCGTCCGATTTTATGTTGCAATTTATTTGTATATTACCTAGACTTTTTATAAATCGCAAGGGGGAATGATGAATATTTTTATCATGATATTGGTTGCGCTGTTTATGGCGGGGTATTATCTGATGAGCTCGCCCAGCCAGACTGTAATCCAGCATGACACAGACTATGCCGTAATGCGTTCAGACCTGCGCACGATTGCCCAGTGTGCAACCGCTATGCACAATGCTCAAATAAATGGAATTGAATTCAACGACATTTGTATTGAACAAAATGGGCTGGTCAGCCAATTTATCTGTCTTGATAAAAAATTAAAAATCACCAAATGTGATGCGGGCCCGAAAAAGAAGCCTGCGTTCAGTTATATTATTACAGCAACTGCGCCACTGGATTCCGCGCACTATAATTCTATGATGGAAATATTAGAGCGGCATTATTCTGAATCTGACACATTTGGTTTATTGCGTGATGGGTTGATAATGTCTGGTGGTACATCGCTTCAGCGTCAGGTTCCATCAGAAATTGTCAAAGAAATGGAACTGTCTGATGGCCAGTTGGTATATCTGACGCAATACGAAATTCCAGACGCTGGTACCTTGTACGACACAACGCCGCCACCCGATGTTATCTGCCCACTAGGGACAGCGCAAACGTATCGCTTTGGCCGGTGGCAGTGTATTGGCTTTAATGCCAAGACCGACTGTGGTGGTGATATGATATGGGATTCTGACCTGTACGAATGTGTACCTGATGAAACGCGCAAACCGTTGTGCGCGGGCAATCAAACCGCGGTTATGGTGGACAGTCTTTGGGAATGCGTCAATCCGTTCCCTGAAAAAAGTTGTCCTGAAAAAATGATTGCACGCCTGAATTATAATACATTGGAATGGGAATGTGTTGTTGATCCCTCTATATCCAATACAATAAAAAAATGTTCAAATGTGACATCAGGGGCGGTTTATGGTGGTCTGGGGGCTACGTTGCGTGTGCCTCAGACGTCGTGTACAGATTGTGAACGTATGGTGACAGATCCTGAAACCTGTGTGACGGTGTGTGTGCCCGATATTTCACGAATTTCTGATCCGCGTTGTTATCCGGGCGTCACATCAGAATGCAGTGGTCCCACGCGTGCATTTTATTTTGGGTTCCCAGGTCTCGCATATCTGGAATCGGTCAAAGAAACTGTTGGTGTTGCGGTTCCGCTGGACGGGGCACATTCGCAAAATCGTCGTTTTAATTGCATGGACTGTGGTGATGGCGAAATAGACGCGACGCGTTCCCAGCCACCATATGTTGCGGTATGTAAATAAAGTAATAAAGTCTATTGACAATAATCGTAAAAATTTACTAATGTATTACTAAGCGGGGGAAGTACATATGACAAAACTGTTTCACGGTGCGCTTAATCGTATGGCGTTATTTACTGCATTGCTGATTGCGGGCGTGTTGTATTTTTGGTCTGATTTCATCGCGATTGCGATTTCAAATGTATGGCTTAATGGCGTGATTATTGGCACGACATTGTTTGGTGTTGGTCTGTGTTTTGTTTTGATGTTTGGTTTGTTGCCAGAATACAAATGGTTGCACGCATATACTATGGGGCGTCGCAGACTGGAATTGCCACCATATTTATTACGCCCTGTGGCCCAAATGTTATCGACGCGTCCGCGTCGGATTTCCGTTGCATCATTAAATGGCATTATGGATATGATATTAATGCGTCTGGAAGATGGGCGTGAATCCATTCGATACATTACAAATACATTAATATTTTTGGGGCTGCTTGGTACGTTTTGGGGTTTAATATTAACGGTTGGCGGTTTTGCAGAATTGATTGGAAATTTAAATTTTTCAGATGACACGGTGTTGCAGTCTATGCAGATGGGGCTGTCGCGTCCATTGGCGGGTATGGCCACCGCGTTTACCAGTTCTTTATTAGGATTGGGGGGCAGTTTGGCTGTCGGATTCTTGGGATACCAGGTGCAGTCCGCCCAGAATGCAATTTACCGTGAACTGGAAGACTATTTGGCTGAACACACACACGCAGTAACTGCTGACGCGCCCGCCCAGATATAAAAGTTCAAGAAAGAGAGAGAAACATAAAATGATGAACGTTCGTTATCGTACTTCGACAAATGCATGGCCAGGATTCGTGGATTTATTTTCGAATCTGGTGATTATTCTGATATTTTTGATGATAGTATTTGTTTTTCTATGGACAACGACCAGTGTATTTAACAAAGCGACTGGTTCGAAAGCGGTTGCGGAATTAAAGGCTGCCAACGCAGAGCAGGCATTAACCATCGAACAAATGACCCTGGACGAGCAAGAGGCCAAACGTTTGTTGATATTGGCACGCAATGAACTGGAAAAATTGGAACAGTCGAATGCCGACCTGAATAACGAGTTATCAGAAATGGATTTAAGTGTGTCGGATTTGATTGCAGCATATGAAACCAAGGTTTTGGAACTGCAGAACCGTGGCAATGATTTGCAGAAAATGGTATCAGAACTTACGACCCAGTTGAATCAGGCGAATCTGGACAAAGAAAAAACGGCTGCCCTGGAACAGGAACGTAAACAATTGCAGTCTGAAATGGATTCTCAACGTGCAAAGCTGGCTGATCAGCTGGCGAAATTGCAGGCAGCCTTGGATGCGTCCGAAGAAAAAAGTCGCGCCCAGGAAGTTCGCTATGTCGAGATGTCATCACGTCTGAACAAAGCTTTGGCGGACAAGGTTGCAGAATTAAAAGATATGTCTCAGTACCAGTCTGAATTTTACAAGGCTGTTAAAATCGCAATGGGTGATCGCACGACAATCCAGACGGACGGTGATCGCTTTATTGTCAACAGTGATATTTTATTCCCCAGCGGTTCATACACATTATCCGTGGACGGGAAGAAACAGTTGCATCTGATTGCAAATGTAATCAAAGATATGGAAAACAAAATTCCGTCTGACATTAACTGGATTATTCGTGTTGATGGCCATACGGATAAAAAGCAGGTTATTGCCGGTACCCATGGCTATAAAAATAACACTGAATTGTCTTTGTTGCGTGCCACCGCCGTGGCGGATGAATTGGCGAATGCTGGTGTGTCCAAACGTCGTCTGGTCCCTAGTGGTTTTGGTGATATGCACCCCGTCGAATTGGGCGGTGATGCAAAATCATTACAGCAAAATCGTCGTATTGAATTGCAGTTAACTAACAGATAAACAGAAAAAATTGAAAAAAACAGCCCCATTTGGGGCTTTTTTTTATAAAAGCACTTGACAAAAAACAAAAAATACATATATTGTATATACAAACTTTGGTTCCCTGGAAACAGGGCGGGCTGCCGGTTCTTATTATAAAATGGCAAGTCGGGGTATTTGTTTTTGAAAAAGTGCCTGAATGTACATCGCATTTTTTATTCTCGCGGTGAACCAATCAAAACAAAGAAGAACATTAACACATGACAAGTAGCAGCGGTAAATGTTGTGATACTTGGTTGATTGCAAATGGAGGATAAAATGAACTTTAAATGGACATTGCCATATGTTTTTGGGGGCGCCTCTCTTTTCGCAGCGGTACCTGCATCTGTTTCAGCACAAACTAATAATGGTGGTGGGTATTACAAAGCTGGCGTGGAACGGTTGAATAAAGATAAGTCTGAAATGTTGGCGAAAGCCAGTTCGATGCATATCAGTATGAGTTCAGACATACAGTTTACAGAACTGTGGCTAGAAGCCAAAACGGATGAATTATGTGATGCGTATATAGGCAATATGTTGCGATCTCAGGCTAAATTAAAGCCTCTGATGGGTACACGGAGATATGGTTCCGCAGTCAGATCCGAATTGCCGGGTGCGCCTGTTGGTGCCCATTGTGTGTACGGTCAATACACTCATTTGTCCAATGCATTAGAAGAGCAGGGCGATACATTTAAAATTATTCCTTATGGTGCTCACGCTGCATGTGTTTCATTTAAACGTTTGATGCAACAAAAGTATAGCAGCAATGAATATTCAGACTGTATTTGCACTGGGGTTATGTATGCGTCAGACCATTTATACAATGCCGCGCTAGAAAAATATTTGCATCAGAACAATGTCGGCGAGAATACGCCAGATTCTATCCGTAAAAAATATATAAAAAAATTTGCATCCAGAAATTTTAGTGCAGATTGCTTGGATGCCGGTGCCATATTAATAGTTCCGCGCTATCGCGGCAGTAAAAACAAGTTTCATGCGATTATGTATTTGGGGCGCGGCTATGTCCAGAATGGCAAATTTGTCTCGGCCCCCAATGGGCGCCATGTTTACACAGGGCATAACCGCGAAAACATTGGGGATTTGTTCAATGCATTTGATACGTCTAATGTATTTGCTGCAGATATACGCAAAATCGCACGCATTGAATATGGTAAAGAATTAGAACGTATTGAATCTATGACACATTCTGAATTGGTTGAATTTTTGTCGAATGGAACATGTTCCAAGGAACAGTTGCGCAAGTGTTCGCATGAAGTGTTGTTGCGCATGGCTCGGGACAAGTATTTCAAACGCGTTGCGCCAATCCAACCCGTACAAAGTGCACCCGATATTGCATATAATCCATTAGATCATATATTCAATTTAAAATTAGATCAAAGGACACTGTAAAAAAATCCCCCGTTTGGGGGAATTTTTGTGTTGTTATTTTTTCTGAAATGTTTTAAATTTCCTGTGCTATGGGAAAAGAAATTATTGAAAATATTGATTCACAACAGTTGTCAGATGCGTTGTCTGAACGTTATTTATCATATGCGGTCAGCACGATTGTTTCGCGTGCTTTGCCAGATGTTCGCGATGGGTTAAAGCCTGTGCATCGTCGTATTTTATATTCTATGTTACGCCAGAAATTAGCTCCAAATGCAGCGTTCCGCAAATGCGCGACGGTGGTCGGTGACGTTTTGGGGCATTATCACCCGCACGGAGATTCTTCTGTATATGATGCTATGGTTCGTCTGGCCCAGGACTTTTCCGTACGCTATCCGTTAATTGATGGCCAGGGTAATTTCGGTAATATCGACGGCGATCCCCAGGCGGCGTATCGATACACTGAATCTAAAATGACCGAAGCTGCCATGTTGATTATTGAAGGGCTGGACGAAGACAGTGTTGATATGATGCCAAACTTTGACGGCACGACGATGGAGCCTGTTGTGATGCCAGGCGCATTTCCAAATCTGCTGGCCAACGGGGGAATGGGTATTGCTGTTGGTATGGCGACAAATATCCCGACCCACAATGTGGCCGAGGTTTGTGATGCCCTGAACCTGGTTGTTGATAAACCAGACGCAACAACTGCTCAGATTATGAGAAAAATGGTTGGACCTGATTTTCCGACCGGCGGTGTGTTGATTGACAGTTTTGAAACCATTGTAAAGAATTATGATACTGGTCGCGGTGCGTTTCGTGTGCGTGCGCGCTGGGAAATTGAAAACCTGGAACGCGGTGGCTGGCAGGTTGTGATTTCTGAAATTCCATACGGTATAGTGAAATCGAAACTGGTGGAACAGATTGCGACCTTAATTGATTCCAAGAAATTGCCATTGGTTGACGATATTGTGGACGAATCCACAACGGACGTTCGTATTGTTATAACGCCCAAGACGCGAAATATCCCGGCGGATAAAATGATGGCGCATCTGTTTGCATTAACGGATTTGGAATATCGTTTCAATATGAACTTTAATGTGATTGATTCGCATGGCGCGCCACGTGTTATGCCGATTGGTGATGTGCTGCGTGAATTTGTTGCACACCAGAAATTGGTTTTGCAGCGTCGCACAAAATGGCGTTTAAATAATATCGCACGTCGTCTGGAAATATTGGGTGGTTTACTGGTAGTGTATCTGAACTTAGATCGCGTTATTGAAATCATTCGCAACGAAGATGATGCCAAGTCTGTATTAGTTGCCGAGTTCAACCTAACTGATATCCAGGTTGAGGCAATATTGAACACTCGCCTGCGTTCTTTGCGTAAGTTAGAGGAAATGGAGATTAAGCGTGAAGACGCCGCCTTGCGCGCAGAACAGGAACAGCTGCAGGCATTATTGGCCAGTGACGAAGCGCAAAACGAGCAGTTAAAGGCGTGGTTTAACGATATTAAAAAGACCTATGACAAAAAAACAAAACTGGGACGTCGCCGTACAATATGGGCGGAACAGACCGAAGAAATTGTTGTCAACGCGGACGAATTTATAGAAAAAGAACCGCTAACAATCATCTTGTCCACAATGGGCTGGATTCGCGCGGCCAAAGGGCACTTGGATTTGAATGCGCTGGATTTGAAATTCAAAGAAGGTGACGAACTGCAAACCGCATTCCATGCCCAGTCAATTGATAAAATTAATATTTTTGGTTCATCGGGCAAAATGTTTACGCTGTCCGCGAACGAGTTGCCGTCTGCGCGTGGATTTGGTGAATCAGTTCGTATGATGGCAGATATTGCAGCCGACGAAGATATTGTGCACGCATTTGTGCTGGATGTTAATGCGAAATATTTGTTAGTGTCGCGCCATGGTAATGGGTTTATCATATCGGGTGATGCATGCGTTGCGCAAACCAAGAATGGTAAACAGATTATGAATGTTGAACCGAAAAATCCTGCGCATATGTGCGTCCGTGTGTCGGGCGACAGTGTGGCTATGTCTGGCTCGAATGATAAGCTGTTGATTTTCGCAACCGATGAAATTCCGCAAATGTCCCGTGGCAAGGGTGTAATTCTGCAAAAATATAATGCCGAGCGCACGTATGTTCTGGACGTTATGTTCTTTGATGCGGCGAACGGATTTGGCTGGACGACGGGTCGTGGTACCACGAAATTAGAAGATTGGGCACCATGGCGTGGCCGGCGCGCATCCCAGGGGCGTACCGTTCCAGTCGGTTTCCCACGCAGTGGCAAGTTTGGTAAATAAAAAACACTTGATTTTTGTTTATAAATTGCCATAATAATGCACGTTCCTGCTGACGGCATGGGGTCGTCGGCTGACTTAAGACCAAAGGAAATAAAATGGCTTACTATGAAAGCGTCTTGGTTTTTCGCCAGGACCTGACCGAACCGCAGGTTAAAGAAAAAGCGGCTAAATTCACAGAAATCATCAAAGAACTGGGTGGTGATGTTAAGTCTACAGAATTCTGGGGCTTGAAAAATTTGGCATATATCATCCGCAAAAACCGCAAGGCACACTATGTTATGTTGAACATTGAACTGCCTGGTGCGCAAATTACAGAATTGGAACGTCGTTCACGCATTGACGAAGACGTTATCCGTTTCTTAAACGTTCGTGTTGACGAATTGGCGACAACACCTTCTATCATGATGAAAAAGAATACCGAGGAGGCAGAATAATGGCAGTTCGTGCAGCAATTTATCGTAAAAAATCAAACCCATTAAAGGGCAAGGTTATCGATTACAAAGATGTCAAGACATTGTCACACTATATCACAGAACGTGGTAAGATTGTGCCATCCCGCATCAGCGGTGTTTCCCAGAAAGACCAGCGCGCATTGGCGACCGCCATTAAACGTGCACGTCATTTGGGCTTGATGCCATTTGTTCGTAACAATTTGGGTTAATCCCTAACTTATAGAATATAAGGACAGATAAAATGAAAGTTATTTTGACAGAAAAAATTACCAAGTTGGGCAACATCGGCGATGCCGTCGAAGTTAAAACGGGTTATGCACGCAACTATCTGTTGCCAAACGGCAAAGCAATGCGTTTCACACGTGAAAACGTTGCCTTGTTCGAAGCGAAAAAGGCTGAATTGACAGCACGCCAGGAAGCAGCGAAAAAGAATGCAGAAGCAAGCGTTGACGCGGTCAAAAATGCGAAACTGCATATGATTCGCCAGGCTGGTGACACAGGTCAGTTGTATGGTTCTGTATCAACACGTGACATTGCACGCATGTTGAAAGAAGTTGCAAATGTATCTGTTGAATCTGCCCAGGTTATGTTGGGTGCACCAATTAAGTCTGTTGGCGCATTCGATACAAAAATCGCTTTGCATCCAGATGTTATCGTTCCTGTTAAAATCTATGTCGCGCAGACCCAGGACGAAATTAATGCATTGGTTGCGGGTAAATCTTTGACATTCGGCACTAAAAAGGTTGAAGAAGCTGTCGAAGAAGCGCCAGCAGATGTTGCATCAGAAGAAACTGCTGCAGATGCAGCGGCGACTGACGCAGAATAATCTGGCAAAATCAGAAAACAAAAATTCCCCAATTGGGGAATTTTTTTATTTGCATAACAATGTGCAAGAATGTCACTTGATTTTATTCCTGGGCGGGTATATTATAACTGGGTATTACATACAAACGAAAGGAATTCCAATGAAAAAGACAATTTTAACAACATTTGCGATTTTGGGCCTGGCGGCGTGCAGTTCATCATTCCAGGATAACAAGACCCAGCGTCAAACGATTCTGAAATCAAAATTCAACCAAGATTTGCCCCAGTGGGTACTGGACAGTGCCGACAGCAGAATCGTAGAAGAGGGCAACAAAACATATTTTGTATCTGAAATCGTTCGCAGTGAAAAAAGTGACAACACGGTTCAGTTGGAACGTGCGGCAACATTGGATGCGTCTGTCCAGTTGGCGGCAATGGCGGCCCAGCAGATTAACGCAGTTGTCCAGTTAAGTGAAACCAGCGAATCTGTCAAAGATGCAACATCTTCGATAAAAGCGGTCAGCGAAACCAGCGTTCGCATTTCCACGGTTGTTCCGACATCCACATATTGGCAGTTGATTGAATACGCCGATGGCCAGCGTGAATATCGTGCCTATGCCAAGGTTCGTGTCAACGCCCAGGAAATTGCGAATGCGATGGCGACGGCGTTTGTATCTGCGAACCCAAAGTTGGATTCCACTACATCACGTAAAATAGTTGAACAGTCTGTTGATAATATGAAACTGGGCGATGTTCAGCCAAATGAAAAAATATTCTAAGATACTTTCTGGCGCAATTGGCTGTGTTTTTGGGCTGACATATATTTCTGTGTCGGCCCATGGTGCCGTTTGTGATTGGGCTAAAAAGACACCCGCCGACACATCTGAATACAAATATTTTGTTGCGCGTGCATTTTCTGGCAAATCGCGTTCAGATGCGATGCGTCGCGCCGAAGATGACATCACGCAACAGGTTTGTAATATCCTGGGGACATACGTCAGTACCGCGTCTGATTCATATGAATCTGAACAGGTTTCTGATTCCACCAGTTCCAGTGCCCAACGCAGTCGCTGTCTGGGTATATATAAACAAAACTTTGAAAAAATCGAAACAGACGACGGTCGTGTTGATGGCGAATATGTTGCCTGTATTAAATACAGATACGCCAAGGCCAATATGCGCCAGGAACAACAGCGTATAAACAAAGAAGGTACCGCCGCAGGCAGTTTGGCCCTGAATGAATATGTTGGTCAAATTGAATGTGCGGGTCATCCATTACAGGTTAAATCAACGCCTGCGGGTGCATACGTATCGATTGACGATTTACCTGAATACAGTGGTGTCACCCCATTGCGTTTTGGCAACGTGTGCAATGGTTCGCATAAAATGACGATAACGTTGCCACACTATAACACAGTGACAAAATCTATTGGCACCAAGACCAAGGAAGTCCATGAAAAAATGGTGCGTTCCACAGTGCCCGTAAAAATCAGCACCAATATCGGCAAATCCACAATCACAGTTAATGATTCTGATGGTTTTAAATTAAAAAGTGGTTCCGAGCCATTGACCTATAAATTTTTATCAGGGGTTAAATATTCCATTGCGGCATCTAATCCTGGGGCGAATACAGTGACGACCACGAACACATTTGATAAAAATTCAGACAAAAGTCTGGAAATAAAAATGTCATATTTGCCGGGGGCGATTGACTTTACTGTGTTTAAAAAGCGCAACCCAGGTGTCAAAATCTATGTTGATGGCACCCAGGTTAAAAAGGACAAGACTGGCCAATTGAAACCCAACGAACGTTATTCCATTCGTTTTACCAAGGCGGGTTACCACGACATCAAAGATTCTGTATATATCAAGCCAAAGCAAACTGTCGCATATAAATCGGATGTTTTAGATTTCAAAACGGACGAATTCTTTTTCACTAAATATGAAACATTGAACGAGCCTTCGTGGCTGTGGCTGGGTGCGGGATATAACACCGCCATATACAGTGCCAATGGTCTGACAATGCCGTTGCGTTCGGTTGGGATAACGGGGCACGCGTTTATGGGGCGTTATTTCAGTTTTGATGCATCTGTATCATTTGGGCGCAATTCGTTTGAAACATCGTATGGTGATTCCGTGTGGCGTGATTCAATTGGGAATTCTGGTGCGGCCAATTTGTTTCCAAATTATGATATGTACGCGCGATTTGGCGTAAAACAATCGTTTACAAATATGTATGCGGGACTGTCGTGGTATCCGCGCCCACGTTTTCAGTTATCGCCATTTTTATCAATTGGATATGGCCAGTTTTTACCAATAAGTCACAAAATCATCGATTTGGATTCAAATTTCATAACCGGTGCCGATGTCCGGGAAGCATCAGAATTTAATTCTGGCTATGTTGCGGCGTCTGCTGGGGTTCAGTTCTTAGGAATCTTTCGGTTGACTGGAACATATTCGTCGGTATATCGTGGCATATCAATGAACATTGTCGTGCCGTACCAGTTTTAATTTTTTTGGGGGAAAAGAAAATGAACAAAAAAATATACTTGTTAGTAATTTTGGCTTTATGCGGGTGCAGCACATCCGCCACATTGGAACTGTCCGATTTGCCAAATCCTGTGTATATTGATACAGAAACTGGCGAAGCAACCGTTCCGCCACATACCGAAGGTAAACCGGCAGACGCAATCCCTTATTCTGATTTGATTACGATGATAAGCGAATCTGGCTATTCCCCATACATAGTATCAACGGTGAATTATGGAACTTATTCTAGTGACAAGCCGTACATATATATAGGATCTAATAATGTAAAATTTAATGCGTGGAATACATTTTATTATCCATATGTCACATATTTTGGCGATCGTTTCACCCGTAATGAGTATGGTTTTGCGGAACAAACATCGGGGCGCGTTCCCGCAGAAGATTCGTCTAACTATGACTATGTCGCGACCAAATTGGTTTTGGGCGGCGGTGCGACGGGGTTAAAATATACCGATTTCGGGTATTGGATTGGTGTATCTGAAAACCCATATAAAAATCCGCGCTATATCGCATTTACAATGCAGGGCGGCGGTCATCAGTCATATACAAGCTCTAATGTATACGCAACGTATACTGGGCGTGCGGCGGCGGTCGCGTATAATAACACAATCCCGGGTTCCGCACGCGAACTGGGTGGTGATGCAACCCTGACTGTGTCATCATCGGGGTCAAATTTGGTGCTGGATTTCGATGATTACTATAAATTTACCATTGATTCACCTTATTATTATGGCAACGGCATCACATCTGTCAAGGTTGAAGGCACTAACACCAACGGTGGCCCCGAATTTACATCCTGTGCATCCGGCTGTAATACATATGGTGATATAAATTACTATGGCGATTATCGCGCAGAAGAGGCCATCGGTACATACCGATACATTGATGGCGATAACACATTGGTTGGATCATTCGGGGCAAAGCGTGACTAAGATTGCACTGTTATCTTGGCTGGTTGCGATATCGTGTGCCACACCTGTGTTCGCCGATGACGCATTTGATAGCCAGCGCGCCAAAAAAGACGCCATTATTTCACAAATTCGTGGTCGTGATGATATGGTGCACGCAATCAAGAACCTGTCACCCGCAGACCAAGAACGCGATTTGTGCCTGGCCCTAAATATTTATTTCGAGGTTCGCAACTGCACCCTGACAGAATCAATTGCGTCATCTTACACTGTTCTGAACCGATACTATGACAATGACATTCCAGGCTTAAAGAACACAAAAACATCATTGTGCGCGGTAATTTTCGCTCCGAAACAGTATTCTTGGACGAACGATGATGTTATTCCATACCCATCAAATAAAAAACTGTGGCGCATTGCCCAAAGTGTTTCATACACAATCTTGAACAACCCCAGATACTATAACGACCACGCAAAACAGTTCGCGATGAAGCATTACATCACCCGCGCATTAAACGATTCCCCAAATGCGCCGAAATGGTCAAAATCTGCCACGTTTAAAATCCAGTTTGATAATGGCAGTCACGTTTATATGTATATGCAGCCGCTGCCGTGGTACAAAAGCAAATATATAATTGCATCACGTTTGAAACGGTTGATTACTAATGATGCAGACGAAATAAACAAATTAATAACGGTGGGTGAATAATGTGGCGCATAACTGGTTTATTAATTTGCGCATTATTATCAATGCCCGCACAGGCCAATGAAACGCAACAAAAACTGTCAGATGCGGAAATTTTTAACGTTGCGACCCAAATTGACCTTGGGGGTGACGGAAAAACCGCGGATACAATTTACTATAACCTGTTGACCAGTTCTGATGGCGATGCCCGCAATAACTCTGCGTTTGTTCTGGCGCAAAAGGCTGTTGCCGAAGAACGTTTTTCAGATGCGGTGCTTTATTTTCGTTGGATGTTGCAGAATAATCCTGACCTGCCGCGTGTACATTTTGATTTGGCTTTATGTTATATGAAACTGGGGTATTGGCAGTATGCCGATAGACATCTGCGTATGGCAATGGCTGCCCCTGATTTGCCATCTGATATGGTAGCGTTGATGCAGACATATCGGCACCTGATACGCCAGAATAAAAATTGGGGCGTGTCGTTCAATTTTGGTGCCGCCCCCAGCAGCAATGTGAACAATGCTGTCGGCGGTACAGAATGTATTAACACGCCATATGGCATATTATGTCGCGACCTGAACGACCCAGAATCTGCGGTCGGATATAATTTCACATTGGGTGGTCACTACGAATTTCGTCTGTCTGATGATTGGCGCCTTAAAACCGAAGGCAATATTTATACCAATGTGTATAATTTGCATGAATACGATGATTTATATTTATCATTTGCGACTGGGCCGCGTTATATCTGGGATCGTGGTGACATATGGTTTGCTGCGACCGCCAATCGTCGTTGGTACGGCTGGGACGAATACAGTTGGGCATTGGGTGCAAAACTGGACATAAACTATGATTTTACACGTCGTATGTCTGGGGCGCTGTATCTGGGCTATAACAACAATGTATATGATGAATTTGATGAATTTTTGTCTGGCGACACATATTCTGCGTATGCTCGGCTTATCTACAGCCTGACACCGCGCACATATATTACACTAAGAACAGGCATTGCACGCGAAGACACCACTGATGCGGCCTATTCATACTGGTCCCCCAGCATTGCACTGGGAATCGGCTTTGATTTGCCGTATGATTTTCACATCTATCTTGAGCCGTCTGTTTATTGGTCGTGGTATGATTCAGCTCGCCTGGTGGTGAATGATGGTGTGTTCGCGCAAATAACTGAACACAATTTTACAGGTCGCTATTCTGTGTCCGTATCTAACAACAAATTCAACATACGTGGATTTCTTCCTGCGTTTGTATTCAGTTATGCGCGTCGTGATTCAAATATCTGGCAACGAGAATTTGATAAATTTACCGTTGAATTTACCGTGCGCCATCATTTCTAGTCATTTGCATCTCGTGGTTTCATCAGGCCTGCACGACATAATTGTGCAAACTCTGGCTTGTTTAGTCCGAACATTTCAATCAGTTTATGTGGCTTAATATCGCATTGTATTTCGTGTGTTTGCACAGAGCCGCTTTTTACAGTTTTAATAACGGCGCTGGGTAAATCTGAGCGCCCAATACACGAAGATAAATACACAAAGCACTCATCGTTATTTCCAATATTTTCCAGCGCCAAATGCCGTGCATACAGATTCAATGTTAAATCAGACTTGCTGCCGTCTTTGGTCCAGGGTGCTCCGCCACCAATCGGTGCCGCAGTCGAGTAAAAATCGCACGCCAACTTGCGTCCTGTGACGCCACAGTCCGCAATAGACGAGTGGTATTTATACGCCCCTGTTCCGTTAACGATAATGTTTTCAGGTGTCTGCCCCAGTGTGTCGATTATTAACTGTTGAATATCTTGTATTTGTCGCATAGGTACGGCCACAATTGCGTTTTTTATTCGATGATTATGGTCAATTGTTATCTGGGTTTTTATATCCAGTCCCAAGTTATCAGATGTGTGCGCATAATTATAAATTGCCTGATTTAATTTACGGGCCAAGTACAGTTCTTGATTAATCTTCCACGCATTTTCACGGCACGCATATCCGACGAATACGCCTTGGTCGCCCCATCCGTTGTTTAATACACCACGGTTTATATCGGGGGATTGCACCCCAATTAGATTGATTACGCGCAGCCTGTTGATATTTATTGCATAATCGCCCCAAATTGATGCGTATCGTTCATCATATCCGATTTCACGCAGTGCGTTCTTAACATATTCATCTATATTTGTCATATCGACATTGCCTGTAATTTCACCGCCCAGAATTACGGTGTTGTCTTTGACCATAACTTCGACGGCGTATTTTACATACGAATCCATTTCAATCATTCGGTCCAAAATATAAGATGAAATATAATCTGAAGTTTTATCTGGGTGCCCCAAAGACACCGCTTCTGCAGTTTTTAAGATAAAAACACTCCTTGTTTAGTCCATTAACGCAGGACAAGTTAGGATTTAAATCCGCGGTTCCCACAACACCGTGTCATGGAACATTTGTTATGCTATCATTGATTTGTGCAAAATGCAAGTATCATAAATATATTGCCTTATTGATTCATCAGCCGTTCTTTTTCTTTCATGCATATTTGTGCAAAATCACAAATAGAAATGTTTGTTGCGATAATAACTTTTGCGACCGTATTGCAGGATGGCCATCGTGGTGTTCCATCTGGCGAAAATTGTTTGCTTTTATTAAAGGTTGTGGCATCCAATCCGCTAAGTTTAGCCAACCCTGAACAAGACAACCCTTTTTCTTCTGCCAGTCTTGAAATCGCTGCCCACAGTATCTGGTGTGTCATTACCGTCTCTCTCTTGTTTTTATTGTTAAACTATGCATTTTGTCCTGGAATAAATTTCCCAGTGCAACACATATTGTTATATAAAAAGAACAAAAACGCAAGAAAAAAGTGTCTGGATGACAATATTCAACCTGGGGTTGAATGTTTGTTATGCGTTCTGCGGCGTGTGTGAATTTTTTTAGACGTGTGTTTGTCGCTAGTTTCTGTTTTTGGCATTCAAGTCCTGTAAATTATACCACGCCATATATTTTGTTCCATTATAATTTTATGTATTTGTTCATCATAGAATTTATCCAAACATACACTGCTTGCAGTGATGTCAAGACAACTACAATGTCTCGGATTGCCAATACTTTCAGACAGTTGATTTGGTCCGCCTGCATCACACACCGCCTCACATAGCATTTTAACAAGTTATTTACACATTGTACACGTATCATTGAATATTGATTTTATGAAAATATTTTGTTAGTTATTAATGTAGATAGAAAGAAGAAATATATGAAAAAAATTATATCTGGTTTTATTGGTGTGTTGTTTGCTTTTTCTTCGTATGCAGTAGATTTAACATTAGTATCATACGATGCGAATTATTACGGTGTTGTTCCAGCAGAGATTGCGGTGGCAGGGCAATTAACAGGTGTTTCTGATATTTATTATTATTACAAGCCGTTTGAAAAAAAGTTGATTTTAGAGCAAATAGAATGGTTGGGGGATGGAGATGGCGGGGAGTATGAACGACCAGAAAGCCCCGTGTATAATTATACAGGTATAACTTTTGATAATATGGCCGAACAAGTTATGTTCGATTCACAAAATATAGCAGATTTGAAAAATCAATTTGATAATTGGGTTGTTAATAATGTATCTGAAATTGCAGATTTGTCGATTTTAAGTGTTTCTAGAAATATTATAAAACAGCATAATATTGATGTTTATAATTCAGTATTTGGTAATGCGAAATTTGATGAAAAGAAGTTTTCTGTGTGGGGAACAACGCTGTTTAATTCTATGAATAAGTCTGGTAAGTATGATTATTCAACAAATGGATTAGGTGTCGTTTTTGGGGCGGATTTGCAGTTGTCTGATACAGTATTGGTTGGTATGGGATATAGTTATTCAAATACCAATGTTGATATAAATTCATCAGATATGTTATTTGATAACAGCGGTTTGTTTTTGTATTCAAAATGGAAACCAAGTAAATTCTATTTAAATGCGATCGTGTCCTATGATTTTGCGGACTATGAGTATGTAGATAGCGGTTTTAATAATGGCGATATAGGTGGTTTATTTGCTTCTGTGATGGCCGGATATAACACGGACAGTGGTATCAGTCCAGAAATTGGTATCAGATATACAAATTTAGAAATAAATCATAACAGTGAATATCTAAAAAAAACAGAAAGTGATTTTAGTAGTGTTGTTTCGGGTATAAATTATGAACGTGCGCTGGGGGATTTTATGTTGGGTGGTCGTGTGGCGATTGAATACGATATTGTACAACCAGACAATAATATAGATGTAGATGTTCTGGGGTATAAATATAATCTGACAATAGAAGATAACGAACGTCCGCTTGGGGCAGAATTTGGATTGTGGGCATCTTATAATCTTGGCAGTGCGGATTTGCAGTTAAAGTATGATGCAAGATTGCGTTCTGATTTTGTAAATCATACAGGAGCGTTATCCGTAAAGTATGCTTTCTAAAACAGAAAAAAACACCGCCCGGTTGGGCGGTTATTTTATTTGTATTGTTTATCTGGGGTGATGGTATCCTTTGTTTGTTTCTTGGATTCTGCCATTTGGGTCATTGCCTTGACAACTTTAGTTCCGGCATGGAACTTTTCTGGGGTGACTTCGCCCCGTCTTTTTAAACCAGATAAACGTGCAAATTCATCTAGTGCATCGCGGTGCAGGCATAGAGGAGTCTGAGGGCCAGATTGTACTTTTTCTATCTTACCTGGCATTTTTTTAGCTAGAGCGACTAGCTTTTCTGATATCAGCTCTCGCTTGTGTGCAAAATATTGTGTTAATTCTCTTGCCTTCAGCCATTCGTCAGTCTTTTTTGGAAGCTCGCGTTTTATATTTAAACCCGATAGGTCTGCAAATTCATCCAGCGCATCGCGGTACAGGCATAGGATGGTATGAGCACCGGATTGTCTTTCTTCTATCTTGCCTGGCATTGTTTTTGCGGCTGCTAGCTTTTCAAGCTCCCTTAAAATTTTGCTATTTCCGCCCACAAAGTATTCCTCTAGTTCTTTTGCAGTCAGCCATTCGCTTGTTTTCTGTGGAGCTCTCTTTTCTAATTCCGACAGCCGTGCAAATTCATCCAGTGCATCGCGGTGCAGGCATAGAGGGGTCCGAGGGCCAGATTGTACTTTTTCTATCTTGCCTGGCATTTTTTTAGCTAGTGCGACTAGCTTTTCTATTATCCCCGGTTGTGTACGTGCAAGATATTGTGTTAATTCTTTTGGGGTCAACCATTCGCTGGTTTTCTTTGGGAATTTGACTCTTCTTTCTAGGCCCGATAGGCGTGCAAATTCGTCTAATGCATCTCGACGCAGGCATAAGGATGTGTGTACGCCAGCTCGTTTTTGTTCTATCTTGCCTGGCATTTCTTTGGCTAAAGCGACCAGCTTTTCTGATATCTTCTCGGGCGCGTATGGAAAATATAGTGTTAGTTCTCTTGCAGTCAGCCATTCGCTTGTTTTCTGCGGAGCTTTCTTTTCTAATTTCGACAGCCGTGCAAATTCATCCAGCGCACTGATGTGCAAACATAAAGGGGTATAAGGACCCGATTGTCTTTTTTCTATCTTGCCTTTCATTGTGGCAGCTAGCTCGACTAGTTTTTTTCCTATCGCCACGTAATTGTGTGCAAAATATCGTGTTAATTCTTTTGCGAGCAACCATTCATCGGTTCTTTCTGGTAGCTCTTCTTCCTTGGCGCGTTCTGCATCGACACGATTTAGGTCCAGCAGGGTTTCCGTTGATGTAATGATTTCGTATGGCTTTACGTTTTCGTGTTTGCCACGGGTGTGTGGGCGGTGTTTGCCATGTGTGATGCCATAATTGAAATTTTTTGGGAATAATACCATTCCGCCTGCAATGTCTTTGAACAAAACTTGTTTTGCGTGTCGCGCAGTTTGCAGGGCGGTGTCGCTGGTTTCGCTATCGTGTTTTCTAAAAATCGTATCGATTACAAATGCGATTTTATGCGGATCGGATTCATTTAGGCGAATTGCACGTCCGGCGGCCTGTTCGGCACGAACGGCGGAACGGGTTGGATAGTTTATACACAAACTGACCGTTGTGTCGTCAAAGCCCTCGGTCAGGGTATTTACCTGGCACGCAACTTGATATTCGCCAGCGATGAATTTTGCTTTTTCGCCCTCAAAATCTTTCGTTTCTGATGAAAACGCACGTGCGATAATGCGGCCGGCCCTTTGGTTAATTGCATCGGCCTGACGTTTTGCCATTTCAATGTTGGGACAGTTTATCATTGCTTTACAATCAATAAATCTGCGACCGGAGTCTTCGTCAATGCCATTGATGTATATGTCGGCAATTTCACTGGTCAGTGTGTCTGTGTCAATCTGGCCGGTTATGCTGTTATAATCATATTCGCCGTTGTTGGTTGCAGGTGCATTTTCCAGGTCATATACAATGCTTGAACAATAAAGGGTGTTTTTTACTGGGGACAACATTCCGCCACGCACGCCATCGGCAATCGTCATTGCAAAGATTTCTGTCCTCAGTACATTGCCAACCGATTTATCTGCATCGTATGATGGGGTGGCGGTAAAACCAATTGTAGGCACCGATTTCATCAAATTGGTCATTGTTTGGGAAATTTTGTCGCCGGTGGCATGGTGAGCCTCGTCCGCAAAGATTAGCCCAATATTTTGAACCCCGATTGTTTCCACCAGTTTATCCAATGAACGATATGTTGAAATAATTATATCAGCATCGGTGTCCTTGGTGCGGCCACTGAATTCCGATGCGGCAAATCCAGCAAAGCTGTCCAGCTTTTCGCCTGTCTGGTTAATCAAATTCAGGCGAGGCACCAATATAACCAGTTTTTTCTTGTCGCCATTGGCACGCGCCTGGGGCAGATATGCCTGGACCATATATGAAAACATAACTGTTTTACCAAATCCGGTCGGCAGTTTGTAATAACTGGCCGCAATTTGGGTGTCGGACAGCTTGGTCAATGCGCCCAGCGCAAAGTACTGTTCCCCACGCAGGTGCGGTGTGCCATTGGCGATATGTTTGTCTTCATCGGCCAGGAATTGTTCCAGCCCCTTGCGCAAATATTTAACCTGTTTGTGTGCATCTGCTTTCATAAATTTGTCCTGTATTTTTATCTTATCCCGGTAATTATACTATATTTTGTGGAAAAATCAAAACAAATATTGACAAAGGATGTATTATTGTCAATGATTTTGCTATGACAACTATAGAAAAAATCTTGAATTTTTTTAAACCAAAGACGACAAATCAGTCGTCTGTTCTTGATACGCCAAAAAATAAACCCGCAAAACAGGTTAAAATTATATATGCGAATAGGACGATAAATGGTTTAAATATCGATGCGTATCGTTCTGGAAGGCAGCCAATGATTGGTGGGGACACCTGTTATGGCACCAATGATGTTATAGTTTACCGCTATGAAATCGCACCGGATTTAATTCTGGGGCCAGATGATGTTATTCGCAAAACTGCAGAATTATTGAGATTGGAAGAGCCAAAGACGATTGCACATGAAACAAAGCATCTGGAAAATGCTAAATACGGCAACCCTTTGTTTACCATGAAAAACTATTCAGACGAGATAGAGAAAATCGCATTTGGAACACTGGGGGCAAATCGTATCACACGTCAATGCAGTGCCGATAATGTGCGCAGCGCAAATTCAATTCGTTCGTCTGGTTTTCATCTGGACGGTACTGCACGCCAGGGCGGTGTATACCCAGACAATAAACTGTATGACAATATGATATGGTCAAAACTAAAATCAGAATACAACAAATAAATACCACCCAACTGGGCGGTAATTTTGTTGGATTAGCGTAACTTTGCTCTTTCTATTTTGTTTATCAGTACCTGGTTTTGCAATACGCTGGCTCTCAGTATTTGCTGAACAGATTTATCATAACTGTCAACATCGTTCAGTTTTGTCCCAATATGATTTTGTAATTCAAAAACCCGTTTCATGCTTTGTAAAGCAGTGTTAATTGGTTGGCTTTTTGGCGTAATATTTATTTTGTTGTCGGGTCTGATATATTGTATCGCATTGCTATTTTTTTGAACAAATATTCCACCCATTCCATTATTAAAATCGTAACAGTGTTGTTGAACGTATGGCGTGTTATAGTACTCGTGTGGCATATATTGCTTAAATATTGGTTGATATATAACAGTTTTATTTAACGCATTAATATTCATAACCACTGGATGTACGGTTCTGTTAATTCCACGCAACAACGTTGTTTCTGAGTGTCTATAACCGACTGAACGCAGTTTAGACAGTTTTGGAAAACCTAATTTACCACTGACCAATCCGTCTGTTGATACACTGGTAATCAGTATGTCGTTAAACCACATTTGTAATGCACATGGTACAAACATAAACATATTTGTATCGCATCCAACCAGCCCCAGTCCGTTTCCAATACCGTTAACGCGTTCAATAATCAGCATTCTGTCTTTGGCTGCAACGCGGTCGTTGATATAGAAGTTTGGATCCATTAAATCTAATTTTTTTAACAGCATTAATTGCCCCAGCCACAACCCGGTGCGCACTTTATCAAACCAATCCAGCAGGGTATTGATTTCTTGCCCTGAAACAGATTTTGAATCCATCATTTTTAAAACTGCTTCCTTGGCTGCGCCCTCTAATTCTGAATCTGCGCTGTTACACTTTTCGCACGCCGGAAATGTTAATTGTGCAAACGTTATCTCTAAATCTGTTATTTCTGGCAGATGACACACCGATTTATAGCGCCCCAGGTGTTTGCTCAGCCATTGTGGAATAACGTGCTCTTTGTTTTTCTTTTGTGGTTTGTTTCCGCAAAAAACGCATTTTTGTGCCATAAAAAATCCTTTGTTTCTCTATATATTATAGTTGACAAAATCGTATGTTCAACAACTTTTTCTTGTATGTGGGGGAAATATTGATGACATAACAGAAATAGAATATGATGATGGCACAGGGTGCCAAACAAAAAACGCGCCATTTGGTGCGTTTTAAAACGGGTAGTCTTTATCGGTATGCCAAGTTCGGTCCAAAGTCCGAGATTTCCAATACTTTCAGACAGTTGATTTATCGGCCTGCATCACACTTCACCTCACATAGCATTTTAACAAGTTATTTACACATTGTACACGTCTTATTGAAGATTGATTTTATGAAAATATTCTGTTAGTTTTATGTAAGTAAAAAGGAGAAACGTATGAAAAAATTATTTTGTTTGCTTGCAGTGTTGTTTTTATCTGCTTGTGTAAATGCGCCATATATAAACCAAATAGACTTGAATAAAACTGATTTTTCAAAAATTGAAGAATTAAAGGTTGGGGAAGCATGTAACACAATTGCTTTATTTGTATTACCAATAGAATATGAGAAAAGTATTTTGAAGGCAGCGCTAGATGCAGATATAAGCAAAATTCACTACATAGAAGAAAGAAACAAAGGATTGTATCCATTCGTTGTTAAAAGTTGTGTGATGGTTTATGGTGAGTAATTTTTTTGATACAGCAAGGCGTCAGATTGGCGCCTTTTTTTATTGTTGCATCACACTTTGCATCGCAGTTTTTGGTGTTTTGGGGTCGTGGGGCGGAAATGGGTTGGAATTGCACGCCCCGACTAAAATAAAAACTGTCCGCCCCACAATAAAATTACTATTGATGCAAAACTCAAAAAAGCAGGGAAATCCAAACAAAAAACGCACCAAATGGTGCGTTCTTAAACGGGTAGCTCTTGTCGGACTTGATACCCGTGACCTACTGATTACAAACCGCCCAAACGAGTGTTGAATAACGTTTGTCAACGTTGAATTTTGCTTAGTATTCTGGGCTTTACAGCGGATTTTAAATTTATTATACTTAAATAAAAATCGGTAGCAAAAACTAAAATTTCATACCTGCGGTAGCAAATACGTAGCAAAAAAATGGATGAAAAAGGCATCTGAAAAATATGAAATCGAACCGCTTTAATTTTACTGAACGTGCACTGGCTGCATTGCCAGTTCCGACGACTGGTTCGGTGGTCTATTATGATGCCGGTTCAATGGACGGTCTGTGTGTTATTGTCACCTATGGCGGGACCAAAACATACTATGCATATATGAAGTTCCAGGGTGTTCCCCGTCGTGTCAAAATTGCCCGTGTCGGTCAGATGAAGTTGATAGAGGCACGAATGAAAGCGCATACTCTAAAAGAACGTTCCCTGCGTGGCGAAGATCCGTCGGCCGAACGGCGTGATGCACTGAAAGATATGACCCTGCGCCAGTACTATGAAAACATTTATGTGCCCCAACATTCAATGGTTCATAAAAAGCCTGCGACCGTATACGATGACAACGGACTGTTCCGTCGCAATATGAAACCGTTTCATAATCGTCAGATGCGAACGATATCTCAACTGGAGGTATCCCAACTGCACGGTTCCTTGAAACGTAAATGCGGCCTGTACAGTGCCAACCGAACCCTGGGCCTGTTGCGCCACATGTATAACAAAGCGTACGAGCTGGGCTATCCACGTCGCCTGGAAAATCCGGCGCAATACGTCAAGGCCTTTAAAGAAAAAAGTCGTGACCGTTTTATGTCTCGGGCCGAGTTGGCACGCTTTTTCGAAGCACTTCAATATGCCGAACCCCGTTTCCGTCACTACATCTTGCTGTCATTATTCCTGGGGCAACGGCGCAGTAATATCTTGGCATTGCGCTGGGGCGACATAGATTTTGAAAACGATATTGTGCGATTTGTTGATACCAAGAATGGCGATACGGTTAACACGCCCATGACGGACCAGGCCCGTGAAATCCTGATACAAATGTACAGAACGGCCGGGGATAATCCGTGGCTGTTCCCCAGCAACACCAGCAAAAGTGGCCATATTGAGGAGCCTAAACGTGCATGGAATGCACTGCTGAAACGTGCGAATATTGAAAACCTGCGCATCCATGACCTGCGTCGCACAATGGGCAGTTACCAGGCCATCACCGGTTCCAGCCTGCACATCATCGGCCAGTCGCTGGGGCATCGGTCCACCGCCGCCACCCAAATCTATGCCAGATTATCCTGTGATCCGGTCCGTGAATCCATGCAACGCGCCACCAATTCAATGTTGGGATTATTGGGGTAAATGAATATCGATCAATAGTTTGTGGTTGTGTTTGTGGAATAAGTTTTTTTATTTTAGTACAGAGAACAAATTTCTCTCGCTTTCCTTGAGACAGTATACCCCGCGTTCGCATTGTTTTATAACAGAGTTTGGGTCCCTGCTCATATTATAAAGTTTTAAGGTGATTTGGCGTTTGGTTTTTGGTTTTTGGTTTGGGGTGGCTCTTTGGGTGGTACCAACCGCTTCAACAGATGAAAACATCCTATAGTGCGCAATAAAAACCTCGTCAATATTTAACGGTCTTTCGGCCAATTTGAATAATTGTATTATCTCTTCCCCAAAAGGATCTCTTGTCAATTCATCTTTTATTAATTGTGGCACATCATCCAAATTTTCAAGGTTAAAAATATTTTTCATGCGCATTCCCATGTTTGTTTACAAATAATACATTGCATAAAAATATCAAATGTCAAGTATATTATTTGTATTTTTTTTGTCTATAATCTATTGTTTAATCTAGCAAAACAAAAATAAAAAATATTTATTGTTTTGCTTGACAATGGAATAAAATGCGCTAACGTACACGTATAAAATTTGAAATCCGCCATTATGGCGGACTTCAAACGGGATTCCTAAAATGATCAGGCCCCTCTCTCAACCTGAATTATAACAAAATCCTGTAACCTTGGTCAACCGATTTGTTTGTTGGGATAGGCTGACCAGAGAAAGACAAGGAAAGTTATAATATGAAAATAACATTTTTTGACGTGGGACACGGTTCCTGCACACATATACAAACCCCAAATGGAAAAAATATTTTGGTTGATAT
>JAZRLB010000016.1:0-28597 GCA_045646625.1 Candidatus Enterousia sp. | reverse complement strand
TGTCGTTTTACTCTCGAAAAAGCTCCCAATCTCACGGACAAAAATAGGTCAAAAAGGCATAAAAAAATGTTTTACACATTTCATACACACAGGCGAAATTTCATAAAAAAATCCGCAGATTTCTGCGGTTTACATATTTTTGAAAAAAGCCTTGACTTCTGCGGAAAATTGATATATTATTCTGTTCGCTATTCGGGCATAGTTCAGTCGGTAGAACAACGGACTGTTAATCCGTATGTCACTGGTTCGAGTCCAGTTGCCCGAGCCAAAAATTTCCCGGTTTCCCGGGATTTTTTATTACTATTTTCCAAATCGCTCTTTTTGTTAAATAAAATCGTCTTTTGATTTTTATCTGTTGCGGGGTGTGTATTTAGTTGCTATATTTTCAGTGTCCAATAAAAATAACAAAAGGAACTTTACAATGTTATTAAAGGGTAAAAAGATTTTAATTACAGGCGTCGCCAACGATTGGTCTATGGCGTGGGCGATTGCCAAACGGGCGGCAGAGATGGGCGCAGAAATCGCAATGCCATACGCTATGCCGGCTTTGGAAAAACGTGTACGACCACTGGCGGAATCTATCGGCGCCAAGTTCGTCCAGGAATGTAATGTACAAAATGACGAACAGTTGGATGATTTATTTAATAAAATAGAAGCCGAATGGGGCCGTCTTGATGGAATGCTGCACGCGATTGCATTTTCTGATAAAAACGAACTGACTGGACGATATACCGATACGACGCGCGACAATTTCAAGAACACGATGGACATTTCTGTTTATTCACTGGTCGATTTGACGCGTCGCGCATCAAAACTGATGACAAATGGCGGCAGCATTGTGACACTGACGTATTTTGGCGGGGAAAAGTCTGTACCAAACTATAACGTTATGGGTGTGGCAAAGTCTGCGTTGGACAGCAGTGTAAGATACCTGGCGTCGGATTTGGGACGCGATAAAATTCGTGTTAACGCAATCAGCGCTGGGCCAATTATGACACTGGCATCCAGCGGGGTCGGCGGATTCAAAGCTATGTTGCGTCTGAATGCAGAAACAACACCACTGCGCCGCAATATGACGCTGGACGATGTGTCAGGTGCCGCGATGTATTTGTTCAGTGATTTGTCATCAGGCGTGACCGGCGAAGTACACCACGTAGATTGTGGCTATTCAACAACAGGTATGATGCCAAATGAAATGAAAGATATTTTATTAAAAAACCTGGATTAATAAGCCAAATCCCGCAAACGCGGGATTTTTTTTATTACATTAAGCCGAATTCTTGACATGCATATTTTTTAATCCTAAGATAGCCCTAAATGTCAAAAGGATAGATATGCCAAAAATTTCAGTTATTGTTCCATGTTATAATGTCGCGCCGTATATTGAAACGTGTTTGGATTCCTTGGCAAATCAGACCCTGCGTGATATTGAAATTATTTGTGTAAACGACAAATCACCCGACAATACACTGGACATATTAACAGAACGCGCAAAAAAAGATAACCGTATAAGAGTTATTAACCTGCCACAGAATATGGGGGTATCTGTTGCACGCAACACGGCAATGCAAGTTGCAACTGGAGATTTTATCGCATTTATAGATGGCGACGATTTATTGCCAGATAAAGATGTTTTGGCCGATATGTATAACGCAGCCATAAAAAACAATGTAAAAATTTGTGGCGGTTCGGTCATTATATGGAACCCAAATACGGACACAGAAGAAACATGCGACGCATTTGATACAAAATTTGCAGAAAACAAATTGATGAAGTATACAGACTGGGCCTGCGATTATGGCTTTTGGCGTTTTATTTACAATAGAAAATGGTTAATGGACAATAACATTAATTTTCCAAAGTATATCCGCCAAGAAGACCCTGTATTTTTTGTACGCGCGATGTGTTTGGCAGGAACTTTTTATGCCTTGCGCCGTCCAACATATAAATATCGCGTCTCTTATAAGGATGTCAATTGGACAGTTCAGACAATCAAGGATGTCTTTCGTGGTTTGTGCGATTGTCTGGATATTGCAAAGCAACATGATGAATGCGCCCTGTATTTAAATGTGGCGAAACATATGAACCACTTTATAGATGGTGTGCGTTGCGTAAATAGAAATAATGTATCGACTGAAATCTGTAATCTGATAGAAAAATTAGCAAAAGACATGCCCGACGATTTTACGCCAGATAAATTCTTTTTAAATATCGTAAAGCGTAACAGACCAGAGATTTATGCAAAATATGCTTATGAAATGATTGCCAGCAAACGCATATATTTATTTGGGTTAATACCACTGTGCCGAATAAAAAAGACACGAGTGTTTACATATGTTCAATTGTTGGACATTATACCGCTGTTGAAAATCAGTCCCGACAGTCGTGCAACACGATACTATTTGTTTAACCTGATTTTATTGTTAAAAATCAAAGGGTAGCCCATGCCAAAAATTTCAGTTATTGTACCAATCTATAATGTCGAACAGTATATCGAGCAGTGTATCAATTCCCTGACTCAGCAGACAATGAAGGCTATTGAAATCATCTGTGTTGATGACTGTGGGACAGACAATTCGATTAAAATAGCTGAAAAATTAGCAAAAACTGATAAACGCATTAAAATTGTTCATAATGAACAGAATTGCGGTCTGTCAGAAAGCCGTAATAATGGTATTAGGCATGCAACTGCACCATATATAATGTTCTGTGATTCAGATGACTGGTTCGCAAATGATATGTGTGAAAAAATGTATAACGCAATCACTGCAGATGACGCAGATTTGGCGATATGTGGAACCGATGTTATTTATGAAGCAGATCATGATATGAAGGCCGGCGATGATGTGTATTTTGCTGTCCATCATACTGGCACAATGGATTTAACCCAGGAAATCAAAGATCAACACTCTGTTTGTGCCTGGAATAAAATTTATAAACACAGCATTATAGCTGAACACGATGTTCAATTTCCACGCGGACTGAAGTATGAAGACAACTATTTTTATCACGCGTATTGCCTGTGGGTAAATCGTGCCGCATTTTTGCAGGAAAAACTGTATAAATATCGCCGGCGCGCGGGCTCTATTATGAACAGCACATATGGCAACAAAACACTGAATTTGCATCCGTTGCACATCGCGATTGCATGGTATGACTATGCAAAAAAACACGAGCAATTACATAGAAATCTGAATTGGTTCTGGGGCAAGTTCTTCTTTGAACTGGTGCGAAACACACTGGATTATTCCAGCGTAGAAAATCATGGAAAATGTTATGACGCAGCAAACAAGTTTATTTCTGATAATCTAAAGGCGTCAGCATTGGACTATGTGGCGAGCCGAAATATTGCACAAATCGTGCATCGCACAATAAAACCACGACGTTTGTTGGGCGGTTTGATAAAAATCCAGACATCCGACAACGAAACATTCCTGCGCGCGTTCGGGATTAAGTTATGGAAAATAAAACATAATGCACTTGAAAAAAAATATTATTTTCTGGGACTTAGGTTTTTTTGATACCAAATCTTAGTCAGGGACTGTTCCCAGGGATTTGTAGTTCGAACCTTTCGACACAAACAAGATGCTTATTAAACTGTTTAACTATGTACGAAAAGGGATTATAGATGTCCGAAGCAAAAATATCGGTTATTGTTCCGTGTTATAATGTATCAAAATTTGTATCACGGTGTTTGGATTCTTTAATCGGTCAGACAATTTCCGAGATTGAAATTATTTGTGTCGATGACAAGTCAACTGATAACACATTGGAAATTTTAAATAATTATGCAGCCAAGGATTGCAGGGTATCTGTTGTCGCATTTGATAAAAATATGGGCGTGGCGATTGCACGCAATGTTGGGTTAGAAAAGGCAAATGGTAAATTTATTGGCTTTGTCGACCCAGATGACTATGTTGATACAGATTTTTATGAAACTTTGTATAAAACCGCCACAGAAACGGGTGCCCCCGTGGTAAAGGCCGCAGTCAGAACAACAAATTCCGTTGACAAAAAATCCTGTATCAGCGATTTAAACAAGCAATTGCAGGAAAATTTATTGTATTGGAATCATCAATTTTGGTCGGCATTATACGAGCGTGATTTTTTATTAAAAAATAATATAACCTTTCCAGACGAGGTTATTACAGGTCAGGACTCGGTATTCTTGACACACATATTGCTGTGCACAGATAATATTGTATTAATCGATAATACGTACTATCATTATTTTATGTATAACGAAGGGTCGTTAGATTCCCTGAAATTGTCGCGTAGAAAATCGCAATCTAAATTGGATATGGTGGCAAACAAGTTGCGGCTGATTGAAGGACTGTGTGCCGATAAAGCAAGACAGCGCGATTTTATCAAGACACAAGTAATTCCAACCATATGCTATGAAATAAAAAAAGTATTCGAATATAAAAAACATAAAAAACAATTGTTTCAAATACTAAGTGAATATAATAAAAATCCTGAATATCAGCAGACAATTAAAGACCAGCTGGGGAAAAGCAGATACAAAATGCTGGCAAAACATAAGATGTTTAAGCATAATTCTGAAAAAATGTTTTACAAAGAACGTTTGCCGGATGGGCGCAGAAATATTTACATCCTGGGGAAACGTGTTTGGTCATATAAAAGGTGGTGCTGAATGAACAGAGAATATGATTATGTGATTGCACTGGGGGAAAAATGTTTTACAGCCCAAGCAATTTATAAAATGAATCTGCGTAAAACATCTGGTCCTTTTGATTGGTTAGACTGCTTTTCATCTGGGGCGGGGCTGAAGCGACGACTGGAAATTATATTGAACCATTTTGATGGATTCTGGGATAAAAATCTGTTGGTACCAGTTTGGGAAGGCGACGTCAGAAATATACGAAACATAAAAACAAACATCCTGTTTCGACATGAAATTGCCACAGATGAAAGTATTGATGAAAATTTTCAAAAAATCGCAGAAAAATATGACAGACGTATCAAACGGTTCTTTGATATTTTGGCCAGTGGCAAACGGGTACTGTTGGTCTATGCCGCCAGTTTGTATGAAAATTCAGATGCAAATGACACATTGGAAAAGGTAAAGCAGATTCAACAGAAATTTAACAATCCAAATATTGACATACTGGTTGTGGATAGTAATAAAGAACTGAACAAACACAACAAAATCAAAATAAAACAAGTTCATAATAATGTGTTATGGGTATCAGGTTGTGATTTGTATAAACCAGTCAGCGAATCAACTTCCGAGTACTATGTAGGTGTAATGATGAACATTTTGAAAAAAGTGGTAAAGCCATACCAACCAAAACTGATTGTGTCGCTGACTTCGTTTCCGGCACGAATTCATACCGTGCATCAGGTAATTGAAAGTCTGATTGCGCAGACAAAAAAAGCAGATAAAATTATTCTGTGGTTGGCACCAGAACAATTCCCAAATGGGGAAAAAGATTTGCCAGAAAGTCTGTTGAGATTAAAAGACCAGGGATTAATAATCGACTGGTACCGCGATATTAGATCTTATAAAAAACTGATTCCGACGCTGCGAAAATATCCAAATGAACTGATTGTGACGGTTGATGATGATATTATATACAAACCGACTATGCTGGAAAAATTGTATAAAACGCATATCAAATATCCATCGGATGTTATTTGTCATCGCGCAACCAAATTTGTATATAAACGTGATAAATTTAAAACAATAGCCGGAGGACACGAATACTATCGTGGCGCGCATTTCTTGAATAAATTGACGGGATGCGGGGGTGTTCTGTATCCGCCACATTGTTTCTATAAAGACATATTAAACGAAGAATTAATTTTGAAATTAGCACCAACAAATGATGACCAATGGTTCTGGCTGATGGCGGCGTTAAATGGTGTTGGTGTACGCGTAGTAAAGGACAAAGAAATCGAACTGAACTATACAGATGGGTCACAAGAATTTGCATTGTGTCTGATAAACGATCACGGGGAAAACTTGTTTTGGAAAGACTTTAACCGCTTAATGGCGCACTATCCACAATTGGAAAGAATATTAAAAAAAGCAGGTATCCGTGCACATTGGTTCTATAAGGAACGAACAGAAAATCGCCGACGTTTTTATCTGTTCGGGAAACGGATTTTGTCATATAAAAAATCGAACAACAAACTGGCAAATATGACAAAAAAAGAACTGACAAAGATACTGTGGGAACAGTTTTACAAAAAGACCGGAAAAAAACCAACTGATGAACTGACCACTTTGGCCGAGAAGGTTGTGTGGGCCAGTATGTTTGATGTGACAGACTTAAAAGTAAAATGCACCGACAAGATTGCTGTGCGCGACTATGTTGCAGAAACTGTGGGTAATAAATATTTACCCGAATTATATGCAGTATATGACAATGAAAAACAACTGGATTTAGCTACGTTGCCGGATAAGTTCTTGCTGACGTTTAATGCAGGGGCGAATGCAGAACATACTATGCTGGTTTGGGATAAAAACAAAATCAAAGAAGACGAGGTCAAAGATGCTGTAAAACAATGGCTGAAGTTCAGTCTGGCTGAAATTAACTATGAAATGCAATATCTGCCCATAAAACCGCGTGTTATGGCACGTGAACTGTTGGATATACGTACAGATATTGAATACAAGTTGTGGTGCTTTGGCGGTCGGGTGGAATTCATTTGTCAAAACACATATACGTGCGGACACGATCATATAGGATTTGCAGCGTATGACAGGAAATGGAACAAACTTGATTTTTGGCAGAAATTGGCCGAGTCTTATCAGGCAAACGAAAATATCGAAAAACCAAAATTCTTGGACGAAATGATTTGTGTTGCAGAAAAATTGGCCGCGCCATTTAATTTTGTACGGGTCGATTTCTATGAAACAGTTGATGGAAAACTGATGTTCGGGGAACTGACATTTTCACCTAGTGCAGGCAAATTAGAATACGCACCAGACAATAATTCTGTTCAAAAAAAGTATGGCACACTGTTCAAAATGCCGCCGCGTGATAAACACGGGTTTGCAATTCGAAAGAAGTAAAACAACTGGGCAAACGCCCAGTTATTTTATTCGGCGGCAATTCCAAATGCAGTCCAATAACCTGACATATTTTGAGCGCCACTGTCCCAATCGTTTCTACCCTGGGTTTTAAAGCCCGAAAAGCCCGTTGCAGTCACCGAGGCTATAGAACAAGCCGCCGTGACAGATGTATTTGTGTCATTAGTACCCATACACACTGTTGGGGCTTGTATAAATGCGTGCGGGAATGTAATACTGCGCCCGCTTAGTACGCCACCTGATTCCAGCCAACCAGATTTATATTTACGGAACCAGGTATAGTTATTTTCCGCCGTTGGCATTTGCCATTCAATGACATAGTCCGTGCCAGTCATATCGGTGACACTGTCCGCGCGTGCAAGTGTTGTGCCACCAGGTGTTTGCCCGTCGTGGACGCGCAATGTGTTTGCAGTTGTATCAACCGTGATTTCACCGGGTGCACCAATAAAAGCGTTATGTTCATATGCTGTTCCACGGCGTAATTGTATCTGTCGCGACATTTAAAATCCTTTTGTTTTATTATTTTATAACAGCCCCTTTAATCAGGGTCAGGTCTTCTTTGATATCGTCAATTTTAATCTGAATTTGACCAATACCGGTTTCTAAAATTGTCGTGCGGTTTTCAAGTGATGTTATCCGGGTATCAAATGTTTCGTGTTCAGCAACAGATAAATCTTGGCGGGCGGCCCAATAGACCACCCCACCAATGAACACTATTAAAAACCAACTGTTGCGCAGAAAGTCCAAAGATATCATAACTTATCCCCCCTGCCCCGCGCGATTTGTGATTCTATCTGGCGAACCAATGCGCGCTGGGATTCTGCCCAGCGCAATTCATTGTCAGACGCGTTCGGCCCAAGAGTGCGATCTATTGTAATTTTGCGCAAATGCGCCAAAACAGCACGCCCCGACGGACTTGCAAAACAACGCGCGTAGTTTAATCCAATATCTGTCATAGGTTCCCCCCAACAACTGTTTCCAATGCCGTCATCTGGGCAATTGGCGCAATGTATTTTAGTTCTGCATCTCCGTTCAGGCGAATTGGCTGAATTACCCCGCGACGCGCCAATATTTGCAAACCGCGATCACATAACGGACGAATAAATTCGTGCAACAGGCGCCCATAGGTCGCCCCCAATATACGCATCATATCGGCATTGCGCGCCATAATTTCGGTCGCGGTCATTTCTTTTTCACTTAACAACCCCAGTCGGTCTGCCAACAATGCGTGACGGATGCGATCGCGCAAATCGCGCAGAATTAACTGGGATACGTCAAAGTTCGCACCACTGGTCAATGGGGTCAGACCGGATGAACCAACAGCCTTGGGTATAATTGCACCAGGGGTCAAGTTGATGTTTTGCAGATTGATTACGCCGTCGTCATCCGCCATCCATATACCAGATACCGCAATTGTCGCATTTTTCAGGACCAATTCAACAACCTTGTTCGCGGTTTTAATGTCCGGCAATGCACGCAGGACTGGGCCACGCCCATACAATTCACCAGACGATACAGCCCAACGGAATATAATGTACGGATTCGTTTCAAATGTACCAGTTGATACAATATTGTTTTCCAGGTCGCCGCCTACATCCAGCCAGGCTATAAAATCTGTGCCTATTAAGGACTGGACCAATTTTAATGGGGTTTCTGGGTCGCGTTTAATCGTATCGCGCAAGTTTGCGGGTGGGGTCCAAGTTGGATATTTTTCCAAGACTTCGCGTGCGGTCATTGATGTCGTATGGAATACCGCATTTGGTAATATCGCAATATCTGTCATGGGAATCGCTGTAAATGTAAACGCAGATGTTGCACCAATCGGTGATTCAGACATAAACAAACACGCGGTTCCCAATACAACCAAATCCATATAGCATTGATGGATTGTCGTATAGAAATTAGAGTCATTCAAATTCGCACGCAAAACGGTCGTCGCATAGTCTGCGTTCTGGGACAATTCACTTTCGCCCACCAGTTGCAACCACATTGATTCCGGTGGTGTTAACAATGTGTAAATTGATGCCGCCAGATTATCTGACGCATCCATCGCGGTTGCATCAAACAATGTCGCCGCGTCATCATCGGCCGACGGCATGGCATAACGACGCGCCGCGTCCCAACGCGCAATCCACGGGGACCGCATGTCCAATGCACGTTTATAAAGATCTTGAAGGTTTTGATACATTTTGTTTCCTTTTGGTTATTAAAAAATCCCGCGATTGCGGGATTTTTGTTAATTCTGTTCAACATCCACCTTTAATGGCGGTCGCTCGTTAACAACAGGAACGTGGTTATATGGTGTTTTATGAATACTGTCTTTTAATTCTTCTTTGATAATCGTTTCACATTTAACACCTGCATAATTCACATACAGGTCTGAGTCGCGTCTGCCAAAGAAATCCAATAGCCAAGTTATATTAATTCAATTTATGAAAAAAACTCAAATTTTATTTATATCTTGAAATTCGTATTGGCGGAAAATGTTTTTATTTTGGTACCAACCGCACGCACGGGTGTGGGCATGTCTGTAATTGCACCCGCAACTGCATCCAGACCGTCATCGTGAATGCCTGACGCACAAATCGGCGACCAGCCTAACATTTCCGCCATCAAAGGTGTGTTTTGTACACGTGTGTGTGCATACAGACGCCCCGTCGATAATACAGGTTCAATAGCGTTCAAAATACGGTCTGATTTCGGTTTGTTGTTCTGGATTTTGTTCACATAGATATTTACACCACGACGCGCAGCACAATCGCGCATTATTTCGGGAATGCCGACCCCCAGACCGTTCGTCTCGATTGTTATTCGACGTAAACCACGCGCGTGCATAAAGTCCAAAACCATATCACACTGACGCGATAGCGGGAACTGTTCATCATCGGACACGGTCAGATATAAAATATCGTGTATGAAAACCTGACGCGAATTATCATCGCGATACAGTAATACGCACGCACTGCCGTCACGCCTGCGACGCCCAGTTGCGGGGTCCCAATACAACGTCATTCCTGTAATGTGAAATTCGCCAATGCGCGCAACACGTGAATCAAATTCAGCTTCATAAAGACGCAAGGCGCCAGGATCCAAACGCGCACGTTCCAGCGCCACATTTTCCAACATCATCTGCGAAGAAAAATGACGAACACCAACCGTTTCGCGTAATTTTGAAACACGCGAAAGCGGAAATAATTCCGGCCAGGCAGGCGCGCCATCCGCATTAACTATCGGAATTTTCAGTAATTTATACCCCCGCAAAAAAGGCGTTGAAAAAGCATTTTTTTCATATACTATTGGCATAGAAGAAAAGGAATTTGACATGGATTTTACCCCCAAAACATTACCAACCAATCTGGAAGCAGAACAGGCGGTCTTGGCTGCGGTACTGATGAATAATCGTGCGTTGGAACGTGTTGACGAATTCCTGAATCCCAACCATTTTTCTCATCCTGCACATCAGGAAATATTTAAACTGGCAAAAAAACAATTCGCCGCAGGTATTCCATTCGATATCATTACCGCAAAAAATTATCTGGACCAACAAGGTGTTCTGGAATCCGTGGGTGGCGTCGATTATTTAAGCCAACTGACCAGCGCGGGCGCAACCGTCGTGAATGTCGAGCAGTACGCACGAATTGTATATGAACACGCATTGCGTCGTGATTTAATCGCCCTGGCCCAGGATATTACAGACAAGGCCTTTGTCGAAGATTTGGACAATCCTGTATCACGCCAGATTGAAATCGCAGAACAAAAATTGTTCGATATGGCCACAACAGGTACATCTGAGCGTGAAGTGACATCTATTTCAACCGCATTGCAGAGCGCCCTGGCCGAGGCCGAAATCGCATACAAGGCCGACGGTCAATTGTCGGGTTTGACAACAGGATTGAATGCACTGGATAAATCAATCAGCGGATTGCATCATTCAGACCTGATTATTATCGCCGGCCGACCAGCTATGGGTAAGACAACCTTGGCAATGAACGTTGCATTTAATGCCGCACAGGCAATTGCATTCGGTCGCGCAAATCAAAATTACAAAGGCGCCGTTGTGTTTTTCAGCCTTGAAATGTCGGCGTCTCAGTTGGCGGCACGTGTGCTGTCGTCACAGTCCAAGATTCCAGCGACCGCTATGCGTGAAGGAACGCTGACCGATGAAGATTTCTTGAAGATGTCGCAGTATTCCGCCGCCATTGGTCAGGTACCTTTGTTCATTGATGATACCCCAGGGATGAGTGTCCCAATGATGCGTACGCGTGCACGACGTTTGTCACGCAAACACGGTGGTATTGCATTGATTGTTATAGACTATCTGCAATTGATGACATCACCAGGCGGCAAGCACAGCGAAAACCGCGTTCAAGAAATTTCCGAAATTACGCGTGGCCTTAAAATGTTAGCCAAGGAATTAGATGTGCCGGTTATCGCACTGTCACAGCTGTCGCGTAGTGTGGAATCGCGTGACGATAAACGCCCAATGCTGTCAGACCTGCGTGAATCAGGTTCTATTGAACAGGACGCGGATATTGTTATGTTTACATACCGTGAAGAATACTATCTGCAAAACCGCGACCCATCGGATCGTATATCCAATAACGTCAATGATAAAATGCACGAGTCCTGGCAAAGCAGAATGGAACGTGCTCGCGGCAAGGCAGATATTATTATAGGTAAAAACCGACATGGACGCCCAGAAACCGTTCGTACTGCATTCTTTGGGGATTACAGTTTGTTCGATAATCTGGATGAGTTTGAAGCGCGCGGCGAAAACGAATTTGCCCAGCCTGCGCCAACAATTTCGGCAGCACAACTGGCAAATGATGTGGATTCTATGCCGACCGCAATCAATCCTGATGAAATTCCAGATGATATGCCACTGTAATTTTTAATTATTTACTTGCGCTGGGGGCTGAAATTGACTATTATTTTGTCAAGTATTAGTCATTCAGGAGTTTGCCCATGGCCCAAGAAGAAATTATTTTTCCAAATAATATCCGCAACATTCGCTTGGCGAATGGTATGAAGATGACCGAATTGGCACGTCGTGCTGGTTTGTCTTTGTCCGCTGTGTCCAAAATTGAAAAAGGTGTTCGTCGCCTGAACCAGAAACAGCTGCTGAATATTTGTAATATTCTAGGATGCAAATTGTCTGATATATTCATCAAGGAATCAGATGATGTGGCAGATCAATGGCAAAGCGAAATTAAGCGACGTATGTCAGACAACGAAAATAACGGTCTGAAAGTTTTCGGCAGCGGACTGCGCAAAATCCGCCAACAGAAAGGCAAGACCATCGCACAGGCCGCAAAAGATGCAGGTATGACATTGTCTGTATACCATAAAATCGAAGTCGGCCAACGTGAAATCTATCAAAACGAAATCGAGCCGTTGGCACGCTCTTTTGCATTGGGCGCCGAAGAATTGTTCGATAAAATTGCAAATCTGTATAAGTCAGGTGAACTGAACAAACATATAAGCAAAGTTAAAGAACGCGTAAAATCCGTCCTGGTGCCGGGTAATCCTATGTCTGGCATGGATATGCACGGCGGTTTGTATGGTGCAAAACTGTATGACAGCGCACGTAAAAAATTGGTACCTGTGTTCGGAACGCCATCTGGCAAATCAATCGCGTTCAAAAAATCAGATAAAACTATGATTGTTGCGCCAATGACACTGGAAGGTCGGGCTGGTATTTATGCCGTTATGCCAAATTCTAAGCGTTTAGGCGGTTTTATCCCTGAAAATTCATACATCTTTGCAGATGCACTAACACCCGCGCAGCCAGGTGATATGGCAATCGCAATCAGTACAGATTTTGACGCACTGGATGCAGACACAACCGTTAACGCCCAGATTGTAAGTGTGCGCCAAGATTCCAAAGGCAAAGTCTTTGGTCACGTTTCTTCGCCGGACGAAAAGATATTTGACGCAACGTTGCACAAAGTCGTTATGATTGTTATGGAATAACAAAAATACAAACGGAGAGAGAACCCATGAACGTCAAAACCGGCGCAGTCGCACTGAAATTATTGAACCTGTATCGCCAGGAACACGTCATAATTGGCGGATGGGCAACCGTTAATCCGGTTTTTGTGAGCGATGCCACCGATGAAGTTATCAAAGAACTGCGCGATATGCCGACAGGGAAAATGTTGGTGCGACATATTGAAAATTTACGCAGCGGAAAAACACCGATGGATTCTATTGATCCAGAATTGTTGCCATATGGCGGAATGATGACCGCAGAAGATATCGCTACAATTAAACTGACCCAAAATCAATGGCGCGAATTAGAAAATGCGCTGAATAATTTTACCCCAGATCAAATGGGACTGGACAGATTTATGGCTTTGGACATCGTTCGCGAATTTGGCGAAGAATGGCAAACCGCTATTCGTGCCGTTCTGAATGCTAAACCACAATTGCTGGATAAATGGAATATTGTTATACAAACATCCAATGCATACAGATTGTGGGATACGGCAAATCAGATTATCGCCAATCCAATATCGGAACGTGCACGCGCCCAGGTCCAGGCCGATATGCCAGAATACGAAACATATTTGCCTATGTTCGGAGATGCAGGAACAGATTTGTTAACACGCCTGCGTACGTTTATAAGCAGCGTAAACTAATCTTCGGCGGCGGTCTGGTATATCGTATCGTGTGTATGTGGGGTGCCAATGTATATCATTGCGCCATTTGGGGATAGAATAAAATCCAGCTCTCGCAATCTTTCTCGCATTGAATCACGCTTTTGCGGGGTGTTGGAAGTATTTGGCACCTCGACGTCGTCACAGATGATTAAATCCGCACGCAATCCAGTGATATTTCCGTGCAGCCCCTGGCATATCACAGATGGTTCACGTATGCCGATTGGGCGGTTTACAGTGATGCGTGTGGCAGCCCACTCTTTCTTGTTCTGGGGGACCAGATGTTCACACCACGGATGATTTTCCAATATATGACGAATATGCGACACCATTCGTGAAGACAATCCTGATTCCGCCGACAAAACCAATATGCGCGTTTGGGGACGTAAATACAAAACACACGCAACAAATACACCAATAACCGTCGACTTGCCCGAATGACGAAAAGCCATCAACAGGCCACGATGCGGCGCGTCACACAGGACACTGTACAAGAATTCCAGAATCCGACGATGGTGCATAGGCGTCTGTAATCCCAGAACACGATTCCATTCGTCCAAGAAACTATAAAATTCCGTAATCATCGCGATTTTCATTTGGAGCCAGTTCTGTAATCAGCCCATAATCGTTAATTAATTTAGGTAATGCATTTTCCAGCACCCCAATCAAATTACGATACAAACCTAAAACCGCCCCACCCCCAAGTTTATCATTAATGACACTGTGGGTGTAGTCTATTAGAGATTTCACATTGTTGTGAACATTTGCCCATTCGACTAAGTCTATGTTTACAGAATGTAAATCACGGAACGCCGCCAAAAGAAAGTTAAAGTCATTATTTAAGTCTTCTGGATCGATTCTGTGGGTCGGCTGGTAATCAATTGTGCGAGACAGTGAGATTTGTCGAAATATATCCAACCGAGTGTCCGCAATTGGCGCAACATCAAACACAATATTGCCACCAGAAAAGTCCTGATTTGGAATAACTGCATAACTGTATGTGTTATCCCCCACAACATCATTGATTGCAATACGTACGTCTGCGACCTGGAAAAACGGGAATGCGAACGCAAATTCTGTCGTCAGCCCGTCCGCAACATAAGATATTTTATACATAACATCCCCCATACAATATTAGCCAACCAAATCATCAAATCTGGCCAGTAATGATTTCAACAAGTTCGGCTTTTTGGCGCGTGTATTTTTTAGTTTGGTCAAATTAGCGCGACGTTTGTCTTCGTATTGTGCCGCAGTTTCTGATTTCAGGCGTTTTAAAACAGCGCCTTCGGTGACACCTGATGTACGCATACCAGATGCACCATATTTTGCACGCTGGGCCGCCAAGGCTTTTTTAACAAGGTTTGTTTTTTCTGCTTCGTCTGACGCCATTTGCGCCAGAATTTCTTTGCGTTGATTTTTTGCTTCTTTCTTGGCATCTTTATAGTCCAAGATTTCTGTGACGTCTGATACAAGTTGTCCCATTTTTTATCCTTATATTTATTATGTTAAACAGAATACCAACCATAAACACTGACCGACAGTACGGTAGCTGGATGGCTTTCTTGGCCGTGTATGGTCCAGATTGACGATGCACAATCCTGTACAGTTCCCAATAGATTTATTGATACATCACCGCTGAACCCGGGCGCAGCATATGAATAGATTTCATTTGGCAGTGATATACGATGATTATTTATCGATATCGATTTCGTATCCAGAACACGCGCCACCACCTTGCGCACACGTAGACGCGTCGCATTATGCCCAGATGATCGCAAAGGCAAACCAGATGCAGTAAATGAAAAATCATACTGATCCGCATCTGTCAAAGCATCTGATGAAAATCGTTCCAGATAAATATCGCCCGAACGACGCACCACAACATACGTATCGCCCGAACAGACCGCGACTGATAAAAATTCACCACGGGTTTTATATGTGCCCCACGCTGATATTCCAAGTGTGGCGTTCTGATTCAATACGGACATTGTTCCGCTGGACTGAACCAAAAACAACTGGCGCGTGGTGTCATTATAAGCAATGTCAACAGGTGAATTCATCAAGTGCTTTGATAAAGCACACAAATCATTTGCACTGTAATTTTCGCCCAGTTCGTCCAGCGATAGTTCACGAATATCCTGGCCACTGCGCGATACAAACACGGTTGCGTTTTCTATCTTTTGCGGTGGCAGATATCGCGCGACATATGTGCCAACAGATGTGTGTTGTTTAATATCGACTGCAGATGGAGTCAAGGGTTTGCTGGAAATCGCCCATTCGCCGACATTTGTTAAAATTTGCAGATTGTCACTGCTGACAACAGTACAAATCTGTTGACGCTGGGCTGATAATAATGAAACAAATATCGCTTCATCGTCCAGACCTGTACCAATGTCAAAGTTATTATGCTGACCGACCCGCGACATCCATATGCCACCAGGCCAACTGCGTGATCCGCCGAAAACAAGTCTGTCTTGGTGAAATGTAATGCTGCGGGGCCAACCACGACGTGCACCAAATGCACATTCACGCCAATCAGATATTGGCGAGTTTGGCAATGTATAGGTACCGTTAGTGTGCGCAACGACCTTGGTTGGAGATATATATTCTGTGACCAGCCATTGACGCCCCAGCAAAGATAAGCGCCCGCCAACATTTTCCTGAATCCAAAAATCTGAATTTGTGGTGAATGTTGCGTAATTATTACCAGCCTCGTGCGAGGTGACAGTTATTTTTATATCAGACGCATCGTCAAATTTTATAAATGGCATATTAACCGTCATATCGGAATCGTTTCTGGAAAACTCGAAGTCGCGGATATAAAATTTGTTGCCAGATTTATATAATATCTGGGGTTCATAGTCTGGATGAACAAATATCATTGTACCAAATCGCTGGGCGTACTGCAGATGTGCGGCGGCTTCGTATGACCAGGGTGTTTTTAATGACTGGCAATGGGTGTCTCCATTATAAATATCAATGTAATATTCAGTGACCACAATTAAATATTCTTCGTCATCAGATACGGAAAACGGTATCAGACGTGCGGCCCCCACCAATGTATCAACACGATGCAGACCACGCCGACGTGATAAACCGCCGCCCGCCAACACATCCATATTTTCCAGTCTGGATAAACCGTCCAGGTTATCGCGCGCATAGAACTCTGGCGAAACTTCACCATTAGCAAAGGAATTTTGTGTTTTTATAAAATCAGCCATAGCAAAATCCCCCAAATCTAAAAGCGTGCACTTAGCAGTGAAAAATCAGAAACACCATCTGAAATGGATGTAGTGCTGTCTATAAATTTAGCTGTTTGCAATTCTGATTCATACATTGCAACCAGCATACGAAATACGGTCTGATCGCCCATCAAAGGAATACAAAATTCCATCGCCAGACGCGATGCCGCCAATGATATAAAATAACCTGGGTATGATTCCGGAGCGGTTTTTACAATTGCAATTATTTTCGTTGTGTCACCATCGCCCAGAATTTTATCGCCCATTACCCGCCCCGATGTTTTTAATACACGCAAAACTTTTGCGGGAATCAAAAAATCACCATCGGTGTTTTTTGTCAGTTCAAGTGTCTGGGTTGCAAAGCGCCATGGGTGCGCTGCAATAACTGAATCCATAACAGGTTCAAACAATGTACGCGCCAGTTTGGCGGATGCACTGTCGTCTGTCAAAGACTGAATTGGTGCTTCGCCCAGTTTTAACAGCGCCATACAGCATAAGTCTATTTTAGTAAGCATTTTTGCCCCCTTTGGGTTAAAAAATAATTTAAGGCCGGCAAGTTTTCTTGCCGACCCAACAACGAAAGGAGAAAGAATACAAAGTATGCCCTAGGCCAATGCAACCGTTGTCACATTCAGTTCTGTGATGTTAATTTTTTTAATCGCTGTGTTATCAGATGCATTGATAATGACAATGTCGCCAATGTTCATCAATGTTTTTACATTGTTAAAATATCCGTTGGCCGTAATTGTCGATAATGTTTCAGATGTGCCACTGTAATGCCACAATGTAAAGCCATTTGCATACGCAATGACTGATAAATTTTTGTTCTGAAAAGCCATATGTGTTCCTTTTGGTTATGTTTTATTGTGCTTATTGGGCGTCTGAACATTTAACGCGAACAATGCCGTCATTATCAATCAAGACTGCACCCTGGGACATACTGTTGCTGATAAAGTGCGCTGCGCGTTCGCCGTGCCATGAAATATCTGTTTTTACTTCCTGACCACAGGCGTGACCGATACTGGATGCGTGATAAATAAAGCAATCACGGTTCGAATCTGTACCCGGCAGACCATTGTACAGAACCCATGTAATGCCCAACCATTTGCGTGCAATACCACCATTCAACAATGGGAATGCGTCACCAACATAGTCCGCAGACACGAATTCATCCATCGCCAACAATTCATTCCACTGGCGCACACCAACAACTGCAAAGCGGCGGCCATCATCTGGGACATCATTGGTATTTAATACTTCGACCGCGGACAAAATCAAATCTTTGGTCAGACCGGTCGAATAATCGCCAACATTTGCGGTTGCGCGGTTCATTGCAGACACAATCAATTCGTCTGTTTTGCGACCTAATGCATACGCACCAGCAGATGCAACAACACGACGTTCATCAATATTAACCTTTAATTCATCCAATGCGTCAACCCAATCGCCTGCATAATAGTCAGACAAAATACATTCAACAGGTTCATGATTCAAATTCATCACAGGAACAATTCCGTGACGTGACTTGGTACTGGCCGTGCCACGACCAACCTTTTGAAATGTTGTAGATGCACCGACAACACCTGATTTGCTGCGAACGGTAGAGCGTAGTTTTGTGCCCATCTGCTGATAAGCCAAATGAACGTCGGCTTCGAATTGTTTCACAAATACATTATCTATGGAAACAGACATGTAAAAATCCTTTGGTATAAATAAATTAGACAATGATACCATTGTGGCATCGCAAAATATTTTGTAAGGAGGTTATGCATTAGAAAACGCGCCATCATACAAAAAGATGTTGGGTCCGAACATTCGGATTATCCATAAAAAATATCAGTCAGACTGCTGTAAATATCTGACTGATACTTTTTAAAAACCCCGCAAGTGCGGGGCGAATTTATAATTTATTTTTTCTTGCAAACTTTTTTTGCACACGCTTTTTTAGCAGGTGCTTTTTTAGCAGGTGCTTTTTTTGCAACTGGTTTTGCAGCCACTTTTTTTACAGATACTTTTTTTGCAACTGGTTTTGCAACTACTTTTTTAGCAGGTGCTTTCTTTGCAACTGGTTTTGCAACAGCTTTCTTTGCAACTGGTTTTACAACAGCTTTCTTTGCTGCTGGTTTTACAACTACTTTCTCTGCAACTGGTTTTACAACCACTTTTTTTGCCGCTGCTGGTTTTGCGGCTGCTTTCTTTGCAGGTGCTTTTTTTGCAGCTGGTTTTTCTGCAACCGCTTTTACTTTTCTTTTAAACAAGAACGCCATTCTTTCTCTCCTTCAATATAAAAAGTTTTGTACAGAACAAATCTGTTTTGTTCTTGGTTGCATTTTATCGTAATTACAAAACTTAGTAAAGAAGAAAGTGCATTTTTTCAAATTTATGAATACAATTTTTTAAAACCGTTTTCGATTTTCCTGATATATTCTGCGTCACCATCACGCCAATATTTTGGATTGCGCATCATACGACGCAAATCAGAATCCGATAAAATTTCTTTTTCATTTTTATCCGTTTTTACAGTCGGCTCCATCGATTGCATCATCTTGTATACGCTTTGAATTCCCTGGGGTGTAGCACATAACTCATTAAAGGCATCCTGGGGTAAAAACTGCTTGCCGAATGTGTTAATCGCACGCAACGCATCAAGCATTTTTTCTTTGCCGCCAAAGAAGTTTTTTAATTCATTCATCGCACTGGATTGATCACGAACAGAAAATAAATCTGATATCACAGGTGATAAAAATTCATTTGCAATATCGTAAATTTTTTCTACCTGTGTTTTTGTCAGACCAATTTCAAAAAATTTTTGACGAAGTTTTTCATCATCATATAACTCGTTAACAGGATATTCAGATGCGTCTTCGGGAACACCAATTGCACGATTAAATTTTTGACGTGACGCATCATCTGATTTTTCATTTGGAACAGATATCATTGTGCCTATCTTTTTTTCCAGTTCATTATATGATCGCATCAGCACGTCTGTATTTAATGTGCCATCGTCATTACGAAATTTTTCTGGGATATTATCCATTGTCTTTTCCTTTGGTTTCATTTGAACGGCGCAGAAAATAAATTCCCGCTAATGTAAATATTGCCTGCAACATAGTAAATAAATCTGTATCACCAACCAGATACGCCCCAATAGCCGATATAATACCTGTTGCAGAAATTATGTATGTGCGATATCCAGACAGATATCCACCACTTATTATTCGTTTCATTAATTTAATCCATTACAGGTAAAACAGTATTCCATCAATATCTGCAATATAACCACGCGATGTTGCCCAGGCTGGAATTTCATCACTGTAATGAAATCTGGTCGCGCCATAGCATGTGTCAGGCAACGTGCCCATCAACATACGATATGCGGTACGAACACACATCTGGAACGCACGGTTGTTCGCAGATATATGCAAACGTGAATGATTCCTGTCAAATTTATCCAGGGCTGGAAACACAGATTTATCCGCGACAAAATCTGATACAGCCACACCAGATGCATTTGAAAGGTTTTTTATCATTGATGTAAAAGCACAAACCAGCGTCAGCGAAGCACCCCCGGTTTGTGCATAAACAACGCGCGCGATTTTATATGCCAGGCTTGCATTACCAGAAGAATCTGGATTTTTTACTAAGGTCATTTGCATTTGATGTTCCCACTGTTTTGTACAAATAAAAACCCATGCAAAAATGCATGGGGAATAAAAAAACCACAACGCGATAGATGTGGATAAAATTTGTGCTGTTTATGTTTTGTATTGTATCATAAAATCAAACAAAAGTCAAGACAAAAATTTCAAAGACGCAGAATTCTGCGCCTTTCAAACATTTATTTCATCGCCATAGACTAATAAATAGCGTGTTCCACGACGCAAAACCAATGCGCCGTTTTCATTTATCCCGATTAGTTCGGCTGGCTCACCCTGGTATTTAACAGAACAATTTATACACGCCGCCAATTCAGTCCAACGAGAACGAACCGCACGAAAATCAGAACGACGCCATTTATCCATATTACGCATCAGGCGCGCCAGCAATTCATTCATTGGGATTTCAGCATAATTATCCATCTTGGTTGTTTTGTATCTGTCAACAGTCGGATTGGTGTTCACGTTTATCCCGATGCCAACAACAACAAAGTCACCCGAATATTCAATCAACGTCCCTGCAATCTTTTTGCCATCAACCAATATATCATTTGGCCACTTTATCGTCGGATGGATGCCAAATGAGGCAATTGTTTCCGCAATCGCAACCGCAACCGAATACGACAGACGCGCATCACGTTCTGGGGATAAATAGATGAAACTGATGTATAAATTACCGTGATGAGAAACCCAAGTACGACGTAGGCGACCACGCCCCGCAGATTGCGCAGCCGCCAAAATCGCAGTGCGATCCGTTGCACGCCCAGTTCCGATTAATTCCAGTGCATAATCCTGGGTACTGGGGATTTTGTCAAAAGAGATTAATTTATAGTTTGCCAAGACGATATACCCCATTTGTGTTTTGAATGAATGTGCGCCCATAGGTACGACGCAACTGATAAATCGCAGTTTCAATCGTATGTGTCGTCACGTTCGGCGCATACCCCAAGGCGGTTTTTAATTCGTTGCCGGTCATACCACCCGATTTGTACAGCGCTACAACAATCTGAGCCTGGATTCGCGGCAGCGCAGCATCGGATCCAAAAACAGTGCGCAGAATTCGCCCTTCGTCATTCGCACCAAGTATCAATGATTTTAACTCAAATGGGCTTAACGTGCCGGACACTTCCAGATTATCAAAGTTTATATCGGTGGAATTTGGTACGTCTAAGACAGTCGCCCCGAAATCAGTCAAGATTTGGCGCCATATCGTGTCTGATGCATAAATACGAACACCTTTTAACATCTGGTGTATATTCTAAACGACATAATATCAATTGTCCAATAAAAAACCGCAATGGCGGACCATCACGGTTTTGGGGTGTCGAAACCTGTAGAAATCTAGTTGCGTCCCTGCTCAGGCGGGTCAATAAATTTGGTAAAGTCCTGAATCTTTGATCCCGTAGACGATAATATCTTGGATATGCTATTGGTTGATGGCCACCGTGGCTGGCCTTCTTTGGACCAGCGTTTACTTTTATTGAATGTTGTTGGGTCCAGACCGCTGCACTTTGCCAACCCCGAACATGACATACCGTGTTCTGTTGCAAAGCGTTCTATGGCACGCCAGACATCTTCATGTGTCATTTTTCTCCCTCTTGGTTATGCACCAGAATATTTTTCCTTCGTCTGATACGTTATTGATTTTATTCCAGATTTTTGCATTTTACAACAAGTACCATTTCCTAGGAATGATAACTTTTTTCTGCACAAAAAAATTTTTTGACAAAACACTTGACGAATCGATTTTGGTGTACTATATTCTTAATTGTCAAAGGGAACAAAGCCCGATGATAGATGTAAAAACATCTGTGGGGACCAGAGGTTCAGACTCCCTCCTACATTCTCTCTCCTCTGGACTCTGGTGCCCACACCAAAGTTTAGAGTGTCCAATTTCTTTTTCTCCTTTCCTTCCTTTCGGGACACTCGAAAATTCCGCGGGAAACGGCGTTGTTTTCTTATTATGTATTATGGATTATCGCTTGTGTTTATAGGCCAAAACATATGGAACAAAACTGTCGCTGTGCTTGTCCCCCAACCAATCGCGCGGTATCAAAATCGTATTTCCCATACCCGCGGCCAACTTTTCAACCCTGTCACCATTCTTGGCATTAATCAATTCGGGCAATTTAACAGACACAGAATCCATAGTGCCCGGCAAAATAAATGTTATTTCATCCCCAATACGTGTTTCATTGCGCAATTCAAATGTAATATTTTTGTCATCCACCGACGTAATCACACCCGCTGCATGATAGTCAGACGTACTGCGCGTCGTCTCATAGTTATGCGCACTGGGGCCCAGTGGCCCATCAAAAAATGCCGTTGTATATCCGCGACTTTCCAAACGATTCAGGTTTTCCATAAATGGTGCTGGGTCAAAATTTTCAGAATCCGCTGCATACGCGTCCAACGCACAACGATATGCGTGAACAACGCTGCCTACATAGTACTCGGAACGATTGCGTCCCTCGATTTTCAATGAATCTGGGTTGGCGGAAATTACTTCGGCCAAACGCGGCATCAGGCATAAATCACGCGAATTCATAATGTATGCACCACGTTCGTCTTCGGTAATCGGCATTTCCAGGCCACTTTCGCGTTCACGCAGAATCACATCGTATTTCCAGCGACAAAGTTGTGCACATGCACCACGATTGGCCGGCCGCCCCGTCACAAAATTAGACAGTAAACAACGACCAGAATATGACATACACATCGCGCCATGTACAAAAATTTCCAGACCGATATCAGGACACTCTTGTCGAATATTCTTAAATTCACTGTGCGACACTTCGCGTGCCAGAACGCATAATTTCGCCCCTGCGTTTTGCCAGAACTTTACTGTCTTGGCCGAACAAATATTCGCCTGGGTCGATATGTGTATCGGCATATCTGGAAAGTTTTCACGCACCCACATTACAATTCCCGGGTCAGACACAATCAGTGCATCGGGTTGCAGATATTCTATTACTTCGGCCACGCGGGGCATATTGACATATTCGTGGTCGTGCGCAAATAAATTAAATGCCAGATATACTTTTTTACCAGCAGCGTGCGCAAGGCCTATACCCTGCTTTACACCCTCGACATCAATCTTGGCACGGGCCCGCATAGAAAACCCCGGCAGCCCAGCGTAAATTGCATCTGCACCATATAAAATGGCGGTTTTAAAAGCATCCAGCGTACCCGCCGGTGCCAATAATTCAGGTAATTTCGTTTTCATGCCCCTATTTTGCCCGAAATAAATCCAAAGGCAAGGATTTTATAATCAGTTTATTCATACTTACGCCCCCGTCAACAAACATATTCATTTTTCCCAACTTTTTATTGCTAAAATAATTGATTTTGCTATGCTTTGCCCGGAAAAAAAGGATTATATATGTACATACTTGCGCTGAATTGCGGTTCATCTTCTTTAAAGTATCAGATTTTCGATGCCGACACAAAAACACCAATAGTCGGTGGAAATGTTGAAAAAATTGGTTCTGAAGACTCTTTTATAACACAAAAATTTCCAGACGGAACAAAACAAAAAAAAGAAACACCAATGAAAAATCACGATGAAGCGCTGGGCTCTGTATTGTATATGCTGCGTAGTGCATCAATTGATTTGAATAAAATCAATGGTGTTGGGCATCGTGTTGCGATGGGCGGCGACAAGTTTGCATCTTCGGTAAAAATTAATGACGATGTTATAAAGACTATTAACAGACTGGCCCCATTGGCGCCACTGCATAATCCACCTGCCCTGCGTGGCATACTGACCGCTAAACAATTATTGCCTAATGCGGATCAGGTTGCAGTTTTTGATACGGCCTTCCATCAAACTATGCCAGACTATGCATACCGCTATGCAATACCATCTGCCTGGCATCATGAACTGGGCGTGCGCCGCTATGGCTTTCACGGAACATCGCACTTGTATGTTTCCAAGCGCGCAGCTTCTATGCTTAACAAGCCTGCAAACGAATGCAATATGATTACGATGCATATTGGTTCCGGCGCATCCGCAGCGGCAATTCGCAACGGCTTATCTGTTGACACATCGTTGGGCATGACCCCGTTGTCGGGCCTAACAATGGGAACACGCCCAGGGGACCTGGACCCAGGCGCAATACTGTACGTTATGGAAAGACTGAATTTAACGCCGACACAAATGCAGATGCATCTAAGTAAAAATTCTGGGATACGCGGAATAACAGAACAATTTGCAGATCGTCGTGACGTAGAAGACAATCGTTTCGATAATGATAAATGTCGCCTAGCAATGGATATCGAAGTACATAATGTCAAAAAATATATTGGCGCCTATATGGCGGAATTGGGACGCACAGATGCACTGGTATTCACGGCGGGCGTTGGCGAAAATGATGATTTGTTACGCGACAGATTCTGTCGTGGTTTAGAACATCTGGGGATAAAAATGGACTTTAACAAGAACGCTGGCCTATTGGCACGCAAAGGCGCAGGTGAATCAGTACTAAGCACCCCCGACAGTCCAGTTAAAATCTTTATGATACCTACAAACGAAGAACTGGTAATTGTCGAAGACACATTGGCGATTATGGACGGCACATATAATCCAAACCACCTGGAAATGAATTATAGTTTTGCACCAAAACATCCTGGAAAAACGGCGCCCAATGCCACTTTCCAGGACATACAGGAATTGCGACAACGTTTGCAAAGCCAAACAAAACAACGGCAAAAATAAAAAAATCCCCAAATGGGGATTTTTTACTTGCGTTAAGATTTCATATATGTATAATTGTGGGGCAACGCCGGTTTAGCTCAGCTGGTAGAGCGGCTGATTTGTAATCAGTAGGTCGTTGGTTCAAGTCCGACAACCGGCACCAGAATAACCCCTTGATTCAAGGGGATTTTTTATTGTTTTGTCCAATCTACAAAAATTGACAAAATTTTTTTTGCTACTCGTTTGCTACCGGCCGACATGGCGAATATTCCTTGAATATCGATAAATATTTATTATGCTGAAAACAATAAAAATCCATCAGTGGAGAAATTTTATGGAAAAATTGTCGGATTATCCAGTTGTAACAATACGTGATTATGGTGCCTTTTTTAATGCCACCCCTGGCCTGCGGGCAACCGAGATACAAAATTGTCTTGTTTTTGCGCACAATCTTATTTTTACCGACTTTACCTACGATGAATTCGGCATTGAACTGGAAAACTGGCAACTTGAAAAACTAAACCTGTTATTGATGGCTGGTGTCAATTTGATACGCACGGCCCATGTAAACATCTATAACATGTTCAGGATATATTCTACCAGGATAACAGACTCTGACCCGGTATATTGTCCACAATTTGACAGATGTGTTCAAGGCGCAATAAACCACCTTATTAACAATCAAATCAATAAACACAAGAAAACAAATACTATGTTTGTGGCACTGCAAGACGGCAAAGAAAGAACCAGACGCATGCGCAACATAGAAGATATGATTGGCATAAAACCGTATAAAATAAGGGCTGCGATTATATTTTACCTGACAGAATTTGCCGCATCTGCCCTTAAAAACAACCAGATTGTAAAATACGGCGAACTGGTTGGAATCATTCATCGTATTACACGTGAACTGGAACATGAAATGGTAACACGTTCTGGGGGCGAAGCGGTACACAGCACCGAAAAATCCCTTGCCAATATCTACAAGGGATACCTTGACTACTATCAGACTTACGGCGAAGAAGAAGGGTTTGATTGGGGCAAATATGCAGATAGCGATTGCATAAAAAACGAGTTTCTTAAGTGTGCCCAAACGAATCAGATTCAGATGCCCAAACGCCTGTTAGACCTGTATGAACTGGAATGTTTAAAACAAAAAAACAAAATTTAATTCATTGTATCTACTAGATTTATTGCCAACTGTCAGCTTAAGCTGACAGTTGTTTTTTTGCCTTTAGTGGTTTTAATTATTATCGAAAGCTTTCAAATAAAATAAACCAATTTTAATTACAGGAGAAAACATGAATATATCAAGTGATATCCTTAACCAACGTCAGGCGGCCCAGTATCTGGGGACGACTGTCGGGACGTTAAACAGTTGGCGCCATTGTGGCAAAAACACTCTGCCGTTCATTCGATGGGGAAACCGTATTCGGTACCGCAAATCCGACCTGGATGCGTGGATTGAACGCCAGATGATTAACAAGTTAGACGAAGGGGGCGAAAATGTATAACGTACAACAAATCTCGTACATGGGTACATATTCGATACCCGAAGTATGCCAGATGATTAATCGTTCTGAACGTACTGTGCGCCAGATGATTGCAAACGGCTTGACCACAATTGACGACAAGCGACCAACACTTATTCGCGGGACGAATTTGATAGATTTTCTGTTAAATGAAAACGACAAAAACCGTTGTCCAATCGAATTCCACCAGTTCTATTGTCTGCACTGTCGCCAGGCCCGCATACCCAAGGGCAAGGTTATATGGTTTTCACGCGAACACCCGACCCTGCCCAACATGTGTGGCATATGCCCGGTTTGCGGTTGCAAGATGCATAAAGTCTACAAAATTGCGGATATTTCACGACTGAAACGTGAATTCCGCTTAACTGAATCACCGTGTATATCCCATTCCCTGGATTCAAGCCTAAACTGCAGAGTCGATGATGGGGACAAGTGTGCAACATCCTGCAACCAGGAATTTATGAAATTTGAAGAAAAAGGAGATACAAATGATAACGAAAATAGAATATAGCAAGGGGCCACATCCGTCCTTGTTCCAGATTAACTATGTATTTGGTAATGACTATCTGACCCTGCTGGGGTTAAAGGAATATTGCAGTGATGTCGACAGCACGGCCCGATACATTGCCGGCATGTATCAGATTCAGACCCAAACACAAACCATGACACCAGTTGAGATGGAAACAGTACGTCTGACAGCCAAGGAGGTATACGATGCAATCAATTCTGAACGAATCTAACCATCGCAAATACAATCCTGGTAACGAACGTATCGTTAAAAAATACCTGGAACACGTCCGCCGGACCAAGCTGGCCGATAACAAGACCCTGCTTGCTCTGCGCAAATATCTGCGTGCGTTCGAGGTTTTAACGGACTTTCAAGACCTGGATCGCTATACCCCAGACATGGCCAAGGTATTCTTGGCCAATCTGCGGCAACAGTCGGTATCCCCCAGCTATATGCACCGGATAACATCCGAAACGCAAAAGTTCATTCGCTGGCTGGCGGACGAGCCATTTGGCCGACGCATTCGCCGAAACGATGCCGACTATCTGACCCTGACCCGGAACGAGATTAATCGGGCCAACGCATCCGGATATAAACCGCATCACGAATATTCACAACTGTTGCATGCCGTTCGTACTATGCCAGCGCAAACAGTGACAGACCTGCGAAATCGGGCACTGGTTGCGCTGGTAATACTGACCAGCCCACGTGTAAGCGAACTGTGTAACTTTCGAATTGATACGATTATGCAGGAGCCGTTGGGTGGTGTATACTTTCTGGACATAAACCCACGAAAAATCAAGAATGTAAAGTTCTGTCGTGTACGCCAGGCAACCTTGCTTAACATCCCAGACCTGCGGCAATTTGTACTGGATTGGCGGGACATGCTGGTCAATGAATATGGTTTTGATAAATCAGACCCGCTTTTTCCCAAGATTGCAACCAATCCGTTCCAACAGAACATCTTTGAACGCATTGTAAAGGTCCAGCCAATATCCGTATGCACCGCCAATCAGATATTTAACGGCGCATGTGTGGCAAATGGACTGGCCCCACTAAGCATTCACAGTGTCCGCCGCACCCGTGCCAGACACATTGAAAACATAACGCACGACGACCGCATAGTCGCCCTGCAACAAGACTTTGGCCACAGCAGTATCGGCACCACCCGATGCAATTACGGCAACATCTCCCCATCCCGCCAACGCGAACTAATCGCCGGGATTAAGGTTGAGTGAATCAAA
>JAZRLB010000015.1:0-62424 GCA_045646625.1 Candidatus Enterousia sp. | reverse complement strand
GTCGCAACATCTGCAGATTTTGCATACGATCTTAATGCTGCATTACGTTCATTTGTAATTTCTGCCTTGATATTCTGCACAGACGCAGTTGTCGCAAAGCCCTGTTTTTCAACCTCGGCCAGGGCCGCTATTTTTGCCTGTACCACCGCTTCATTTTTCGCAGTTAAAATGTCAGACGCAACGCTTTCCGCCGTTATAAAACCACTGTTTTTGATTTCTTCTTTCAAAGAATCTTCCAACTCAGCAATTTTTTCATCTTTTTCTTCGATAGTCGCTTCCAGGTCCCTAATTTTATCGTTTTGAGCTTGTAATTCTTCTGCCACCGCATCACGCACAGCCTGGATTTCTTTCTGGAAGTTTTCGATTAATTCATTTTGCTTATCAGATGGCAAACCGCCTGGCGTAAAACTACTCTGCCCACGATTAGACGTCAATTTATTCAGCCCGCCACCAATAGAAACAGATGGTGTCACCTTGCCACGGCTGCTCGATACGGTTTGTGTTGCAGTTCCTAATCTTGGGGTGGTTGCACGTACCGTAGGCGACGCTGCAAACGATTCGTGCGCCAGCAACACAGACAGTGCTAAAATGCTTGTTTTCTTAAGGGACATAGGCTTCCTCCTGGTAAAAAATCCTTTTCTTAAATATACTTATACAACATTTTGTAGTTTTAAAACAAGTATTATTATTGAAAAAAATCCCGCCAAAATGGCGGGTGTTTTTATTTGATTAATTTGCCCATCGCAACGGCGGTATCGTTCATTCTGTTTGAGAAACCCCATTCATTATCGTACCACGCGGTCACGTGTGCTAATTTTTGCCCCAGCACTTTGGTTTGGCCGGCATCAAAAACAGAGCTGTGCGCATCGTGCGTAAAGTCAATTGATACCAATGGCAATTCATTATACCCGAATGTTTCCGATTGTGCATCACGCATCGCGTTATTAATTTCATCAACTGTTGCGTTGCGTTCCAGGTTTACAACCAATTCAACCACAGATACATCCGGTGTAGGTACACGTATGGCCATACCATCCAGTTTCCCTGCCAGATCTGGTAATACCAGGCCAATAGCTTTGGCTGCGCCTGTGCTGGTTGGAATCATAGACAGGTTTGCCGCACGCGCACGACGAAAATCTTTGTGGTTTTTATCTAATAACTGCTGGTCGCCTGTGTACGCATGCACAGTTGTCATCCAGCCAGACACAACACCGAATTTGTCGTTCAGCACCTTGACCACCGGTGCCAGACAGTTTGTTGTGCACGACGCATTTGAAACAATAATATCGTTCGCTGTCAATGTGTCTTGATTTACGCCATAGACAATTGTTTTGTCTGCACCTGCAGATGGCGCAGATACCAACACACGCTTTGCGCCCGCCTCGATATGAACGCGTGCTTTATCGGCTGCTGTAAATATTCCGGTACATTCCATAACAATGTCAATATTTAATTCGCCCCAAGGCAATTTGGATGGGTCGCGTTCTGCGATGCATTTAATACGTTGATTGCCAACAATGATATATTCGCCATCTAGCTGTACATCCATTGGCAGGTTCCCGTGCACAGAATCATATTTCAACAGATATGCGTTTTGCTCAGCAGGCGCTAAATCATTTACCGCCACAAATTCAATATCGTCGCGCCCAGATTCCAGTGCTGCGCGCAGAACCAATCGCCCAATGCGTCCAAAACCATTAATTGCAACTCTTAATTTAGACATACTTTTTTCCCTTTCGTTCTTATTGTTAGTCAAGACTTGCCTATGATAGCGACTGTTCAACAAAAATACAATATTTTATTTACATTTGCCCAGTCTTGTCTATAATTCACAGAAATGAATACAACGGCATATATCATCACAGGTCCAACTGCATCAGGCAAATCTGACTTTGCCCATGCATTGGCAACACAAGTAAATGGCACAATTATAAATTGTGACAGTGTTCAAATATATCGTGGTATAGAAAGTATTTCTGCCAGTCCTTTTGTCGCCCGTGATAATTTTGATGAAATTAATGGTATTCCATATCGATTGTTTTCAGTATTGCCGCTAACCAAGCAGATTTCTGTGTCTGAATATCTGGAAATGGCGCGTCGTGAATTTACGGCAGCGTTAGATGCAGGGCGCACACCAATATTCGTTGGTGGCACAGGATACTATATAAACGCATTAATAAACGGCATTTCCCCAATGCCAAGTGTATCTGATAAAAATCGTAATCGTGCACGTGAGCTTGTAGCGTCTGACATTGTTGCGGCGCGTGCGCTGTTGCCGGCGGATTTTTTAGCCACAGACCCCCAACGTGTTGCGCGCGCGTTGGAAGTTTTTTTTGAAACTGGACATCACATTACAGAATTTCAGAATATGCCACGTGTTGGTGCCGTTGTGCCAAATGCAATACGCGTATTGGTAAGTCCTGATGCTGATAAGTTGCGCCTTCGCATTGCCGACCGTATTCCACAAATGTTGTCTGCTGGTGCAATGGACGAAGCGCGCCGCATAATCGACACAGGTTGGGATGAAAATCGCGCAATTGGTGCATCCCAGTTATGTAAATTTATTCGTGGTGAAATATCCGAAAGCGAATGTATACAAAATTGGATAACGCGCACAAACCAGTATGCCAAGCGTCAGCGAACCTGGTTTCGTACACAGTATTCGCCTGATGTAATAATTAATCATACGCCTACATCAGCCGATGTTGCAATTTTATTAAACAAAATGTAAAATACAAAAACATTAAAACCAAAGGAGAAAACATATGTGGACCACAATTGCAGTAATCGCACTTTTATTATTGTATTTTATCGCGGTATACAATGGTCTTGTTGCGCGTCGCAACCAGGCACGCGAAGCGTGGGCAACCGTTGATACCCAGTTAAAGCGTCGGTATGATTTGATTCCAAATCTGGTTGAAGCTGTGCGTGGTGCGGCCAAGCATGAATCTGAAACGCTGTCTGCGGTGACGGCGGCTCGTAATGCTGCGATGGCTGCGAATGGACCGACATCTGCGGATGCCCAGAATAAATTAACCCAAACACTGAAAAGTCTGTTTGCGGTTGCTGAATCTTATCCTGACTTGAAAGCGAACCAGAATTTTTTAGAACTGCAACGTGAATTAACAGACACAGAAACAAAAATTCAGGCGTCGCGTCAATTTTATAATACTGTTGTTATGGGGCTGAATACCCAGATTGAACAGTTCCCATCGAATATAGTTGCACGTATGTTTGGAATTCTGCCGGAAAAAATGTTCGAAATAGACGATGCAGAAAAAGCGGCCCCCCAGGTTAAGTTTTAACGATGCGCCAGGACTTTACACTTCATACGCACAGCATTGGTTTCGACGGTCGTAATACGGTCGCTGAAATGGTTGCGCGCGCCACGGAAGCGGGGTTCAAAACAATTGGCATTTCAAACCATTTTATTATGCATCCTGAAATAAAAAGAACAAACTTTTATCCATATGCGCTATCTAACGGGTATTCAGCAATATATAGTTCTGATTTTGATGAAATTATGGCGCGTTTTATTCCGCACTATCAGGACGTGCTACGTGTGGCGGATGGGGCAAAAATCAGCGTTCTGCGCGGTGCCGAGGTTGACTTTTTTAATACAGCCGATTGGCGTCGTGATTTTGAACGTGCAGTTAAGGTTTTGTGTCCAGATTATTTAATTGGTTCATGTCATTTTGTATCTATGAACGGGCGCCTGTGTAATGTGCACGACATTGCGCACGCGGATTCAGATGCCCAGGATAAAATGTTGACCCAGTATTGGAAAAATATCCAGGCTGCTGCATCAACTGGTCTGTTTTCTTGGATGGCGCACCTGGATTTGCCGAAAAAGGTTGGGGTTGGTGCATCTGAAAAATGGGCGTCGCTGGAACAGGAAACAATTGAATGTTTGGCCAAACATAATGTTGCAATTGAAATAAATACTAGTTTTGAAGCCGAGCCATATCCGTCTCCACGCATTTTAAATTTTGTTGCAAAAAACAATGTGCCTGTTTTATTTTCAGATGATGCGCACCGTACGCAACAAATTGGTCGCAGATTTAATGTCGCGTCACGCCTGTGTGCCGATTGTGGTATTAAAAATTTTTTTGTTCCGGGGCGTGTAAAGTAAACTGATGTTGGAAAATGTAAAGCCCATTTTGAATACAACACAAATGGCCGCATTTAATGCGATAGAACGTACGAATTCTAACTTGCTGATATTGGGGCCTGCGGGAACTGGTAAATCTACATTTGTTAATTACCTGAAAAGTGCATCAAAAAAACGCATAGTGTGCGCTTGTCCAACGGCTGTGTCTGCGCTGAATGTCGGGGGCCAGACAATTCATTCTTTGTTTCAGATTCAACCTCGCGATTTTATAATGCCCGAGTTTTTGAAGTTAAAGGCTAAACCACGCAATATATTGAGTGCAACAGATGTGTTGATTATCGATGAAATATCAATGGTTGCGCCTGACTTGCTTGATGCGATTGACATATTGGCGCGGATGGCGCGTCGAAATAATGAACCGTTTGGCGGAATCCAGGTTGTTGCGATTGGCGATATGTATCAGTTGCCTCCTGTCATAACGCGCGATGCAACCCGCTATTATGAATCTGAATACGGCCATCCCAACGCCTATTTTTTTGACAGCAATGTTTACAAACGTGCAGATTTTATAAAATATAATTTTGATTTTATTTATCGTCAAAGTGATTTGCCGCTGTTGGAAAATCTGGCACAGTTGCGAAATAACAATACAGACAGTTTGGAATACTTTAACGCGTGTAAAATTATGGATGAATCACGTCGTTCAAATGCGGTTATTATCACACCATTTCGTGCGGTTGCAGAACGCATAAATGCAACGCGTCTGGCGCAAATAAATGAAACATCAGTTGTTTATAACGGTGTTTTGTCCGGTAATTTTTCAGAACGTGATGTTCCCGCCCCTTTGGCATTAGAATTAAAGGTTGGGGCGTTGGTTGTTTTTGTGAAAAATGGCGACAAGTGGCACAACGGTTCGATGGGGTTGGTACGCAGTTTGACCGCACGTGAAATAGTTGTTCAGTTGTTATCAGATTCGCGTGAACTGGTATCTGTAAAGCCTGATAAATGGGCCAAAATAGAATATTCGCGCGATGAAAATGATCGCTTAGTTGAAAACGAGGTCGGCGCCTATAAACAGTTTCCATTAAACCTGGGCTATGCGATGACAATTCATCGTGCCCAGGGAAAAACATTGGATGCAGTTGTTGTTGATATTTCGCGTGGTGCCTTTGCTCACGGCCAAGTTTATGTTGCGCTGTCGCGCACACGTCGTGGCACAGATATGCATATTTCTGCGCCGCTGCGTCCGCGCGATGTGATTTTTGATTCGCGTGTACTGGAATTTATTCGCGCTGATTTTTGATGTCACTCAGCATTGTTTGATACATCCATTCTCCATTACTTTTCAGGTCCTTAAAACTCACACCTTTGCCAGATATTAATTTTGCGATGGATGGTGATGGACAATTGTTTTTCGCTGCTTTTAATGAATTTACAATTGCATTTCGTTCGGCTGCTAAAACAATGGCGCCATCAGATGTTAATAACTCTTTTTCCGATTTCAGCATTCCCGTATTATCGTGTTCTCCACGGAAATTATTTTTTAATTGTCCGCCGACAAACAGGTGTGTCCCGCACTGGTTAAAATAACTGGGGTACAGGTTTTCTGCATTATAGTACATATACCGTGAAAATATATTGTGCATATCCATTCGTGTATCGGATGCAGATGCAAAAGATAGTGTTGTAAAATGTGGGTTTTCCAGCGGTGTAATAGGGCCATGTTGGATGGCGACGATGTTTTTCTGTATTGTGCCAATATCAGTCGCAGAATATCCGATTTCTTGCATTTTTTTTGCCATGTATTTTCCTAACATAAATATGGCTGCGCCCCCGTGTGAATGCGCATAGAAACGCAGTTTTGATGCGTTGTTAAGTGCGTTTTGTGTCAATATTGGTTTGCATAAAACGTCATACAGTTTTTCTATGTATTTTGGCATTGGTTCAGTTGTCTGCATATGTTCAATACACTCAGCGTCAACTGCCCTTGTTTTCAGTTTGCGTCCTGCCTGGCGAAACAGATTTAATCTTTCCAGTTCAGAATTACGCGAACCAAAATCATAGTATACAGAATATATATCAATGTCAGATAATTTTGCTTCTGTCAGGATTTGTTGCATTTGTTTGATATAGTGGTTGGCATGTTTTGCACAGTCTGTTAATTCGCCGCCAAAAATAACGATTGCAGGTCTGTTAGGTACAATTTGATTTATTTCGATTACGCCATATGGTGCGTCATCTGAATACGGAACAGATTTTATTACATGGGCATCACTTGGTTTGTATTCTATGCTCATATATCTTTCCTCATCATAATTGCATCAATGCCATCATAATATTTTGGTCTGCGTCCAACGTTTTTAAATCCGCATTGTTCGTACAGTGTCCGTGCTGCAGTATTATTTTCCGCGACCTCTAAAAAAATATGATTGACACCTTGTTTTTTCAAATCCGCTTCCATAACGCCAATCAGTGCGATTCCAATACCTGTGCGACGCGCATATGGGTGAACGCCAATTGTTATAATTTCTGCTTCATCTGCAATAGCGCGATATACAATAAATCCATTATCGCTGGCAATAATTTCACAGCCTGATTTTTTAAGGTCGGCAAAATCGTCCGCCCCCCACGGTTTGTGTGGAAAGCATAATTTATGCAAATTGGCCAGATTATCTAGCATTATGTTTTTCCGCCTGATGTTTTGCCAACATTTTTTTATACACGAATTTTGCAAATCTGGTATTAAACTCGCGCCTGTATCCTACCTTGTCGGCACTATCGTGTGGTTTAACTGTCAAAATAAAATACGAGGACGGCATCAAAGATGCTTCTAATTTCTCTTCGTATTCGCGGTTTGCATCGATTGTTAAACCATTGCCATTGACTGAAAACTGAACGCTGGAACGATTAAATTCACGGTTATTGTTATCTTTTTTTTCTGTCCAGTTATGTTCCGTGCGTTTTATGTTATATTCCTCGATGGTCTTCAAAATATTCAATTCATACTTAGACAGAAATATTTTTTCCAAAAAATTCGGCATATTAAATTATCCTTTTTTATTTTGTTCTGCATAACTAGGGCGCAGATACATCGGCACCACAGGTTCGTTCTTATTTTCTGTGATTTTATCGCTTACTATTTTTACCCCTCGCATCAATTCAAAAGGTCTGTGCCCGACGGTGCGTGCCCATTCCATTTGTTTTGTCTCTAATTCTTCTATTGGCATTGTCTGTGGTTCCAGACCATTGGCGGCGACAAAGAAATCCCCACGACCAGAATCAATCGCGACAAATGCATCCGGTGTCGCGGCCAAATACAAATCAAAAGCGCTGATTCCGACGACTGGGATGCCCATTCCCATCGCGATACCTTTAGCGTACGCAATCCCCAGACGAATCCCTGTAAAGCTGCCCGGCCCAACAACAACACCTATTGCCGATATGTCACGCCAATTTGCACCACATTCGGCAATAAATTTTTCGCATTCCTGGGGCAGGGCAAGCGACTGCTTTTCCACCGTCACAGACTTGTATTTATCATCCAATACAAATTCCAAATCTTTCCCAGAAGTATTTATAATTAAAATCATAGCCGCACCCCAAATCCAATTTTCTTAGAAAAACCTGCAGATTTACGTGACGCCAATAATTCATCAATTTTTTTTGCGGTAAATTCTGTTTTGGTATCAACACAGTCATTTTCCAACAGCGACCGACGCAAAATTGCGGTAATCTCGCGCTGTGCTTGGCGGACCCCTTGTTCGGATGTATAGTTCTGAATTAAGTGTCTGATTGCATCATCACTGATAACAATATCATCTGTATTCCATCCAGTGTCACGGGCTGCACGACCGATAAGATGTTCGCGTGTGATTCTTACTTTATCATCCATTGAATAGCCCGGTATTTCAATAATCTCCATACGATCTTTCAGTGCATTTGACATATTCAAGCTGTTTGCGGTCGCAACAAACATTACGTTTGACAGGTCAAAGTCTACTTCCAGATAGTGGTCACGGAAAGTCTTGTTTTGTTCCGGGTCCAGAATTTCCAGCAAAGCAGATTCTGGGTCGCCGCGCCAATCGCGCCCCATTTTATCAATTTCATCCAGAACAATAACTGGGTTATTTGTTTTACAGCGTTTCAAGGCGTCCATAATACGGCCAGCCTGTGCGCCGATATAGGTTTTACGATGACCGCGGAAATGTGCTTCGTCTGAAATCCCGCCCAGTGAAATTCGCTGATATTTGCGCCCCAACGCAGCCGCAATGGATTTGCCCAACGAAGTTTTTCCAACGCCCGGCGCCCCAACCAGGCATAATATCGACCCTTGGGTTGATTTTGTCTTTTTCATTACGGCAATATGTTCTAAAATTCGTTCTTTTACCGCCTGCATTCCAGAATGTTCGCTGTCCAGAACCTCGCGTGCGCGTTTCAGGTCTATTTCCGCTGCGTCGGACTTGGCCCACGGCATTGCCAACAGTTCGTCCAGATATGTTTTCAACAGTCCGCCTTCGTTCGACATTGGCGACATAGAACGCATGCGTTTCCATTCTGCCATTGCTTTTTCCTTGGCTTCTGCTGGCATATCTGATTTCAAAATCCTTTTGCGAATATTTGCAGTATCGACTTCGCCGTCATCTTCGCCCATTTCTTTTTGCAGTGCACGCATCTTTTCCTGCAAGATGGCTTCGCGTCGACCATTTTCCATTTGTTGATGAATGCGTTTATTAATAGATTCTTCTATCTTTGCTGTTTCCTGCATCAATTTTACCGCTTCCAGCAAAATGGTCAATTTTTGCGTCCAGCTGGTTGCGCTAAGCACCTGGATTGCGACGTCTGTTTCAATGTCTGCAGTTTGGATTACAGCATCAACAAATGCAGGTAAGGGGTAATTTTCAATCACATTGCGCAGCTTTTCCATCTTGAACTTGCGCGTGGTCATTGCCAGTGTCTGCAAATTGTCGGCCAATATATCGCGCAGAACTACTGTCTGGTCGGTATTCATATCGTCTGTGACCTTAATTGGCTCGGCAACGCCCGTAAAGATTCCATCTTTTACTTCTATGTTTTTGATATTTACTGCGTCCGTTGTGCGCACTAACAGGTGAATAGCCCCATCTGGCATAGTCAAAACCTGAATTACATCCCCAATAGTGCCAACTGTATAAATATCATCGACGCTAGATGGATATGTCCAACTGTGCTGAGGCGCCAGAATCAACTGCTGTTGCCCAGCGTTTGCGGCAGTTTTAATGCAATTTACAGACATATGATTGTCGACCAACACCGGCACAGTCAGGCCAGGTGAAACGACCAAATCACGAAACGGCAATATATAGTTTTTCATAGCCAGACAAATATAATACATTTTATTAAATTTTCAAGATGAATAAAAATGCTTGATTTTTCGAACAAAAACCTATAGAATGTGCCGCGCTGGGTAATCAGAACTGATTAAACGGCGGTGCATTTTGGTCCCGCCCGCGATAAGGATTCTGTAAAATATTCGGCACCATAAAACCCAAAAAAAGGATATAAAAATGGCAAGAGCAGGCGCAAAGCGCAGCACACGCAAGCTGAAGATTGGACGCTCACTGGGTGTCAATCTGTGGGGGCAGGCTAAATCCCCATTTAACAAACGTAAATACAAACCGGGGCAGCATGGTCCTACATCTCGCGGTGGCAACTCATCTGATTATGCAAAACAGATGCGTGCAAAACAGACGTTAAAGGGCTACTATGGCAACATCGGTGAAAAGAAGTTCCGTAAATATTATATCGAAGCCAATAATATGAAGGGTGACACACCTGAAAACTTGATTGGTTTGTTGGAACGTCGTTTGGATGCGGTTGTATATCGTGCGAAATTGGCACCAACTGTATTCTCTTCGCGTCAGTTAATCAGCCACGGCCACATCAATGTTAATGGCAAACGCGTCAAGATTGCATCATACCAGGTAAAACCAGGTGATGTTATCACGGTCAGTGAAAAAGCCAAACAGATGCCATTGGTCGTATTGGCGTTGGAATCTGCTGAACGCAACTTTGCGGACTATGTGTCTGTTGACAGTGCAAACTTCACAGCGACATTTGTACGCGTACCTGCGTTCGAAGACGTACCATATCCGGTTCAGATGTTCCCAGAATTGGTCGTCGAATTCTATTCTCGTTAATTATAACGGTTTGGAACCTAAAAAAATCCCTGCGAATGCGGGGGTTTTTATATTCGTTCTTGACTTATTTGCCGCATTCGTGCAATAATACGTATATGACAATTCGTTTTATAAATTTTTACTGTTGTCGCTAATATTATGTTTCTGCAAACTTAATTGGTTTGCGTTTTAATTTCTTAATCACTAAAATTTAATAAAACTAAAAGCCGAAAGGATATCCATAATGACAATCAGACTGTACAATACGCTAACACGACGTTTAGAAGAATTCAAACCATTGGTCGAAGGCAAAGTTGGTTTCTATTCCTGTGGCCCAACGGTCTATCACTATACGCATTTGGGTAATTTGCGTACATTTTTGCATAATGATTTTTTAAAGCGTATGTTTCTGGCGAATGGCTATGAAGTTCGTCACGTTATGAACATTACAGATGTTGGACATTTGACCAATGACGAAGATGATTCTGGTGAAGACAAAATGGAAAAGGGTGCCGCCCGTGATAATAAATCAGTTTGGGACATCGCAAATTTTTACAAAGGTGAATTTTTGCGTGACTTTAATGATTTGAATATGATTGCGCCAACGGTTATGCCGCACGCAACTGACTATATTGCAGAACAAATCGAATTAGTCCAGAAGCTTCAAGACCTGGGGTATACGTACGAAATCCCTGGGGACGGTATATACTATGATACGTCTAAATTTGCGTCTTATGGTGCTTTGACGGGCGGAACGCTTTCTGGAAATCGTGCTGGGGCACGTGTTGGTTTTAATGATGCCAAACGTAATCCATCTGATTTTGCGCTGTGGAAATATTCTCCAAAGGATACCAAACGTCAAATGGAATGGGACAGCCCATGGGGAATTGGTTTTCCTGGTTGGCACGCTGAATGCAGCGCAATGAGTATGAAATTACTGGGTAATCATTTTGATATTCACACCGGAGGCGAAGATTTGTCCCGTGTTCATCACGCGAATGAAATTGCACAAAGCGAACCGATTACCGGCGCTCCCTGGGTAAATACCTGGCTGCATTACAGCTTTTTGCTGGATAAATCTGGTGAAAAAATGGCAAAGTCCAAAGGGGAATTCTTGGGTATGGACGCTGTTCGCACACGTGGCTATGACCCGATGGTTTATCGTTATTTTGTCGCAATGGGGCATTATCAGTCCCAGCTGGCCTTTTCATGGGAAACGATGGACGCGACGGCAAAAAGCTATGCAAACCTAATACGTCGGGTGGCAGATTTGTTAAGCGCTGATGCTGGTATTGTTAATCAAGACGTCTATAATAAATGGCGCGACGATATGATAGCTGCTATGTCAGATAATCTGAAAACGGCCTCTGTATTGGTTATGGTTCAGGACTTTATAAAGTCAAATGAAATTGATGCCACAACAAAATTGGCTTTGGTCCGTTTCGCAGACGAGTTGCTGGGGCTGCAATTCATCGGGCGTGCCCAGAAAATAAAAACTCTGGAAAATGAAAGCGCGCCGGCTGAAATTGTTGCGCTGGCGGAATCTCGCGCTATGGCCAAGGCGAATAAAGATTGGGCAACGGCGGACGCGCTGCGTGCCGAAATCGATGCTGCGGGCTGGACTGTTTTGGATAGCAAAGACGGTTATAAAATTGTTAAAAAATCTTAAAAAAACGCCCGGTCAATCCGGGTGTGTTTTTTTATAGATTAAGGGCTTGAAATTTTTGTGTTTTGTGTTATATTAGCCGCGTTAACAATAGAGGAAATTTCCATGAACTATCCATATATGCCTAAATCGACTGCGCTGTGGTTAATTGAAAACACTGCTTTAACGTTCGAGCAAATTGCGGAATTCTGCGGTCTGCACGAATTAGAAGTTAAAAATATCGCGGATGCAGAAACATACAAAATTCAACCATTAAACCCGATTTTAAGTGGCCAATTAACGCGTGAAGATATTGAAAAATGCGAAGCGGATGCGTCTGTGCGTCTTACCTTGCGTCGTGAAATTGTCGAGGCGCAACAGAAACAGAATAAACGTGGCGTTGGCTATACACCAAAATTACATCGTCAAAATCGCCTGGGCGGTATCTTGTGGATTATCAAAAATTACCCGGAATTATCGGATGGCCAGGTTGCGCGCCTGATGCGCAGTACAAATCCTACGGTTTCATCTGTTCGTAATAAAACGCACGCATCATATTCATTGATTCAAATCCAAAGTCCAATCGTGTTGGGGTTGGTGTCTGAATCTGCAATCCACGACGCAGTTGCCAAGGCACAAAAAATGGCAAATGCCCCAAAAAAGAAAAGCAAAAAGAAATAATTTTTCCTTTCTTTGACGGATTCACGAATATTGAAAAATGCGATGGGGTAATTGATGGTAAAAAAATTAGATGATGCAACACGTTTATTGATTGATTCGTTGCCGGAAAATCTGCAGAAGTTAGCTTATGGTGCGATGGAAATTGGCTATATGTCGCGTATGGACTTTGATGCCGCGACCGAAGCAGATGAAGTGCCCGCCGACGAACACGACGAGGTTCTGGATTTTTTTCAACAGGATTTGGGGCTAGAGGTTTTGGAGTCTGATAACTATCCCCAGGATTTAGACAGATATTATGGCGCGGACGAAGATGATATGCCGCGGGACAAAACGCGCAATTTATTAAATGCCGATGCGGAACAAGTCGATGTTAACGACGACGATTATGAACACTATGCCAAACAATTGGAGCGCAGTCAGACCGGTTCTTTGGTCTTAGGGGTCCAGGATTCTGTTCAGTCATATCTGAAACAAATCGGTACGGTACAGTTGTTGACCGCGGCGGGCGAAGTTGCAATTGCCCAGCGTATCGAGGCCGCTTCGCGTCTGATGGTATACGGCCTGTGTGAAAGCCCTATGACAATCCAAGCAATGCTGGATTGGTATCAGCAGTTGTTAAACGAAGAAATTCGCCTGCGCTATATTGTTAATCTGGAAGTTATGTATTCCAGTGATTCCGAACAAAAGAACTTGGCCGCGCTATCCGAGGCCCTAAAATCCAAAGGTGTTGAAACCGTTGATGATTTGGATGATGACGAATTAGATGATTTGACGGATGCGTCTGTTGATGACGAAGAAGATGACCTGGAAGATGAAGAAGATGGGGTCAAGAAAGAGGACGCGCCACGTGGCACGTCCGGCGTTCCAATTCCTGTTATGGAAGAATCTTTGATGCCAATGGTCTTGGATTTGTTTGCTAAGATTAAGCGCACGTTCAACAGTATGCAAAAGTTGCAGGCCAAACGTTTGGAAAATCTGTTGGCGTCTGACGCCCCCGATGCGGCTTTGGAAAAGAAATATACTAAACAACGTCTGGAACTGTTTGAATATGTCAGCAAGATTCGCCTGAACGACGACCGCGTCGCAGAAATTTTGGAGCAGCTAACCAAACGTGACCAGTTGTTAATGGGGCTTGAGGGTAAATTATTGCGTTTGGCGATGGCGAATAAAATCAAACGCGAAGATTTCTTAGCAGAGTATACCGGCAATGAATTGAATCGCAATTGGGTTAAAAAATTGGTCAAGCATAAAAACTCGGCCTGGTCTGCCTTTGCAAAGAAACACGAAGCGGACATTCTGAAGATTCAAGAAGATATCACAGCAATTGCCATCGAAACCGGCCAGCCTACATCAGAATACAAAAAAGTTGTGGAATTGGTGCGTCGTGGCCAGACCGAAGCGGCCCGTGCAAAACGCGAAATGATAGAAGCAAACTTACGTCTTGTTATTAAATTTGCAAAAAAATCCAGCAACCGTGGCCTGGGGCTTGATTTTTCTGACCTGGTCCAGGACGGGAATATTGGCTTGATGAAGGCCGTTGATAAGTTTGATTATCGTTTGGGTAATAAATTTTCGACCTATGCGACAAACTGGATTCAGCAAGGCATTTCGCGCAGTATTGCAGATCAGGCGCGTACAATCCGCATTCCTGTGCATATGATTGACAATATTCACAAGATTCAGCGCGCCACGCGTCAGTTTATGCATAAATATGGACGTCAGCCAACGGCTGAAGAGTTGTCCAAAATTATTTATCTGCCGGTGGACAAGATTCACAAGGCTATGAAGGTTAATTTGAAACCAATCTCGCTCGAGGCGCCGGTTGGAACCGAAGACGACAGTTCGCGCATTGAAATTATCGCGGACGAAACGGCGAAGAATCCATTTACATCAGCCGCGCAAAAGAATCTGCGTAAAATCGTAACGCAAATTTTGTCGGAATTGGACCCCAAGGAAGAAACTGTCCTTCGTCAACGATTTGGTATGTCTACAAACAAGACTAGCACTCTGGAGGAAGTCGGCGAATACATCGGTGTCACCCGTGAACGTATCCGCCAGATTGAACAAAAGGCGCTGAACAAGTTAAAGCATCCAACGCGCGCCCGCAAACTGCGCAGTTTCCTTGAAGATTAAATAAACAATGGGGTATGTCATGATAAATAAGTATAATTCCGCAACAAAGAAAATACAGGATATAATGACATTATATCAACAAATGGACAGCTTGCCAAACCGCACTCAGTGGTATTTTGATCCGCGATATAAGGATGGAAATTCCTGTGCATTCGTGTTTGCGCATACAACAGCAGATGTTTCAAAGCGTTATGATGATTTGAAAGTGTTCGCAAATGTATTAGACAACGCTGGAATAGAATATTCTTTCATAGCTCGCGATGGAAAGATAGCGGATGTTATTATAAAACCAGAACATACAGATCTTGCACGAAAAATGTTTGCCAGGTATCAAACAGGTGGGCACAATACAGCAAAAGGCAACGAGGTTCTGTTAGAACAAGAATGGTTGCGTCAACGTCAAAAATAAATCATCTGAAAATCTGCTTTAACAGCAGATTTCTTTAATATAAAAGGCGTTTAAATGAATAAGAACACGTTGTTATTTTGCAATGGTTTATCGGGATCTGGTAAAACATATTTTATCCAGAATACTTTGCCAGCAGGACTGTTTTATAATCTGCGTTCTGCCACAACGCGACCGATGCGCGCAGGCGAATCCGAGGGTTGCCCATACTTTTTTCGTGACGAAGAATACTTTGAAACGGAAAGTCTGGCAACGCGCTTGTGGGTAAATGAACAATTTTGGACGCCGGGCACGCCGAAATGGCTATACGGCATACCCGAAGCGGAAATTATGACGCATTTGGGTGAAAATCTAATCTATGATGTGATTCAGCCACGTTATACTCGTCAATTAATAGATTGGTTCCATAAAAACGGATTGGATAAAAATTATAACTTTCGTGTGGCGTATTTCTTGTCGCCGGAACAGAATTTGGAAACCGCACGCGGTCGCGCAAATATGCCAAACGATGCAGATGTTCGTCGCACAAACACGTGCGACCCGATTGATTTTTTAAGCGCGGGTATCGACCCAGATTATATTCTGATGCCGCGCAACGGACTGTATAATCCGCGCCTGGCCGCGCATATCAATCGTCTGGCCAAGAATCGATAAGATTAAAACTTGAAAAACTGTAATATGTATAATAAAATAGACAACCATGATGAATAAAACATTTGTCTTTTTGTATGTAAGTTGCTGGCGCATTGCCGCCTAGTATATTTTTGCGTACTGGTCCCGGTGCGATATAAATTTGGGCTTTTAATTTATAAAAAAATTCATTAAGATTACACACAAGAAAAGGTGTATATTATGTCAAACACAGATAAAATAGTTTTAACAGGTATTAAGCCCACAGGTATGCCACATCTTGGCAACTATGTTGGTGCATTAAAACCATTAATAGAACGTTCCAAGACACACAAAACATTTATGTTTATTGCGGATTTGCACGCACTGAATACAATCCACGATGCGTCCCAGATAAAACAGCATACGCGTGAAATAGCAGCACTGCTGTTGGCATTGGGATTGAATCTGGAAAAAGCGATTTTGTTTCGCCAATCGGACATAGATGAAATCTATCAATTAAACACGTTGCTGATGAATGTCACGCCCAAGGGGTTGATGAATCGCGCCCATTCGTACAAGGCTGCGATGGATAAAAACACCACTGTGGGGCTGGATGTTGATGCGGGCATAAATATGGGGCTGTATACATATCCCATTTTGATGACGGCGGATATCCTAATGTATAATTCAGATATTGTTCCCGTTGGTGCTGACCAGAAACAGCACGTTGAATTCGCGCGTGATATTGCAGAATATTTCAATCGTATCTATGGCAATACATTCAAGTTGCCAGAACCTGTAATTGGATCGGATACAGGTTTGATACCGGGGCTGGACGGACGCAAGATGAGCAAATCTTATGATAACATCATTCCACTGTTTGCGCCTGAGGCTGAATTAAAGAAAAAGATTATGCGCATTATTACGGATTCTAAATTGCCGGCGGACAAAAAAGACCCCGACGAATCTACGATTTATCAACTATATAAACATTTTGCAACTGCCGAACAGACCGCCAAATTTGCGGAAATGTTCCGTGTAGGCGGTATGGGCTATGGTGATGCTAAAAAGATATTGTTTGAACAAATTAACTCTGTTTTGTCTGCGCCGCGTGCAGAATACGAACGTCTGATGGCGAATCCAGATGAAATTGATACTATTTTGGCGTCAGGCGCGGAACGTGCTCGCACGGTTGCTCACGAAACTTTGACGCGTGTAAAGCACGCTATGTTGGGATAATTAATACAGGGGGGGATGGATGAAAAAAGTAATAATTTGGATTGGTACAGTTATAGGCGCGGCGGCTGTGTTGTCGTTGGTGTTTGGTGCGCTGGAACGGCCAGATGTGCCGCGTACCGTTGCTGTAAATGGTGAATGTCTGACAACTGCGCCGCGTGATAAAACCGCGATTACGCTTCGTGTCACAACCTTGGCACCAACGGCGGTGGTTTCTATGCGTTCTGCGACCACACAAATGGCTGAAATCACGGAATACTTGAAAACCCAGCCTGTTGAAATGCAGACAACCCAGTTTAATTCATATGAAAAAACAGAATGGAATCGGGACGAACAAAAATCGATAACACTGGGCATTGAAACAACGGTTGCGGTGGAAGTCTCAGCGGATAGTATCGATGTAATCGAAAATGTGTTGTCGCGTTTTGTTGGGATGCCGAACGTATTTTCTGAAAACCTGCGTATGTATACCAGTCCCCAGGTCTTGCAGTCAATAATGGAAGAATGTTTGTCTGTTGCAGTTGCAAACGCACGTGCGCGCGCCGATGCATTGGTGGCGGGTGACGGTAAACGGACGGGCAAGATGCTGTCCGTGTCCTATGGTGCAAATTCTGACAGTCTGGCACAGCCAACAAATGGACTGTTGCGCACAAAAATGGTGACGGCTGCCGCTATGGTGGACACGTCCGGCACGATTGTCAGTCGTGATACAGATGTTTCTATTTCGGTATCCGCGGTCTTTGAAATAAAATAGGGCACAAAATATGGAAAATGCCGTTGCGGAATTTCTGGAATATTTGCTGGGGGTCAAGAATTATTCTTCTCACACTGCTGCGGCATACGAAATAGATATTCGGGATTTTTTATCTTTTTATGAACGCTTTAATGGCACAGCACCATTCCTGTCCGATTTGTCACGGGCCGACACAATTTGTTTTCGTGCGTTTTTGGCCGATCGCCAGCGTCGGGGGCTGTCGCCAAAGTCGACGGCGCGTGCATTATCATCATTGCGTGGTTTTTATAAATTCGTGGCTAAAAAGTATGATGTAAAAAACGATGCGATATCGCTGATTTCCTCGCCCAAGGTTCCGCGCAAACTATCCAAGGCGATTGATCCGATTGATGTTAAAAATATGCAGGACGCAATTCATGTAATTGATGGTCGTTCCCCCTGGGTTGCAGCGCGCGATTGGGCACTGGTGACATTGTTGTTTGGCTGTGGTCTGCGCATATCCGAGGCTTTGTCCCTGCGCAATCGTGATATTACATCGCGTCCGAATGTTTTGCGCATTCTGGGCAAGGGCGGCAAAGAACGTCTGGTTCCTGTTTTGCCTGCGGTATGGAATGCGATTGATAAATATGTGTCTGTGCGCCCCTTTGGCAATATGCCAGATGATGAATTGTTCCGCAGTGTGCGTGGTCTGCCTATGTCGCCGCGTATGGCGGAAAAGGTTGTTGAATCCCTGCGTCATTATCTGCAATTGCCAGATTATGTGACGCCACACGCACTGCGTCATACATTTGCGACGGCATTGTTGTCTGATGGGGCGGATTTACGCAGTCTGCAAGAATTGTTGGGGCATTCATCGCTGTCCACGACCCAGTTATACACCCGCGTAAATATGGCGGAAATTTCCAGTATTTATTCGGCGGCACACCCGCGTGCAAATGATGCAGATTAAGTATTTTAATAACTTGCAATAACTTAAATATATTTTATAATTCGCTGGGCGAAGATGAAATTGTTCTTTTGTGCATTTTCAAGGGAATGCAGAAACGAATGATTTTTCTTCGCGAAATCAAACATAAATTAAATAAAATGGAGAAAAAAATGGTATTTGGTTTATTCAAGAAAGATGAACAGGCTAAATTAAACAATCCAATCGTGGTTGAAGTTCCATACGGCAACACAACCCTGCGTTTGGAAACAGGTCGTATGGCGAAACAGGCGAACGGTTCTGTTTTGGCGACATTGGGCGAAACGATGGTTTTGGCGACTGTATGTGCGGAAAAAGCCGCTGTCGAAGGTCAAGACTTCTTCCCATTGACTGTTGATTATCAAGAAAAGTTTGCGTCCGCCGGTCGCATTCCAGGTTCTCGTGATCGTCGCGAAGGCAAGGCTTCAACTGCAGAAACATTGACTGCACGTTTGATTGACCGCCCAATTCGTCCTTTGTTTCCAGAAACATTCAAGAACAAAGTTCAAATTATTGCCCAGGTGTTTTCATATGACAAAGTGAACCAGCCTGACATTCTGGCTATGATTGCCTCAAGCGCGGCATTGGCGCTGTCTGGCGTTCCATTCCAGGGGCCAATTGGTGCCGCGCGCGTTGGCTATGCAGATGGTCAGTATGTCTTGAACCCATCCAAGAAAGAAACAGAAAATTCTGAAATGGACTTGGTTGTTGCTGCGACACGTGACGGCGTATTGATGGTTGAATCTGAAATTGGCGAACTGGATGAAAAGACGGTTTTAGGCGCGGTTAAATTCGGTTTCGATGCACAACAGACTGTTATTAACGCGATTAACGAATTGGCAGAAAAAGCGGGCAAAGAGCGCTGGGCAACACCAGAAAAGACACCGGAACAGGTTTTGATGGAATCTGATTTTGAACAGTTTGCGCCTGCAATTGAAGCAGCACTGCAAATCAAAGAAAAATTAGTGCGTTTGGAAACATTGTCAAATATTCACACAGAAGCCAAAGCGCGCATCCCAGAATTATTCCCAGAATCTGTTCGTGCGACATCTACGCTGGAATCATGGGCAGATGAAGTGGTTGAAAACCTGACTGCGCGTATTATGCGTGGCAATATTTTGGCGGGCAAACCACGTATCGACGGCCGTGATAACAAAACAGTACGTCCAATTGAAATTGAATTGGGTGTAATGCCACGCGCACACGGTTCTGCGTTGTTCACACGTGGTGAAACCCAGGCATTGGTATCCCTGACATTGGGTGGTGGCAAAGATGCATTGCCAATTGAATCTTTGGACGGCGCCGAAGAACGTGACTTTATCTTGAACTATAACTTCCCTGGCTATTCCGTTGGCGAATGCAAGGGCTTAAAGTCCCCGGGTCGTCGTGAAATTGGTCACGGTAATTTAGCGTGGCGTGCGGTTCATCCAATGGTACCAACACGCGCTGAATTTGACTATGTAATTCGCGTAGTGTCCGACATCTTGGAATCAAACGGTTCATCATCAATGGCGACAACGTGTGGTGCAACATTGGCAATGATGGACGGCGGCGTTCCAATGAAACGTCCTGTTGCAGGTATTGCAATGGGGCTGATTAAAGAAGGTGACGATTATGCAATTCTGACGGATATCTTGGGCGACGAAGATCACTTGGGCGATATGGACTTTAAGGTGACGGGTACTGACCAGGGTATCACAGCCTTGCAGATGGATATTAAAATCACATCCATTACATTTGAAATTATGGAACGTGCATTGGCTCAGGCAAAAGACGGCCGTATGCACATCCTGGGCAAAATCGAAAAGGCGATTAAAAAGCCACGTGCAAACGTGTCTGAATATGCCCCTCAGGCGTATATGATGAAAATCAATCCAGATAAAGTTCGTGAAGTAATCGGCAAGGGCGGTTCTGTAATCCAGGCACTGGTCCGTGAAACAAACACGATTATTGATTTGGAAGATGATGGTACTGTAAAAATTATGGCAACAACCAAAGAAGATGCAGACAACGCAATTGCACGCATCAAAGATATTGTTGCCGAACCAGAAGTTGGTCAGATTTACAAAGGTACTGTGTCTGGAATGAAAGATTTCGGTCTGTTTGTAAAAATTATGAACGGGTTCGAAGCAATGGTTCATATTTCTGAAATCACAGGCGAACGTATCGCAAAAATCGAAGATACAAAAATCAAAGAAGGCGATACAGTATATGTCCGTTTCTTGGGTGCAGACAAGCGCGGTAAAACACGTATGTCTATGGTTGGTATCGACCAGAAAACAGGCGAAGAAATCAAGAAATAAGGATTTGTTAAATGAAACCAGAACAACAAAACTGGACAGATGAACAATGGGCATCACACCTGAGGTGTGATGTCCAGAGTATTCCAAAAATCAGAAAATTTGTCTTGGACAACTATTTTGTTGGTGTGGGGCAGATTGCTGGCACGATCAGATATTCTTGTGGGCTGTACAGAATGGAATATGCACCATCTGGTTTCCCGCGTTTTTACGTGGTTCAGTCATTAAACAAAGACTTTGAAACATCTGCAGCTGCGACAAAATATGCTAACGAAGTATTTATTCCAAATATAGAGTTATTGCCCAGCGCAGCGAAAATTGCAAATGTGCCAGTTCGTGCTTTGCAAATGTTGCACGTCCAGGAAAAACAAAAATAGAGTTGGGGGGATAAAATGGATATGGAATCATTAATGGCCCAGGCTGCGGAATTACAGAACAAAGTTGCCGCGGCCCAGGAACAATTGGCAAAAACGGTTATCAAAGGTATCGCAGAAAACGGCGCTTGCATTGTTGATATGACGGGTAAATATGAAGTGCTAAAACTGACGATTAACCCAGATGTTCTGTCGCGTGGCGCTGATGACGTTGCTGGGGTTGTATTATCGGCGCTCCGCGATGCCAAGGCCAAGGCCGACACCATAATTGACAAGGTTATGGGTGATGCCACCGCCGGCATACCTATGCCATAAATGAAACCGCCATTTGGCGGTTTTTATTATTTACTTGATTTTAGATAGATTTAGACTAGTATATAATCAGTGTGAGAGAATGTTTGGACACATTTGTCCCAACAAGAATTTATCCCTATGTCTTTATTAACAATAATAAAATACCATAGGGTTCAGCCGTGCGACCACAGATTCACTGCAAATAAAGAATATTCTTTATTGGTAATGAATTTTGTGGCCGCACACACGTTAAACCTAACAAAAGGATAATTATAAATGGTAAAAGTACGTGAAAAAAAAGTGGCGCCAACCAAAGGTGATAAGCCAAAGACGCCAAAGTCTATTCGTGGTATGAGCAAACACGAAACCGACGCAAACGATGATAAAATATACTTTATGGCGCTGGGTGGTCTGGAACACATCGGCCAGAATATGTATGTTTATAAATACCGCGGCAAATACCTTGTGGTTGATTGCGGTATGGGTTTCCTGGACGAAGAAATCGGGGCCGGTGACGTTCAGTATTGCGATACAACCTGGCTGGAAAAGCGTAAAAAAGATGTCGTGGGCTTTGTAATCACACATGGCCACGAAGACCATATCGGCGCATTAAAATACATTTGGCCAAAATTCAGAAAGCCAATCTATTGTACTCGTTTCCCAGCGGAAATTCTGCGTCGCACATTTGCGGGTATTGAAATGGATTTTGATCCACACAAGGATATTATCGAATTCGATCATAACGGCGCAACACTGGATTTAAATCCGTTCACTGTTGAAACGTTCCACGTCACGCACAGTGTGCCCGAAGCCCAGATGTTAATCATTCAAACAGATGCGGGTAAAATCTTGCATACGGGCGACTGGACATTCAATGATGATATTCCAATCGAGGCGCCAACTGATTTTGCGCGCCTGGCCGCAATTGGTTCAGATCCAAAATTATTGGCTTGTATGTGTGATTCTACAAATTCTTCACGTCAGACAAAACAGACCACGGAAACCCAGGTTCGTGAAACTTTGGTCGAAATTATGAAAAACGCACCAGGACGTGTTTTGGTGACAGGCTATTCGCGCAGTTTGGCGCGTATGAAAATGTTTGCCGAAGCAGCACGTGCCGCCGGCCGCATTGCCTGTATCAAGGAACGCAGTAATCCAAATCCTGTGCCGTATGTCGGCTTGCCGGAATTCCGTGAAATGGGAATAAAATTCGGTTATATTAACAAAGACGATGTTTATCTGCACAGCGAAATCAAAGACCTGCCGGCGGAAAAACAGGCAATATTCTTGACCGGTTCCCAGGGTGAAAAATTCGCAATGTTGACACGTCTGTGCCACGGCCAGGTAAAAGAATTGAAACTGCAGCCGACCGACACCGTTGTTTTCAGCGCAATTATTATTCCGGGCCGCGAACAAGATGTTTCATACCTGTACAACAAATTGGCACGTATGGGTGTAAAAACACATACAATCTTTGATACAGATAATTTGCACGCCAGCGGTCATGCCGGTCGCCCAGAATTAGAACGATTCTATGATATGGTTCATCCCCAGGTATCCATCCCAATGCACGGCGATTATATCAACGAAATGTTGAACGGTAAAATGGCGATGGAACGAGGTGGCGCAAAACATATGATGGTTGTTCATAACGGCGAAATGGTAGCGTTGTCGGATGGCGCGGAACCATATGTCGCCGAAACAATCGAAACCAGTTATGTTGTTATGGAAGGCGAAACAGAACGCAGCGCCAATGACCAGGTTTATAAAAACCGTAAAAAGATTGCATCAAATGGTGCTGTATTCGTCACGTTGCCTGTGGACAAGCGTGGTTTCTTGAAAGGTACTCCAGAAGTATCCAGTGCTGGCATCTTTGAAACAGACGAGACAGGCTTTATGAAGCGTCAGATTCAAATTGAAATTACGCGTGCGATTGATGGGTTAACAAAAACTGAACGCAAAGATAAAAACAATCTGGTGCGTGCAGTTCAGGTTGCGTCGAACAAGGTTGTTCGTGCCGCGCTGGGGGCGGACAAGAAACCGCAATACAGCGTTCATTTTATCCAGAAATAAACAAATCCCCCAATTTGGGGGATATTTAATAAATTCGCTGTTGAAAAATATGAAAATCAGTATAAAATATGAATTCAATTAATTACCAAGGGATAGATTATGCCAGCAAAAACAGTAAATGATATTGTCGCGTTATGTAAACGCCGTGGTTTTATTTTCACGGGTTCTGAAATTTATGGTGGCTTGGGTGGTGCATACGACTATGGCCCATACGGTGTCGAATTAATGAAGAACATTCGCAATGCGTGGTGGAACGCGATGATTTATTCGCGTGATGATATCGAAGGTTTGGATGCAGCATTAATTTCAAATCGTCTGTTGTGGAAATATTCTGGTCACGAAGCGGGTTTTTCAGACCCATTGGTTGAATGTAAAAAATGCGGCACACGTATGCGCCAAGATAAAATGAAAGATGCATCCAAGTGTGATAACTGCGGCAGTACGGATATAACTGAACCGCGTGCGTATCAGTTAATGATGGGACTGTCTATTGGGGCGACGGCTGATGGTGCGGTCAATGCGTATTTGCGCCCAGAAACTGCGACAACAACATACACGAACTTTAAAAATGTTCTGGATGCTAAACCGCACAAACTGCCATTTGGAATTGCTCAGATTGGAAAAGCGTTTCGTAATGAAATTTCACCACGTGGTTTTGTATTCCGTATGCGTGAATTTGAACAGGCTGAAATGCAGTACTTTGTAAATCCAATTGATGATGAAAAATATCATCAAATGTGGATGGAGCAGCGTATGGCATGGTGGATTGACGTTTTGGGCATTCCTGCTGAAAAATTACGTTTTGCGCCGCATGAAAAATTGGCGCATTATGCTAAGGCAGCCGTTGATATTGAATATGAATTCCCAGACGGCTTTGACGAGGTCGAAGGTATTCATAATCGTCAAGATTTTGACCTGGGGTCGCATACCAAGGGCCAGCGTGATTTTAAAATCAACGCTAATGTTTTGGAAAATAAGGACAGCACAACAAAACTGTCATACAGTGATCCACAATCTGGTGCAAACTTTATTCCATACGTTATTGAAACTGCGATGGGTGTAAATCGTGCTATGTTGGCTGTGATGATAGAAGCGTATGACGAAGAAGATTTAGGCGACGGCAAAGCGCGTACTGTGTTGAGATTAAAGCCGCAATTGTCTCCGGTCAAAGCGGCTGTTATCCCTTTGGCGCGAAATATTCCAGAACTGTTAGATATATCGAATGACATTGTTTCAAAATTACGCAAAATGGCAATTGGTCGTATTGAGCTAGAAAATTCAGGCAACATTGGTAAAAACTATCGTCGTCACGACGAAATAGGTACGCCAGTATGTATCACTGTTGACCACCAGACAATGGAAGATAATACTGTCACCCTGCGTCATCGTGACACTATGGCCCAAGAACGCATCAGATTGGACGATGTATCGCGTCGCGTTCTGGAAATAGTTAATGGTTAAATGAAAATCCCGCGATTGCGGGATTTTTTATAAGGATATTTTCGGATACAATTTTTTTACATTTCCCATCAATGCCACTTCCAATTCCTCCAGTGAAACATCTTTTATTTGTGCCAATACACGTGCAGTTTCAATTACCATTGCAGGTTCGCATACTTTGCCGCGATATGGTACCGGTGCGCAGTATGGTGCGTCAGTTTCAATTACAATGCGGTCCAGTGGAATTTTTGAAAATGTATCGCGTATGTCTGCCGCGTTTTTAAATGTTAAAATACCGCTTGCAGAAAACATAAAACCCCGGTCCAACATTTTCTTTGCCAAATCCCAAGAACTGGTAAAGCAGTGCATAACACCACCCACATCACCGGTTAAAATTGCAGCAGTGTCTTCTTCTGCTTCGCGTGTGTGTATTGCCACGGGCAGGGCGTATTTGCGCGCAATATCCAACTGTTGTTCAAACAGTTTAATCTGTTCGTTTCTTTTGTCTGCACCATAGTGATAATCTAAACCTATTTCCCCAATTCCGATAACGCATGGATCTGTTAATACAGATTTTGATAAATATTGTTCTGCGTCAACTGGGGCGCATTCTGGATGAATACCAATCGTACAGAATATGTTGTTGTGAGCGCGTGCCAGCTTTAAGGCTGCTTCAATATCTTTTGGATCGGCAGTTGGGCAAATCATAACTTTGACCCCGGCATCTACGGCACGATTGATTATTTCGTTATTGTCAACACCATCACAGTACGCATCCGTCAGGTGACAATGTGTGTCTATAAACATTTTTTTATTTCCATAATAATTTTAAATATACCGATTTCAGGTTCCAGATATACATTTTTTATGTCTGCAATTGCGCGTGTAGCAACTGGGTACAGATCTGCCAGTCCAAAGCACGCGATCGCATCCAATAAAATTCCGTGCAGCTCAGGGAATGGTGCGATTTTACGCGCCAGTGCCATAATATCCGAACTGGTCGTTCGTTTGTCCTTCAGTTTTTCAATAAGGTCGGCATAAATTACATCACCGCCCGAACTTTTCAGATTTGCAATTTTTCCAAAACTGCCGTTGCACAGTCGCAGGGTTTCTGTGTTAATTTCATCTTCTGGAATAAACTTGGCGCACAGTTCGCGCAACTGCGATATTGTCAGTGGTCGCATTTTTTCAACGCGTGCGCGCGACCGAACCGTCGGCAGAACATTTGCCAACTGGTGCACAACCAATAAAAATAATGTTTTTGCAGGTGGTTCTTCCAGTAATTTCAAAATCGCATTCGATGCCGATGTGTTCAGTTGATCGACCGAGTCAATTAAAATCACGCGCCAATCACCCGACATTGACGACATCTGCATTTTATCAATCATCGCACGCACAGTATAGACTGAAATAACCTTGCCGTCTGTTTTTGGTTTCCCGTGTTGGTCAATATTTCTGTCCATATCAATAATAAAGAAATCTCCAACATTCCCATAAACCATCTTGGCAATTTTGTATGCCAATGTTGCTTTACCAATACCGCTTGGTCCCGTCAGCATCCAAACCGGATGTATTGGATGTATGTCACGCTGTTCCCACGCATTCAGAAAATTGCACAGCGTGTCCGTATGTCCAACCAGGTGCTCGTTGTCCATCGGATGCGGAAACTTATATTCATTTGTTGTTTTTTTTCGTGGTGCCATATCTTAATCCCACCCAAACATTACTTTTATATTTTTTATTACACGCCCTACAAACTGTGTCTTGCTGACTTTGTCTTTTGCGACCAATGGTGCTGTTGCCACAACGCGACCATTTTGTTCGGCAATCAGTTGGCCAATTTCGTCGCCCGCATAAATCGGCGCCACAACAGGGTCATTAAATCGTGCCAGAATACGAATGTTTTTTAATCCGACTTCTTTGTCCACTGTTATCGCAAATGGCTTTGTGACAGTTGCGGTCACGTTTGCGCGACGTCCATACCAGACGGGAATCTCGGCGACTGCATCCCCTGGCTGATAAAATACTTTGCTGACTGTATTTGTGAACCCAAATTCTAATAACTTTTTAACTTCTGCGGCCAGTGCGTCATGACCTTTGCCACGGAACCCATTTATCACCGCAATCAGGCGTCGCCCATCAACCTTGGCGCTGGCAACCATACCGTATCCGCCATCGTTTGTGTGTCCTGTTTTTAACCCATCTGCACCGCGCATATTAAATAACAGTTTGTTATAGTTCAGCGTATGCGTGCGTCCCCATTCGCGACACCAATCTGTCTTGTGCTCGTTAAATTCGAATCTTTTTGTTGCAAACAAAGGATAAATATCAGGATAATCTGAAATCAAATGTTCGGCCAATATTGCTAATTCGCGACTGGTCATTAAATTATTAGGGTTGGGCAGGCCGCTTGCATTCCCAAATGTAGATTGTTCCATCCCAATGCTGCGTGCTTTTTCTGTCATTTTTGCTGTGAATGCGGCTTCGGAACCGGACAATTGTTCTGCAACAACAACCGACGCATCACCGCCCGATAGTACAATTAGTCCCAACACTAAATCGCGCACAGTAATTGTTTGTCCTTCGACCAGGCATATCTTGCTGGCTGGATACCATTCTGGACGATTATAGTCTGCATTTTTACTAACAGGGAATCGTGTATCCATTGTGACGTTGCCTGCCTTTAACTCGTCAAACAGAACTGCCAACGTCATCAGTTTTATCATAGACGAAGGTGGCAACAATGTATCTGCGTTTTTTTCAACAATTTCCACGCCTGAATCATAGTCAATCAGGAATGCGGACATTGCCTTGGTTTGGAATTCTGCTGCATTTGCAACGCCACCTAGGAACACAAAAAATAAAGCAATAAATTTCTTCTTCATGATTTGGATATTAACAATTCTAAATCACAATGCCAATAAAATTATCACCATCAACACTATTTATTTTCACATCGAAAATCGTACGCGATGCAATTGGACATCCATCAATTTGTACGCTGATATCGTGCGGACAGCGTGCGATATTATTTTCTTCCATCAGGACCTGAACTGTTTTCCCAATTTGTGCTTGCATAAATTCAGTGCGGTTTTTGTTCGCCATATTGTTTATGACTCTAACGCGTTCCTTAGAAATTGCGCGGTTTACATGGTTTGGCATATCCGCAGCGGGTGTCCCTGGACGCGGTGAAAATGGAAATGCGTGAATTTTAATGGGGGTGGTTTCACGTATTAAATCCACCGTTTCGTTAAACAGTTCTTCGGTTTCCCCTGGAAAGCCGCAAATAATATCCCAACTGAATGTGATTTTGCCGTCCCCACGTTTAACCAGATCGCGCACACGCTGGGCCGTGTGTCGTCGTCCCATAGATTTTAATATTGTGTCCGAACCCGACTGCATAGAAAAATGCAGGTGCGGCATCATACGTTTATCGTTCAGAATTAAGTCTATAACATTGTCGATATCTGGCACAGCTGGGTCAACCGAAGACAGTCGCAGTCGCTGAATGCCCGGTACATCCGCTAACAAACGTTTGCACAGACCAGAAATCAAGCAGGTCTTGTCGTCTTCTTTCTTAACGTACGAAGCTAAATCAACACCGGTCAAAACAATTTCGCCGAATCCGTTGTTAACGGCCTGCCTAACGTCGGCCAAAATGTCTTGATAATCAAACGAAGCTGCCTGTCCACGCAGTTGGCGCGTAATACAATATGCACAGTTGTGGTTGCAGCCGTTTTGAATCTGAACGAATTGCTTAGACAACACCGTGTCGACCTGTTTAAATTTTGTAATTTCCGGGCTGTTTATATTGATTGTGTGTCTCAGATACAAATCCGGTTTCATTTTATCTGCGTTTGCAATAACCGTTGTATTTGGAATTTTGGCGAACAAATCTGGATTTCGTGTGGCGGCGCACCCAGTAATGAACAAGGGGGCATTAGGGTTTTCGCGCGCTATGCGTCGGACGGCCTGGCCAGATTGTCTTTCTGCCTCGGCTGTGACGGCACAAGTATTGACCACAATTGCTGTTTCAATATGCGGATTCAACATATTTTTTATCTTTTCTGATTCCAGCGCATTCAATCGACACCCAAAAGATAATGTTTTAATATTACTTTTTTTATTTTCTGCTTGCATTTTGACCGTCCTGGTGTCATTATATCGTGACTGAAAACGATTTCAACAAAGGAATTATTATGGCACGCACAACAAATTCTGATACATTACCATACGTAGAAAGCCGTTATGAACTGGGGATGCTGGCTTCCCAGCGTGTTCGTGATTTGAACGGTGGTGCGGAACCTGTGATTGAACGTGGCAACGATAAATTGACGGTTGTTGCGTTGCGTGAAATTGCCAGTGGCAAACTGGATGTAAGCGCGGTTCGTCACGAATTTGTTCAGTCGTACAAGGATGCGCCAACCGCGGCCGAGGGCGAAGAATCCCTGGAAATCGGCAGCGAGGATCCATTATTGCGTGAAATCGATGCGGAATTAGAGGCAACATTATCTGATGAAGTTTCTGTCGCGTCAGAAGACGTGCCGTCAACATTGGAAATGTCCGATACTACGGCAGAATAATTAGATACGGAGATGTCGCATAGTTGGTCTAGTGCGCTACATTGGAAATGTAGTATACTCGCAAGGGTATCAAGGGTTCGAATCCCTTCATCTCCGCCAGGGATAATCAAAACCCCGACAAAATCTGTCGGGTGTTTTTTATCTTTCTGTTTGTTGGGTAAACTTTTCTAAACTCTTACTTCGGTCAAGTTGATTTAACTCTGCTTTATACAATGCAAGTTTGTTTTTTGTTTCTATGTATTCGTCCGATGTTTCTGCGTGTGCGGATGTATTCTTGGCCGATTTTAGACGCATAGCAGCCAATTTTAGTTCAAGGTTAGTAACTGCCTTGGTCAGGGCTTTTTTGTACAAATCTGGTTTGCTTGCCGATTGTTTCTGTAAAAACAACCGAACTTGTTGTCTTACGGCTTCTCCAATATCTATAGAGGCTCTTTCTGTGGCATTTTCATCATGCTTGCCGCCTGTTTGATCATAAACCTGTCGGCCGTATTCAGCAATTTGCGCCCCAAGCATGCCTAAATCTGGATAATTGTAGTCAATAAAGTGTCCGTATTCATGACTTAGTGTTTTGATAAATTCTGAAAAGCTTTCAGATTTTATTATATGAATGGATTTGTCTTGACAATTATATAGTCCTGCCATATTGGTTACTTTTGTTCGAAGAATCACTTTTTCAATAAATTCTGCAAACAATTTCATTAATAGGGTCTGTGTGGTCATAAAACGTTTTTTGCCATCTGTATAACGGATTTTTAATTTCTGTTCAATGCCCAAATGTTGGTTGATGCCATCAATTATTTTTATGGCCAGTTCTTGGCGTTGCTTTCTGTCCAGTGTGTCAAAAATCCATGCGTCACACAAAATTTCATCGTTACCAGTAATGATACTGGTGTATATGTCTGCGTATTTTTTTGGAACATCAAAACGAGCCCCTATGTCGATTGCCCCAAGTACATCATTTCGGAATTGGTCGCTCGTAATTTTATGGGTTTTATAGAGTCTGGTTTTTTTTGATAGTTCGGGATTAAAGCTAGAAAAATTCCCTTTGATATCGTCCAACAGTTTCGGGTCGTCTTTAAACATTATAAAAAATTCGATAAATGATATATTGGCAGGCGCATATTTTTCGTAAACATTCAATACTTTTTCAAAAGTGCCGATATTCACCCCGGTTATTTTTTTTATATATTCTGGATCATCGTTGACGTTTTTATCAAAAACATCACGGCGCACCCTCATCCGACAGTAAGTGTCATAAATTAGATCCAATATCTCTTCTTGTGATTTTGTTTTTGTCATAATGTGTTAGTTCCTTTGCTTTGCTCAGTATACCATAAAAGGAGGATTTTTCCTACATAATTATCTATAAATAATAGGATTTGTATGTGTGTGGGGCGTGTTATATTCATACACCGCCACGATATATAAAAATCCCCCAGACGGGGGATTTTTATTCACGACCTTCTCGCATTTTTTGTAAAAGCACCTGTGATTCTTTAGGAATTCCAAGAGATTCCATTTGTTCAGTTGCCTCTTCAAACTTTGTCTTCTTCTGTCCTTTGGTCATCTTAGGTTCTGTTATTCCAAGACTGCGCAGATCTTTTAGATAATAAAGCACATCGTTGTGACGTTTGTCGCATTTAGCCAATGCGGCCGCCCAAACATACGTGGCAGCTGTCAAATGATTGGGCAGGGAGCCCTCAAAGAAATAATCTTTGCCTTCTGGTGTTATTATAATAAAACCATTACCATAAGCCCCCTTGCGCATTGTAAATTTGCCAATTTTTATACTTCTTGCACGATTAGCGTTAAGAGTTTGACTGCCAAGGTACAATTTTTCACCCAATTTTGTTGGGATGCCAGGTTCAGTAGTTAAAACAACATCATTATCTTTGGTAAGAGCATAATATGTTGTTTCCACTTTTGCTTCTGCATTTTCATCCAGCAACATATTAGCAATTTGTCTTAATACTTTATTTGCTTCTGCACTATTATTTTTTTTGTCTGGCATAGTAACCCCTTTCTCGTTCTAACAAATTGTATCATAAAATCGTGACAAGTCAAATATGTTAACACCAAATAGGTTGTGGACGCGCACCTAGATAATCAAAAATCCCTGTAAAAAATCTGAACGTGAACCTAATGGGGAAATATTCGTATTTGTAAATCCTGTTAAAGATATAATTGATGCTGCCGAAAAAGAATATGAACAGAAATGGCAAGAGAGTATAAAGGAGTTTAATAATATGTTTTTATACTGATATTGTTTGTTTCTTCTGTCGCAATTGACAATGTCCCCAACAGAATTGTTGGGGTGTTTTTTTTAGACGGTTTCGATGTGCTATTCTCAGAAATGCAATTTTTACGAGATGAAAAAGTAGAACAGGATGTGAATTCTGCATACCACTATATCGCACTGGTAAGCTTGGTTTATGATTTAATATCAACTACAGATACAATCAAATAACTTTTTCTATTCGGTAAATTCATTGCTACGTGATGCCTTATCGAGCATTTCGCGAACGGATATCTGGCAGTTGGTGCTTAAAATATGATTTACAACCTCAGGGCTTAAATAAGCAAAGGCAGATGTTTGTATGCATGGCGTAGTGCAACATGCTCTGTTTTGGCAATATGATCTACCTCTCCATCCCGTTCATATAACTCGCTATATTTCCACGCTGTGGCGCTGGTGTCGCTCAGTTAATGCCGGATAAACTAACCGATTTATAAAATACTTATTTTATTTTTTGTTTTTGGTTTAACAGCAGTGTGTTCATTTTGTTAAACTTTGCGGTGGTGTACGCCGCCAGTGCGCGCTTGTCGGTCATAATTTCAGACATAATGGCATCTGGATATGTTGCAATATGTCGTCCGTCTGGCGTTGGTGTAATTATTCTGAACGTGTCGGTGTTAATCATTTCGTCTTCATCCAGATACAGGTGCATCGCTTGCATAAATTGCATTGTTTGTTCAGGTGAATCGATTGTGGATGCAATACTAAATGACGTATAAGGGGTGATTTTTTTTGATATAACCTTTTGCATAGATTGTCGTTGAGATTTTCTGGCTATTGCATTTGCAATTCTGTTTTTTAGCTCCTGTACATCCATAGTTGGTTCAACACCATATTGCTGTGCATAAATCATCGCATCTTTTGGACCAAAAATTTCAATTTTTGGTTCGGTTCGTTCCAGTTTTTGCAGCGTCTGCATATAGTTGTCGTAAATCTTTGTTCCGCTGGGCAGTGAGTCAGACAGTAAAACGTAATATTGAAATGTATTAAACAAGTCAATATAGCACCACAATCTGTTTTGTTCAGAAAACAAAATCATATTATGATACAGTTCTGTTGGGGTTCCTAATTCCAAATATGCATCAACAGGGTTCATTGGCATAAAAGGAATGATTGGAAATTTGTATTCTATTTTATTTATCGTTGTTCCTGACTTTATGACGTTCAGTCCTTGTTGCATCAGTCCCAAGTCTATATCTTTTGCCAATGCATAGTTAAAGGCAATTTTTGCCATGCCTGTCTGGAACGCATCATTGTTCAAATCAAAGTTATACGAAACGATTTCCAGTGGCAGCTTTGATATGTCGCAACGCAGTTCCTTGCTTAGACTGGCGCAACCAACGACTTTCCCTGCTTTGATAAATGCGTCATTATATATTTTGTCGTTATATTTGATTGTGCCAGTATACGATGGATTGGATTTTTTGTTGTTCGTTTTATTCAGACCTTCGATATTACCCAATATCGGATTAAAAATAGTTGTGAACGGAACGTCTATCTGGCGGCTGATATAGTTATTACATTCAGGACAGCAGATATCTTCGGATTCATAAAGTCCACCCAGCGCGTTTTGTATAACGTGTTCGCGACTGCGTGTTATAATTTCTTTGTTGCAATAGACACAATTTTTTCTGCTCATAACATTTTACAATATAACACAAACATAGCGTTTGTCAATATTAAGGTTTCTCTTTTTTATGTTTTAAAAATATGATATAATACCAGGTATGAAACATATTATAGTTGCCCTGATGGGTGTGATGGTGATTCTGGCGGGCTGTCGATCATCATCGAACGAAGTTGTTGTTGAACAAGAATCTGTCACAGACGTATGTGCGGGTACAAACTGTGCAATTATGCGGTATGCGTCGCCAAACGGCAATGATTTGGTTGTCGAAACGGCTAAGCATATTATCCAGGTTCAAGCACCTGCCAATGTGCCTTATACATACCAGGTTTGGGCTGGGGAGAAATCAGTGACCGACGATCCTGATTTGATTGTCCAGGATGGCAAAGCAATGGTTTTGGTCGAAGAATAATAATTGTTAATAAAGATAAAAAAAATCCCCACACTTGGGGATTTTTAATTCTGGTGGGTTAGGTAGGACTTGAACCCACGACCAAAGCGTTATGAGCGCTCCGCTCTAACCACTGAGCTACTAACCCACGAGCACAATTATATATAATTTATAAAATCTTGCAAGATAATTTTTTTATATTTCTTGACTTGTTTAATGTTGACGCTAAACTATATTTGACAACGCGATTGATATGCAAGAAAATAATTTAAATCTTTATTATAATGCAATATACGGCACTACTGTTGGTGTCAAGCGTATTGGAATGCCGACGATTCGTGGCACGAACCATTTGGTATTCATTGTCGAAACTGTTGACGGGGCTAAATCTGTGTTTCGATTCTGTCCACAGGTTGTCGCGCACAGAAATCAAGAAATCAGTCGTGTGTTAACCGCAAATAATATTAGTGTTCCGCGCGTAAAAGTATGCGATTCTAATGGCTGTTGGTTTGAAAAATATGAATTTATCCCCGGCTCTACACTGCAAGAACGTTTAACCCCTGGGGTATCAAAACGCGAACTTTTACCCATATACGAATCTATGGCCAATCACATAAAAAAGATGGCTGAAATCCCGGTTTGTAAATTTAATGATGTTACGAATAAATATTGTTCTGACGTGGCGCAATCTAACATAATAAAAAAGACAGGTTCGCGTCCATTGGGCGCATTAGTAAAATATGGCACAATGTTATTAAACTCGGGCTCGCAGCATATTTGTCATTGTGATTTTGGACCGCACAATATTGTTATGAATGACAACAACCAGGTTTCGGCAGTTTTGGATTTGGATGCGTTTTCCATTGCAAATGTTAATTTCAGCATCGCTATCGCGGGGCTTGCGTTGCAGCGCAATCGGCTTGACGTATCGGATTTTTATGATGTGTGCCGTGATTTTATGCCGCGTATGGTTTGTCATTCTCGTATTCGGTTCGCAGAAAAAATATGCAAAACATATTTCGGTGCCTATACAAAATAATGAGTTCGTATTCTGATGATTTTTATCGTGCTGCCATTACAACCGCTTATCCAGATGCGGTAAATGTGCGCAAGCCTGTTGTGTCTGGCGGGGTCAGTCCTGTGTTTTTATGTGACACTAAAACCAATACAGTTGTGTGCCGTTTCAGTAAACCCGAAATAATTTTTCATAACAATGATGTCAGTAATTTATTAAAAACGTACAGTGTTCCAGTCCCAACGACATCGGTTCATTCATTCTTGGATGTTTGGTTTGAATCGTATTCATACTGTCCGTCTGCTACACTGCACGAACGAATTGCGGCCGGTATGCCAAACAAAGATATTTTTGACGTATATAAACAGGCCATTGATGTTCAGCATAAAATATCGGGGATACCAGCGTCGCTGTTTAGTCCGCCGTACGGCAGACATATGTCAGAAGTATTCGCCGCCACACAGGCGATGCGTGTTTGTGGGCCGTTGGCAAAACTGTACGGCGCAACGCATCGTCTGTTTTCAGATCGTGGCGAAATGCGCTTGTTGCACAATGATATTTATTCTAAAAATATATTGGTCTGTGACGACGGTAAACTTGATTGTCTGATTGATTTAGATGCCGTTGCGTTGTGTAATGAAAGTTTTTCTGTTCTTTTGGCGCTTCGTATGTATCCATTGAATAATTATCGCGAATATATGGATTGTTACGAAGATACAATGCACCGAAAATTAAATCGTGTTGCCATAGAAAATGGATTAAAAATATTAAAAGCGATACGTGGTCCACAATTAATGTTAAACAAAATGTTCTGGCGCGGTTACAATAAGCCAGCTGGTCGTTAAAGTGTCTTGCAATTGCGACAAAACTGGATATAATACCATATATTTGCACCCGTGGCTTAATTGGATAGAGCATCGCCCTCCGAAGGCGGGGATTGCGCGTTCGAATCGCGCCGGGTGCGCCATAATTACAACCGACCATTCCGGTCGGTTTTAATTATGCAGTGTCAAACCGCGATTTGGACGCGCAGCGCTCGACAACGAGTAGGTTTTGCGAAGGCAGTGCTGCGAAAACGTCACGAGTGCTTCCGTTAGTGTGTTGTATGTTTTTTTTGCTTGTTATTAAAAGCAGGTTTAATATAAAGTACGAATTAAAGCCTGGGGGTTGGATTATGTCAAAGATATTTAATTTTGTTATTCTTGTGCTTTCTTTAAGCGCCTGCAACAGTGTATATGTAAAACCAAATACGCTGGATGCAAATGAGGTGTTTTATGTTGATCGCGGCGGGTATTCTATGAAGCGTTCGATAAAGGAAGCGATGGAAAGCCGTGGGTATGATATTGTTGTAGGGTATTCAAAATTTAGTGATGGCGCCAGCAGTACAGATATAGAAGAGATTGTTATGCCGTCCAAGGCAAAATATATAGTCCAAGTGTCCGAGCGTACAGAGATTCTTCGTCCGATATGGTGTGCGTTCAATGGATTTTGGTGGTGGAATTTTAATGTTTCTATCGCGTCCCAGGATGCAGGCAAAGAAATTTTATCGTGGCGTGGGCGTGGTTGTGCAAACAGTTCTGTTCGTATGCTTAATCGAATATTGGATGATATGGAAAAATGATTATAATTAAATCCGCCAATTGGCGGTTTTAATTATACATGGCTTTTCAACGCGATGTATATTTGCCCTAAATCCGTTTTAATCAGTGTTGCAGAAACTTTGTCGGCGTTATCGGTTTGTTGGGCGTGTGTCAAAATCTTGTCGAAACTGCGTACAAACTGTGTCGCCTGCGAACGGAAAACGGCATCGCCTTTCAGCATCTCTTTCAGACGTTTTTTGTCAGCTGCATTCAACATTTTCAATAACCATTTGGAAAATATAGTTTTATCTCCGCTGTGATATTTTTTCCATACGACATCTGGAATTTCTGCGCCTGTGGCGCGTGTCAAATCCATAGATTGTTCGTGTAGTTTTTCAAACAACTTGTCCGATTGTGCCAAAAAATCCTGGCCGCTGATGTGTCCAAACACTTCGGTTGGGGCGGTTTTAATTGCGTCCATTGGTGCGGATGCGCGCGCAACCATCATTTGCTTGTTCAGTGTTTGCATTGTGTTGACTGCCTTGGCATAGTCTGACATCAAGTCTATCATTTGTTGGCGTGAAACGCCGGCCAAATCTTCCAACTTAATGGCAGAATCAGATATGGCTGTTGTTGATTCTGCAACGGTAGATTTCATTTGGTTTAATTTTTCATTCAGGCTGCCAACAATCTGCTCCAGCGTTTGGCTGGCTTCTACGCTACCGCGAGACAAGTCGGGCAGGGCGGAATAGTATTTTTCGATCAGGACAGACAATGGTTGCAATTGCGCAGTTGTTTCCGAAGACATTTTAATCAGATTTTCTGATTGTCCAGACAGTTGTGTGTGCGCGGTATTCATTTCTATAAGTGTTTCACGCACGCCTGTGGCCATTGCTCGCACAGATTCGGAAAAAGCGCTTGCTGCGGTTTTTGTGTTTTCCAGGGTTGCGTTTGCGACGCCGGATACGGTTTTAAGTTCAGATACGACGCCTGTGGCAAATTCTTTTATTTCATCGTTAAAGCGATTGGTCAGCCCGGCCAGTTCGCTGGATATTCCGCGAACGGATGCTTCGGTTGTTGTGGCGGACGACATTAGTGTTTCAACTGCGTCGGTCAAACGTTTTGTCTGCTTCTCGATGGATGTTTCGGACAATCGAACTTGGCCAGCAACGACATTTGCGGTGTTGGTCAGTGTGTTCATTTGACTGGTCAGTTGTTTCTTTGACTGTTTGCTGAATTCGGCCAGTTTGTCTAAATGTCCGTCCAGCAATCTGTCGTTGCGAATCATAGTGTCTTCATAGTTTGCGGATGCGGTTTTTACATTTGCAAAACCATCTGCTACCGATTGTGACAGCCCCGACAATTTGCTTTGCATCGTTTCTGATTCAGAAGATATGTTTTTCATCTGTTCTGCATTATTATTAAATTCTGTTTGCAGATGTTCGGACAACGTGCGACCGCTTTCGATCCAGGTGTCGATTTGATTTTGAATCTGTGTTGTTTGTTCCGTTGTTTCTTGTGTTGTTTTATCTATTCGTTCCAGGATATCGTTTACGCTATTGCTGAATCTCTCAGTTGCGTTTTCAACGTCTGACCAAGATTGCGAACCAACAATTTGCTCTAGTCCCGAAACGGTGTTATCTAAACGTCCTGACATATTTGCTATTTTTTTAGTTGCTTCATCTGCCAGTGTGATTAATTGTTCGTTTTGTGTGCCCAGTGTCTTCTTTAATTCATCTGCAGCTGCTATTTGGCTGTTTAACGTATCGCGCATAGTTTGAAAGCTTTGCTCGATTTTATAAATTTCGTCCGCCAACATTGTGTTCAATACACGAACTGCGTCCGCGACCTTTGCGCGTTCAGGGCGTGTCATAATCGTCAGCAGTGATTCCATAACCTTCTGTGATTTTCTGGATACGAAAAACAGTACCCCCAACACAATTGCCAACAGTCCGCCCAGAACACCTGCGCCAATCAATAACACCTGCGTGATTTCCATTCTTTCCCCCTAAGAATACAATAATTGAATGTTTTTATAAAACTTGCACTACAATTGGATTTATACTAAAATCGAAACGACAATGCAAGGGTATAAATGGAAAAAAAACAAACGCTTTCTTACGAGCAAGATTTAGCTGCAACCCCGACCGAAAACGTTTGGGTTCAGGCGAACGCGGGTACCGGAAAAACCAGTGTTTTAGTCCAGCGTTTATTGCGAATTTTATTCAGGGCGCCTGATTGTGGTGCGTCCGGCATTTTATGTCTGACGTATACAAATGCGGGGGCGGGCGAAATGCGAAATCGAATTTTGGCGTCTTTGCGAAAATGGGCCGTAGCCGCTGATGCAGAATTGCTGGAATTATTAGATGGTGTTGCGATAAATCAACCTGCGAATCAAGATGATATTGCGCATGCGCGCGAAATCTTTTTCAGATTCATAGATTCACCCGAAATTTTAAAAATAAAAACCATTCACGGCTTTTGTGAAGAGGTTTTGCATCGTTTTCCAATCGAGGCTGGTCTGTCTCCTTCGTGGTCGCTCATATCTGATGATGCGCAACGTTCGTTGTTGCAAGACGTCTTTACAAATCTAATAAACTCGCCTGTTGATAACGGTCGTGTTTACGATGCTTTTGCGCATATTGTTGGACGCGTGTCGGAAAATTATATGACTGACCTTTTGGGGATTCTAAGCGATCAGTACAAGAACTTCTTTCAGATTAACGATTTTGATAATTATCGTGAATACTTTATTGATACGACATCAAAATTTTTAAAATTAGAAAATGTGCCGGCTGACGCTATAGATGTGGTTGATCTGCAAAATATTATAAAAATTACCCAGGATGAGATAAATAATACAAAAAAGCCGGCGGGATACTTAATAAACATTGTTAATAAAACAAAACAGTTTATTGGTACGACGATAGATTTCGAAGAATACAAAAAGGCGTATTTAAAAGCCGATGGTGACAGAATTCTGAATGTTTCAAAAAAGGATTATCTTGTTGCTGAACAAGAACGTGTTTATGAATTAGATCAGTATAATTCAAACAAAATGCTGTTTGATGATACGTTGGCATTATTCGATTTATCTGCGGCATTTGCATCTGAATACCGGCGCATAAAACGCGAACGCGGCCTGTTGGATTTTGAAGATTTGATATTGTATACGCGCAGACTTTTTTCAGATTCAGAAACTATGGGTTGGGTATTGTCGCAACTTGACTTATCGCTGTCGCATATTTTGGTTGACGAAGCCCAAGATACATCGCCATTGCAATGGGATATCTTGCGCATGTTATCCGGCGACTTTTTAACCGAAGGCGACACAGCCCAGAATCCACATTCGTTGTTTGTTGTTGGTGATACTAAACAGTCTATTTTTGGTTTTCAGGGCGCAGATCCGCGCGCATTTGCGCTAAGCCGCGACGCCATATCAAAACAGATTGCGGAAAATATGCGCGTAATACGTGAAGTGCCACTAACACAAAGCTTTCGGTCTACGGCGCCTATTTTGTATTCTGTGGACAGTTTTTTTGCGGATGCAGACGTGATTGCGGCGTCCGATTTTGTTAATAATCCGCACAAGTGTTTTCGTGCGGACGAACCCGGACTGGTCGAATTGCACAGACTGGTATCAAAAATGGAAACAGATACCACCGTGTCGCAGTATGCAGAACAGATTGCTGATAAAATCAAATCATTGATTGATTCTGGCGCTTGTGTTGCGCGTGACATAATGGTTTTGGTTCAGCGGCGCAATCCAATGGCGGCGCCTTTGACGATTGCGTTAAAGCGTCGCGGCATCGATGTCGCAGGCAGCGATCGTGTCATTTTGCCGGATTTTCCTGCGATACGCGATATGTTAAATTTGGTGCGTTGGTGCTTGAATACGTCAGATGATTTTAGTTTGTGCTGTGTGTTAAAAAGCCCAATTTTCCGTTTGAATGAACGCGACATTTTTGATTTGTGTAAAACAAAAAACGATAAGAATTTTGAACGCAAATATGCGGCCGATAATGCAACGCGAATTACAGTGTTCGAAGTTCTGCAAGACATCAAACCAGAAATTTATACACGACTTGCTGATATACTGGAAAAGTCTAAAACAATGGCGCCTTATTCATTTTTTGACTATGTGCTGACAAATAATGATACGCGCAGAAACTTTATTGCCGCATTGGGCCCCCAGGTTGTTGATCCGTTGGCTGAATTTATGACAATTTGCTTGGCCTATGAACGAACTCAGCCCGGAACCCTCCATCACTTTTTGAAATGGTTTATCACAGGTGGCAGCGAAATAAAACGTGATATGAATGCATCCGACGGCGTTCGCATTGTGACCGTTCACAGCAGTAAAGGCCTGGAGGCGCCAATTGTATTTCTGATTGACACCATCCACACACCAAAGGGTGAAACGATTTTGCCAATTCCATCGGACGGTCGTCCTGTGTGGCTATGGACGCCGCGCGGCAAAAACAGCGAATGCGCCCGTGTTGCGTCCAATGATTCTGCACGTGCGGACATGCGCGAATATTACAGATTGTTGTATGTTGCGATGACTCGCCCACGCGATCAGTTATATATTTATGGTTATACGCCACACAAGAATGCTGCACCAGATTCATGGTATGTACATCTGTGGCGTGTGCTTGCAAATAATTCTACAGATGAATGTATCAGGATAACAAATGACGACATTAAATAATATCATATCTGCATACGATGCCGCAAAGCACGCCACGGACGCAGGCCAGAAAATGCACCGACGCCTGCAACAGGTTGTTTTAGGTGAGGTGGCGCACGGCGCCCCAGAATTGATTGCCAGAATATGTTCTGTGCCCGGGTTGGCGGAATTTTTTGGCGCAAATTCCAGAGCCGAGGTTCCAATCGCAGGCACAATAAACGGCCATTTTATCAGTCGACGTATCGACAGGTTGGTTATCAATAACGCAACAAAAACAGTATCTATATTGGATTATAAAACCGACACAAATCACGACATATATTATGAAAAATATACTGCGCAATTACGTGAATATATATCACTGCTGTGTGCTATTTATCCGAATTATGAAATATCAGCATATATACTGTGGACGCATGATTTTTTTCTGGAAAAAGTGACAAAATAATCGCTATAATTGCGCTATGTTAATTGGTTTGCATATTTCTAACATAGTATTAATTGAAAAACTGAATTTGGAATTCGGGGCGGGCTTGAATATTCTGACTGGCGAAACGGGGGCAGGGAAGAGTATTTTGTTGGACGCATTATCGTTGGCTTTGGGGGCGCGTTCAGATGTTGGTTTGGTTCGTCACGGTTGTGATATGGCATCTGTTATCGCGGAATTTGATGTTGCGCCGACCGCGGCTATCGAGATATTATCGGAACACGACATTGATTGTGCTGATGGGTTAATACTGCGTCGCACATTATCCACGGATGGTAAGAGCAGGGCGTGGATAAATGATACCCCTGTATCTATCAAGACATTAAAATCTGTTGGTGATGCACTGGTTGAAATACATGGCCAGTTTGCAAACCATACGTTGTTAAACCAATCTACGCACCGCACAACTTTGGATGCGTTTGCGATTAATAATATTGCCGATTTTAATTCGTTGTTATCGCAGGTTGCCCAAAAATATCGTGCATATTATGATGCGCAAAAGAGTCTATCTGAATTACAGGATTTGGTTGCGCGCAGCGCTTCTGAACGCGAGTTTTTGGAACATAACGTTGCTGAACTGCGCATATTGAATCCCCGGATTGGCGAAGAAGAAGAATTGGCCACACGACGTGCCAATATGATGAACGCCGAAAAGAATATCGCCATATTAAACGAAGCGTTAGAGGCATTGTCGCCACGCGGTAATTCCCTGGATGTCCAGTTGTTTAATGTTGCGCACATTTTACAGCGCATACGTAGCGACGAAAACCCATATTCTGATCAGATTGATAAACTGTACGATTTAGCAGAATCAGTTGCTCAGATTGCCCAGTCTTTAACACCCGATTCTGCCGATGCCGACAATATGGATGAAATTGAAGAACGGCTGTTTGCAATTCGTGCAGTTGCGCGCAAGCACCACGTCCAGGCAGACAAGCTGCCAGATTTATTACTGCAAATGTCTGAACAGTTAAATGCAATTGATGATTCTGATTCTCGGTTAAAAAAACTTACGTCAATTGTAAAGAATTGCCGTGCGGAATTTGATGCGTGCGCCACAGCGCTAGCCGACGCGCGTCGCGATGCGGCGGATAAACTGCGCGCTCATTTATTAACGGAATTGCCGGATTTGAAATTGGGGTCCGCCGACTTTGCGGTTGAAATAACAGAATGCGCACCAACCAGCAGCGGCGTTAACGATATTACGTTTATGATTAAAACAAATCCTGGTTCACCATTTGCACCGTTGCATCGGGCGGCATCTGGTGGTGAACTGGCGCGTTTAATGTTGGCTATGCGCGTTGTGCTGGCGGGAACAAATGACGCGCACTCATTTGTATTTGATGAAATTGACACGGGTATCAGTGGCGCCACAGCGTCTGCCGTCGGTAATCGTTTGAATCGTTTGGCCCAGTCAAACCAGGCGCTGGTTATCACTCATTCTGCCCAGGTTGCAGGATATGCAGACCGTCATTTTAAGATTGCAAAATCTGTCGCGGATAACAAAACCACAACATCTGTACACGAGATAGTTGATGCCGAACGTGTAAATGAAATTGCGCGCATAATCAGTGGTGATGAAATCACAAACGAATCTATCACTATGGCGCAAACGTTAATTAAGAACTGACGGAATTCTTGTTTAAAAACTCCAGTATATCATTCTGCGCCTGTTGCCAATTTGTATCGCACAACAATTCGTGTGTTGCATCCGGATAAATAACCATATTCAGATTACTTAAATTATATGGCGCATATGTGTTATAAAGAATTCGTGACAACCTTCCATTCATACTGTTAATATCATACATGTTTCCAATAACCAGTGTTGGAATCTGTGGAGGTAAATTAAAATCGCTTTTTATTATGTTTTTTAACAAAGAACGATAAAAACCATATGACATACTGTGCATTAAGTCTATGTGTTTGTACGGATGCGATATCAGCGTACGCGGTATCAAAACAGCCGGCGTGTTTTTTCCACGAATATACGTACCAATTGATGCCATTATATGCGCTATCCAGACCGCAAAGCGCGACTGTCTCAGTCCATTCGGTACGCATATACACCCATTGCAAAGATTTATTGTGCTTGATATTTGCTGCGCGACGATTCCGCCATACTCCAATCCAAATAAGAATACCGGTAACTTATATCTACGGCGAATATGTCTTAGAATTTTTTGTTCTGTATCAAAGATGTTTTCCTCAGAACGGCTTGATGAGCATACCACAATATATCCATTTTTATTCAAGAACCGTGCAAAATTTTTGTATCTGGACACAGGCTCGTCCGCACAGCGTATAATCTGCACAACACCAACAGGTCTATATACATTATTCCATAACTCAAAATTGTATTTTTGCATTATCGCATCTCTTGTTTGCTTGCGACAATGATATATTAAAAGACACCAACAAAGATATAGGTATAAATTCGCCGACCGCTATGCGTTTTCGCCCGCGGCGCGTCCGCTGGCCCAGGCCCAGTGCAGATTAAATCCACCCAAATCGCCGGCAATATCTAATACTTCGCCTGCAAAGAACAGGCCGGGGCATAATTTTGATTCCATAGTCTTAGAAGAAATTTGATTTGTATCAACGCCGCCGCGCACAACCTCGGCACTGGACAGACCGTGATATTTTATTGTGTCGCCCGGAATAAAAAAGCCAGAAATGCGCATTGCGATTTTTTCTAAATCCGCATCCTTTACATCGGCAATATTACGGGTATCGCCGGCTGCAAACCATTTTGCCACACGGCCTGGCATTACATTGCCCAGTATGCTTGCAATATTTTTGCGTCCTTGTGTTTGCTTGGCACTACGCAGTAATTTTAATACATCTGTGCCCGGCGCAAAGTCAATGAAAATTCCGTTGTTTATATCATATAAACTGGCACGATAGGCTGCGGGGCCTCCAATACCAAAGTGCGTAAACAGCAAAGAATCACAAACTTTGTTCTTGCCAATTGTCAGTACTGCATTCATTGATATGCCTGCTAATTCTATCGGCGCATCCGCAAACGATAAAGCGCACAAGCCGGGACGTACAGGAATAATCTTGTGCCCGAAATCCTTGGCTATTTTGTATCCTGCATCAGACACCCCCAATGTCCCAAAAGATGTTCCGCCGGTCGCAATAATAACAGTTCTTGCAGTACAACCGTTAACGACAAATATGCCATCTTTCTTGGTGATTTTATTGATTGGTGTATTAAATATAAAGTCTGCATCCCCCACATCGGTAATCAGTGCATTCATAACCGCCCCTGCGCCATCCAGACAGAAATATTGCCCGGGCGCTTTCTCAATCAATTTAATGCCGTGATTTTTTGCCCAGTCCAGAATGTCACTTGATGTCACGCGACAAATTGCGCTACGAACGAAATCAGGATTCTGACCAAAGTATCTATCAAATTTGACGGCAGTATTTGTGATATTGCATCGTCCACCACCCGAAGCCAGAATTTTACGACCGGCCCTGTCGCCCAAATCAAATATCGCAACACGTCGACCGCGTGCGGACAAAATGCCCGCAGCGCTTAGTCCTGCTGCTCCTGCGCCAATAATAATCGTATCATAACTGGATAATACCATCTGCAAACTCGATTGTTTTTGGCACGCCACCATCAGTGCGGCTGATAATTTTATTGTTATCACCGCGCACAATTGCATATCCGCGTGACAGAACGTTTTTATAGCTAAGCGAATTCAGCATCTGACCCAAATGCGCAACAGCCTGATTCAGTGCGGACATACGGTTCTGCAACACGTTTGGGAATGTCGCAACGACATCCATCTTTTGATGTGCTGTTGTTATCTTGGACGCCATAATAATATTCATAGTACGCCCCAAATCATCCAATCTTTGGGTTTGTTCCATCACCAGTTGTTTTGGACTTTTTATACTGATTGCTTCGATGCGCTGTTTAGCATTTATCAGTCGTGTAGTGAAATTTCCGGACAAACGTAACCATATATTATCCAGGTCTTGAATCAAGGACAATTTTGTCGGCACAACTGCTTCTGCGGCACCCGTTGGCGTTGGGGCACGATGGTCGGCCGCAAAGTCAATCAGCATCCAGTCTGGCTCGTGCCCAACCCCAGAAATCAAAGGAATGCGACTGGCCGCTGCGGCACGTACAACAATTTCTTCGGAAAAAGGCAACAAATCTTCCAGTGAACCGCCACCACGTGCGACAATAATAACATCAACGTTATTCTTGCGGTTAAAGTATTCTATACCCGCTGCAACTTCAGCGGCGGCTGTCGCGCCTTGAACTGTTGCCGGATACAACAGCACATGAACGGGGAATCTTTCGCGCAAACGATTTTGAATATCTTGAAACGCGGCGCCTGTTGGACTGGTCACAACACCAATTCTTTGTGGCAATCGGGGCAGGGGCTTTTTCTTGCTTTCGTCAAACAATCCCTCGGCGGCCAGTTTTCGCTTTCGTTCTTCCAGCATTTTCAAAATCGCACCAACGCCCGCCATTTCAATTTCACTGGCCACAATCTGATAATTACTGCGTGCAGGATATGTCGTAAAACGTCCTGTTATAATAACTTCCAGCCCGTCTTCTAACTTAAATGCGACCGGCGTGCCGCGCCATATTATAACCGATATCGCAGCGCCAGAATCTTTAATGGTCATATAAATATGTCCAGATGTAGCACGTGTAATCTGTGACAATTCACCACGAATTTTAATACGTGGGAACGCAGTCTCTACAACGCTTTTTAACATTGCGGACGCATCACTTACGCTGAAAACAGTTTCGCCATTTACAAACGGTTCGGGCTTTTGCATATTATTACTCTTTTGCGTTATTCTTTCTTACAAAGTCCATATAATCGACACCAATCGAGTGTAAAAAACGCACAACCGTATCCTGGGCTTCGCGATTGACTTTTATAGGGCGCCCCAGTTCATATGGAACCTTTAGCATATCATATTCATATTGATCATATGTTAAATCGAATGCCTGCCCCGATTTAATATGCTGAACAAAATAGTGTGGGCCATATGTCCACAAATCGCCAATATACATCACGCGCCATTCTTTGGGGTTATTCATCAATGCTACAAATGAACAGCTGGACGCCTTGCAAAAGCCATATGAATCATATGGAAATTTCAAATAATCCTTGCCAATAACAAGTGAAAACGTCGCGTGTTTTACCGATTCCAACCGAAAGCTGTCACGGAACAGATACACAAGGTTTTTTGCCTGCATACGTGCACGCGTATCCAGATTCATTGTGTCCAGTTGTTTAATCAGCTTTTGTGTTGCGCCTTCAAATAGTTGTTCTTTTCTTTTGTCCATAATATTTAACTATATCACAAATCATCATCTATTACAATTCTGTCAGCGGCCAACGCGGACGTGGCGCCACAGGTTCTGTGACCACGTGTCCCGCACGATAGTTTTCTAACCCTGCCCACGCAATCATCGCACCATTGTCTGTGCACAGATTCATTGGTGGCGCAGCAAACACCATACCATTTTTCAGCGCCAGTTTTTCCATTGCTGCACGAATTGCGCTGTTTTTTGCGACGCCACCCGCCACTACCAGTGTTTTTGGATTTGCGTCACTCACGCGCGAATCATTCATTGCATTCTTTAGTCTATTAATAATGCAATCAACAACCGACGCCTGAAAAGACGCACAAAAATCATTTATATATTCATCTGATATTGGTTTTTCCGCTCGTCCCAAAAATGTACGTGCTGCGGTCTTGATTCCACTGAAAGAGAAATCGCAGCCGGGTTTATCGCACAAAGGTCGCGGGAATTCAAATGCGCGCGGATTTCCACGTTGTGCACATTTGTCTACAACGGGCCCACCTGGATAGCCCAAGCCTAACATTTTTGCAACTTTATCATAGGCTTCGCCCGCACTGTCATCCAAAGTTTGTCCGATTAGTTCGTATTGCCCAACGCCACGCACTAATAGAATCTGACAGTGTCCACCCGACGCCAGCATCAACAGATATGGAAATTCTACCTCAACATTTCCGCTTTCACCACTGGCAATTGTTGCACACAAACGCGGCACCAATGCATGCCCCTCTAGATGATTGACTGCAACCAATGGTTTGCCTGTTGATTGGGCAATACCCGTGGCCGCCATCCAACCAACCAAGACACCGCCAATCAGTCCAGGACCTGCAGTTGCAGCAACGACATCAACATCATCAATTGTTTTGCCGGCTTTGCTTAAAGTTTGTTTTATAACCTCATCAATTGCTAATATATGTGCGCGCGCTGCTAATTCTGGCACCACGCCACCATACTTTTGGTGTTCTGGAATTTGGGAATAAATTATGTGTGATAAAATATTGCGATTGCTGTCCACCAGTGCCGCAGACGTCTCATCACAAGACGATTCAATCCCCAGACACAACACTGCTCCGGAATCTTGTTTAGCACTATCTAACTTGCCCATATCTAAATAAATTAATTTTTCTTCATTCATTTTATTTCTAGCAACGCTATCCCCAGATTTTCTTTGTTCTTCATTCGCTGCGCCACATAGTCTGCCATATTAACATCCACAACCGCCCTTTGTTTGCTGGATGCGTGACGCATTACTCCGTTGGGCAATAAAAAACCCATGTGCACAACGGCTAAATCCGTGCCTATTGTATCATGAATTTTTGGATTGTCAGTAATAAACAGCACTACCAGCGTGCTTTCTGCTTTTATACTTAATGCATATTCATACGGCACATATTCAATGCTTGCCGAAACAGGCGCAAAATCAGTATCGATACCGTGCACTTTTCTGAACCAATTGGCTTTGTCTATAATGACACGACGTTTTTTTGTTGGTCCGTATTTTGAACTTACATTCTGAACCAGGTTTGAATTATTTGACAACCAATCTGTCTCAACAAAATGATTTCTCATTAAAAAATCAACCACGCCATCCCTGTATCTGATTTTATTTAACTGGTCTTTATCGGCGTGCGCCAAAACCGTTTCCACAAACGTAGTACAATCAAACGCATCAAAACGTATCAGTGGGTCATTGTCTGGCTGTTTTTCTTCGCCTAGGGGTGAATTCAAATATTTTGCGCCTAAAAAAGACTGGCCCGGATATTCTGTGACACTTGCGCCACACCCAGCCAGTATAAAAAGCACCCACAACGCGCGCCACATATTACAAATTTGTTTTCAGTTGAATACCCGTATGGCACAAAGATGCTGCATCACGTATTGCCATCTCGCCACTTTCTGGCAATTCTGCCATTTTGGTGATACAGGCAACCAACAAATCAACGTCTTTATCTTCACCCGTCAAAATCTGGGCCGCCGCCACACGACGTTCAACAGATGACGCGCGCCAATCTTTTAGTGTTCCGGTTTCCAGTGTGCTGCTGCGCTGCGCAAAAAAGAACACAATAACAACCAAAATCAAAACTGCTATACCAATAAAAATCTTAAAATATTTTTTTAAAAAATTCATTTTACATTCTCCTGTTGCAGGCTCAGCATCAGCTCAGCAAATCTCCCATGATGTTTACGTGCGTTTACCAACAATTCTGCATCTGTATTTTTACGTGCTTCCTTCTGGAACACGACACGCTCAGTCACGATTTTGGTTGGCATATTAGTATACAACATCCCATTATGTGTTTTTTCACAAACCAAATTACGGGCGGACACCTGATAAATGGTCGTCCACACACAATGCGGATCTAAACAAGATTTTTCTTGTGAATCAAATAAAATTTGTTTGGCTTTGTCCAAAGATGTGCATACCCACACACGACAATCTGTATTGGACCACGCGTCGCCAACCTGATGGACGTTATTTCGATTGCCTAACATATATCCTGTCATATTTTTTATTTTCATATGGCCACCTTATTCACATTTTACCAACCAAACATCATAGTCCGAATGCTGCAACGGATTTTGCCCTGGTTCATTACGGTTCATCCAATTGCTAAAAATCCGTCCTTTGCCAGTTTCAGAAATTTCCAAAAACCCCCAAAAATTTTCTGCTTCGAACGGATCAGATTGTTTACACGCACGGACATTTATATAAATTTTTTCAAATTGCTTCTCGTCTCCAACTGCAACCCTAATTTCGTGCACTTTTCCTGCATCTTTGTTCAGTACACGCAACACCGCCAAATCACGATTTACATATGCCATCGCCACTTGTGGCAGTGCGCAAAGCATCGTCAAACACATTAAACACTTTTTCATGCCGTCCATTTTATCGTTCGTATTTCAGAAAGTCAATTTATTAAATTCCACCAAACAAAAGAACCGCCAATTTGCGGTTCTTTCAATTTTTACCAGTTTGTATATCCTGGTTCACACATCCGTTCGCACTTCTTGCGTGACTCGTTCCACCGTCTTGTACCCGTTTCATCTGTATACGTATCACAAATCAAACGACATTCGTTATTTTCTAATGTGTACTTTTCCCCTTGATACATACAGGCGGCAATTTCACATTCTCGTACATAGCTGCTGGCGGCCAAGTCACCATTTGCTGAATACATATTGTCACAACGTCCACACTGCTTCCCCAGTTCGCTTGTCAAGCTTGGGTCATTCGTATATCCTGGATTACACTTTGTTGCAACACATTCATCCCAACTGTTGCTGTCGTGGTTCCATTCGCGCACACCAATACCATTTTCCAATTCGCACGCCTGAACATCTGGTTGACAGGCATTTGCGCCAATATGATAACCGTCCGCACACTGTGTGATTATACAGGCCCCAAATGCATTTTGTTTTGCATCCCACTTTTGTAACGCGGCAACTGCGTTTGGTGCGGCGCATTCAATCGTATCTGATTCGCACTGTGTCCCATTCGGATGATATCCATTAGTGCACGATTCAACAACACAGTTTCCACTTTGCTTATAGGTTATTGCATGTTCACGCGCACATGGTTCACAAATGCCGTTCACCATTTCAAAGTTATAATTGCACGACGATTCAATGCAAACCCCATCAACGATTTCGCACGGATTACCGTTGTCCGACAACCCATAGAATTCGCATTCTGTTGGATAATATGCCTTTTCTGCAACTGGTACTGCAGTACCATTAATGACATCATATGATTTACATTGCATAAAGCAATCTGTGATATCATCTGAATTTGGCCCAGAATCCTGATGCGTTCCATTTGTTAATACCGCACAGGATTTCGGCTCATCATCACCCGACTCAGGATTACATACCATACCAACAGGACAGTCAACACAACGGCCATCAACCAATGTATATCCCGCTGCACAAACTGTCACCTGGCAGGTGTCAGATACATTTTGACCATAGTAGTCGCGTCCAATTACACTGTACGCATTTTCAATTTGCGACGTCTGGCAATCCGCATAGCAGTACGCGGCATCAATGGTTCCTGCGTCCGCTTTTGTATGTGTGCCGCCTGTAATTTCTGCACATGTCTGCTGACCACCTTCGGTTGGGCACACATTGTCGGCCGGACATACAAAGCATTCACCATCCAGTTCTGAAAATCCTTCGTCACATTCCACAACCGTACACATTGTGTCACAATCCACAGCCGCACCATTCGCATAACAGATGTTATAGCCACCATTTGTAATTATTGTAGCACTATCATAGTATCGTGTCTGTTCGCCCTTACCATTTTCAATATCACAGGCCAACTTTTCCAGATAGCACGCTGTGGCAGCGCTGCTGTATTCACTGTCAGTCCTTCCTTCTTCTGGACAGGCCGCGCGCCCTGTCATATTATTACTGTTATTAACATCTGCAATTGGACCAAAATTATTTAATCCTACAGGCTCACAAACAGACTTTGACCTATCCCAATAGTATCCATCATTACATTTGGTCATCGTCACATTTCCGCACGACACATAGCCATCGGATTTTTGTTCTCCATATTGCTTGCCGTCTGCCGCGCTATCATAATAGCAGCCGTGCACACCAACACCATTAACCGCGGGCCCATTATACTCGATACCTGGGTAAGTTTTTGTCTTTTGACAAACTCTATCCGGCGCAGATGCAGTTGTGGTTAATGTTTCACCATCGTGCGGACACTTGTGTCTTTCAACGTCCTGTTCTGAGCTATAGTAGTTTTGTCCAACCTCTACACAGTCCTTTTTATTTTTTGTCGCATCATACCAATATCCGCCTGCACACCAATCAATTTCGATTGTGTCATCCTGACAAGAAGAATCATACTTCACGACATCTCCATCCATACGTGCATTGCACACATAACTACCTTTGGCATTTGCAGTGCCAGACACGTACGTGTTAACACGTTTCTGGCAATCTGACAACTCATCAGACGTTGTTGCGCCATTTGTATCCCCTGCATCTGGGCATTGATATCTTTCCTTATCCTCTACAGGACTATAGAAATTCTCGCCAACTACGGAACAGTCTATCGCCGTCTTGTCTGCATCAAACCAATATCCACCTGCACATTTTGAGACATTAACTGTATCTTCATGACAATTCGTATATCCAACTGTTTCAAAGTTACACGTCCAAGTACCCTGTGCGCGCCACTGTTTACCATCCTGATTTAGATACGTCAGATAATCCATCCCTTCTTTATAACAGACAGTAGCATCCTTCGCAGCCACTCCGCCATCAGATTTACCTTCCAACGGACATGGCGTCAATCCTGCCTCGCCAGAATCTGTTTCATAGCTGCCTGCCTCACAGTAATGATTGGCTTCGCAAGGTTTACATACACTGCCTCTGCCTGAATAATAATATCCAGCATCACATTGGGCGAACTGCTTTGCCCATCTTGCTTCTGCGCTTGTATCTTGGTCTGTAATCGTCAAAACATTTTCTGCTTTTAACAACACGCCTTGCGAGTTGATGATCATTACATCACCGACATAATATCCCGCAAAGCCGTATGCACCGTTCTCTCTGCCTGGCAAATTATTCCCAATATTTTCCAGCGAATATTTTGCATCCGCATCACTGAACCAACCTGTTGCATATTTCAAGTACACAGGTTCCTGTTCCGCATTTTCATCTGCATCTGGTGCATTTAATGTGATTTCAAACACCGCAGGCTCCCACTTTACATACAGTGTCACATTGGAACCATTCGCTGAAATATTTTCTGTCACATCAGTGTCGGCATCATAACATTCACCTGTCCCATTTGCGCTTGTGCACCACTTACCCAACGCCTTATATCCACGACGTGTCAAAACATCCTTAACCGCGGGCAGGGCACATTTACCACTGTCAAACATACATTTAACAGATTCTGCAATCTGACCTTCGCCACCATTTTTATCCAATGTAACGACATATTCCTTTGCCGAACATTTTGGATTCGCACCAGATGTTGCGTCATACCCAAGATTACATTCGACTTCATACTCACAGCTTGGATATGCGTCATCTGTATCAGAATGCTTCACTTTATCAGCCAGCACCCTATTTATTTTACCGTTCTCAATGACTGGCTTATATGATGTACAATCGACATAACAGTCTGCCACCAAGGCGCGCGGTTCTGTGGACCCAACCGCATAATTATCCTTTGGCGGACAGGCGATTTGCTCCAATGCTTTATCTGGACTATAGTATCCACTTAACACAGACACACATGCCTTAGTTGCAGAATCATTATAGTATCCTGCATTACATTCGTTTACCTTGATTTCACAGTTTTCATAACCGCCAAAATCTGAAGTACCTGTATATTGACACAGCCAAGTACCATCACCATTGTCAAGCTCTTTACCATCAGATGGATTTGTAGCAAAATTCGCATAACAACTTGTCACATCTATCTGGCCTGCCTCAACAGTCCCTTGTTTGTTAATCGGTTCTGTATTTGGCGCTGGACATTCAGAACGACAGCCGGTCTCGCCAACATTAACATCTCCAATGCCAGGACAATAATATGGCGCCACACATTCCTTTTCTATGCTATCGGTTCCTGTTGCGTTTGCTTCATAATACCTCCCCGCATTACATGTATATGTGTTCCGTGTCCATCCTGCATAGAATATCATATCATTTGTATATTTGGCATTAATTGCATCGCCATAAACGAATTCTCCATTTTTGTCGATTACCATATTGCCAGGACCACTATAATACCCATTAAACGTCCAGTTATCACGTTTTGGCGCATCAACCTTCTCGATTTTATTGGATGCTTCTTCATCAGAATACCAACCTTCCTTGTACTTCTGATACACTGTTTCATCCTTACCGCCTTCATACCCACCCTGCAAGGTTATAGTATATACATGCGGTGTACACAAATCATCCGGAGCAGATTTACAGGGGATGCAAGTTCCTGAATCGGTTGTACAATCTGGTCGCACAAGAGAACAATCCGACGGATCGTTATCTGCATCTGTCTTGTCATACCCAAGCCTACACGTCCACCCTGAATCTGGGCATAAGAATGCCTTTGATATGCCAGGCAGCGCAGCGTCTTCACCATAGAACAGGTATCCACCATATCCCGCATACGTAGAAGAGTCATCAGATGAATATCCTTTAAAAGAACATTCGCCTCGATCTGTCAATGGACAAACTGGTTCTGTACAAGGCAAGTCAACCTCTTTATAACAAGCTTTTGCCCCACTTTCTGGATTAGGCGGGAACATTGTTCCGCCCAAAGATCTGTTGAACGTGCCATCTCCCATACTAGAGCATGGTTCACATTTATCCTTAGAATTATTGTAATAATTATTCATATTACATGACACGATCACACACTCTTTTGGTATATCTACATCAGGGTGTAACATACAAGTTGTACTGCCATAGAACATCACCCCTTCAATTTTTGTGTATGTTCGTGTACATACTGTGCTATTATAAACTTCTTTACACATTTGCGACCATCTGTCTGCAACAATGCCGCTTGTGCTATTACAGCGGAAAGTACAACCTTTTTTATAACAATCACCAATATCATCACTGCCAACAGAAGAATACGGAAATTCCCCATTTGTCGCATCTGCACAGGATTTTGGCTCATCGCCCGGCACGCAGAAGTAATTTTCTTCACACAGTCCTTCACAATATGTCGCACTGTCTGCAGTCTCAATCATATTGCCATCCGCATCCTTTGTGTCAATATCATCACCGCAATAAAAACGTTCAATGGATGTGCCTGGCTCATTTGACAAAGGCTCTAACAATTCCGATGTGTAATAACTCTGGGCTGGACTATAATATCCATTTCCAACCGACACACAATCTGTTGTGCTTTGGCTTGGATCATACCAGTAACCACCGTCGCACGCTACAAACACTGTTTTATCACAGTTGTCGCCATTTTTATATCCAGACACATCTGATAAATCATCAGGTGCGGCACCTAATTTATGATAGCAACTGCTTCGTGTTGCGCCGTGTTCTGTTTTTGTCCAAATCTCACCCATTTTACACGCATTAATCGCATCTGACGTTTCTGTACTTGTAGTAACTGTAACACCCGAATTTCCATATCCTGGGCACATATGTCGAACTGTTTCATTTTCTGCACTATAATACCCATTTCCGACCTTTATGCAATCTGTATTAATAACAGATGGTAAATAATAACCCGCTACACATTTTGAGACTATCTGGGCATAACACTCCAGATTATATCTCCCAAGCGCTTCATTATAAAAACACGTCTGTGCGCCACTCGCATTATTAGTCTTTGACACATACTTCACATTTGTCGCATAACAACTTTCTGCATCCGTAGATTTTTCATCAGATGTAATACTAACCTCTAACGCTATACCATTTTCATCTGTTGCCGCCTCATAAGCACCATTCAACGAGCTGCAGGTCTGTATACCAGCTTCCACCCCCGAATCCTGTATTGCAGATGTGCCCACACAGAAACTTCCCGCCGGACAAGGGGCACATTCTGTCCCCCAACCAGAATAATATGTTCCTGCCTTACATTCTATCGATGGATTTTCTGTCCAAATCGCTTTTGCGTATATAACTTCATCGGTGTTTGAACTCGAGAACAAACGTTTTCCTGTATTTAATGTACCATCATTACTTACAATCAGCGATGTTCCAGCCACATACCCGCCGAACGTCTGACCTGCTAAATACGGTTTTTCGATTGTTGTAATCTTAGATTCTTCATTTGCGCTTTGGTCTGTATACCATCCGTCATTATACTTCCAATAAATTCTATTTATACTGGACGTTCCGTTATTATGATTTAATTCAATGGTATAAAGATTTGGTTCACAGTTCTCGCCATCAGCGTGATATCCAGAATTGCACTCAGTATAATACGAGCAGTCAGGTATTAGTCCCAGCACCTCATCAAAAAAGACCTCAGCATCAACTGGCACCCGACTTCCAATTGAACCTATCGGCAATTCTAAGCAAGTATTATAGCAATCCTCAGCCGAGTCAGAACCAGTAGTTTCCGTTTTTGTATCACTATTCGCACCACTCAAAGCGCTGCAGGCGTAAAGTTTTATATCATCGCCGCCACTATAAAAACCGATCCCCGCAAGCGAGCAATCAGAATCACTTTCTGACGCCAAATAATAACCCGCAATACACGACTTTATCGTTATGCTGCACTTTCCAGCATAATTATCGGTTGCATCATCGTTTATGCCATACGCACAAACCTGATCGCCGCTTCCTTTACCAGAAGGCAGCTCTGTTCCCTTGCGGGTTGTTCTGCACATACCAACCGACTCAGCACCTGCGTCAGAAGAAACGGTGCCATTGCGCAAAATATCATCTGGACACGGACGCGCACACCCATTAGAACCGCTTTCTGTTCCCGCCAACACATCGCCACCTGGGCAATAGCTGCCTGCTGGACACTGTTTCCCATCGTGTGTCAGCCCCGCTGTACACGTAAATATGCCCAATTCACAGCCTGTATCTGTTTTATTATAGTTCTTATCGCACGTCCAATCAGCCGAGCCGTCACAAATCGCATTTGCAGGGCAGGCCACGCAGGCATTATTTTGCAGCAGCATACCACCCTCGCACGACTTGATCGCACAAGAATTCAATACTGCATTATCCAAACTCCACTCTGCCTCAAACCATTCATCTGCTCCATTTGCATTTGCACAAGATGTATTACAACTGGACTGTCCTACACCTGTAGTGGTCCTGCCATCTTGACACGCAGTACAACTTGTTGCTGAGCCACCAGCGGCCGATGAAGATACACTACACTGAACACAAGTCGCTCCCAATGTACCATCATCTTGAATAAACGTTCCAGGTTTTGCAACCACATTATATGTGTTATCGGAATAGCCAGTTGACTCATCCACATATTCAACCCAATTAGATTCTACACTGGCGCAATTTGGCCGATCTGGCAACACGTTTGTCTTGTATCTGCAATCTGTTGGCGTCGTACGTGGCAACTCAGACTTAAATTCACCATTATCCGATGTTGCAGTTGGATCTAGCATCGCGCACGCAATCAATCCCCCGGTTGTACCATATGCAACATACGCGCCACCTGGACAATATCCGCCATCTGCACATGGGAATGGTGCCATATTCTCGCGCCCGATATACTCGCCTGGCTCGGTTACACCATAACACACCTTTTTACCCAGTTCCAAGCCCCCATTTTCAAGGGTTGCGGGCTCGCCATTTTTATCATAAAAACCATCCGTTCCTTCTATGTCCGCGCACAGTGAACAGGTTGCCGCAGTGATATCCCCATAATAATCTTCTGTACAGCCTGTTTTGGCTATATAAAGTGTTGACACCGCAGGCAAAGAAGTTCGGGGAGCAAAAGCAGAAAGAAACTTTGCAGGCGTCGTAAAACCAGATGTATTTGCCCAACCTGTGCCATCTATATATCCTGTCTGGGTTCCATTCACCCCAGGCAATTGGCATCGTGTATTATAACGTGCCTTTAAAAGACCGTTTAACATAGGGGATGGGTCAACCACCTCGCAGTTGCCATTATTGCTTGTCAATGTTGCGCTGAATCCATTCTTATCCAATATAATCGGATAATAACAATCATTTTGCGATGCTGCGCCGACATCACTGCTCGAAGAGCCTGGACATGTACTCAGCCCAGAATCACTGTCTTGATAGGGCAATAATCCAATCGATAAAGGACAGTATTTATCACCCCCAGGACAGATTTCACAAACCGCCTCGCCGGCTGGCAAATATGATCCGCCATCGCACGCAACATAATATTCCGAGAACAAAGTGATCGTGCTATACGAACTTGTTGTTTTCAATTTCACTTGCCCTTGATGATTTTTTGTTACTTCTTGTGTGCTCCAGGTGCCCGCTCCATCATACGTGGTATAATTTCCGATCGAGCCCCTTAACTGATTTGTTGGCAGCTTACATTCTTTATCAAAATAAACCTGCAATGTTTCATTGGCATCCAACGAGGCGCCCGCCTTCAACCCTTTACATCCATGGTTGCTGGGCAGGGTCAAAGCCCCACTCATACCATTTTTATCTAATATAATATCACGATAACATTGGCTATGCGATGCTGCACCAGAATCCGATGTCCATACATTATTGTCAGGCACTGGCACAACACCAAAAGCATCATCATCTTCACTATCGCAATCAACCCAGTTCACAAACCCTGTTCTTACATCCGCCGGAAAGCCGTATCCTGTACCCGCCGGACAATAATTTCCTGCCGCACAATTGACCAATTCACGGTTCAACGTTGTTCCGTCACTCGACTGCAATGTTGCCCCACCAGGGAACGTCCCAGACATAGCCTCTTGTGCCTTACACGCACTAATACCCGCGTGCGCCGCCGCAGTTTCGACAGTATAATCCGCCTTGAACGAAGCCAGTCCGCTTGTTGATGGTTGTGCCTGTGCATACGTTGGTGACACAGGTAAATCAGCGCATAATCTGACCCCGATATTATTTGGATATCCACCTTTATTAAGTCTATTCTGAACAGAATCACCAAAAGCCCATACATTTTCGTCCGAATACCATCCCAATCCATACAGATCACGATAGTTGGTGTTTCCTAATTCAGCACTTGGAATCCTTGCATTAACAAACATCGAATTATAAGTGCTTGCCGTAATAACACCGCACAAGCCCCCCTGTGTCCAAACCGCCATCCCCGCCGGACAGGTTATCTTACATGACCCAGTTCCCGCGTGATTAGCCGCGGTACCACCAGCCTCGTTCGTATATCGTATTGACGTATCGTAAGCCGTAGCAATAGTTGTATTCGCCCCCCCCAAATCTGAACACTTTGAACAAGTCGTCGCACCCGCGTTGGAATACGTGCCCTCGCCACTGCAAACACTACAGGCGCTGACGTTTTGCGCGCCAGAACGTGGATTATATGTACCGGCTGGGCACTTTGTTAACCCCTGATCTGCGGTTTCGCTTGGATCAAAGTCACCTCCAACACAATAATTTCCTGCTGGACAAGTTTCACACGTGGTGCTGTTCTTAGGCAAATAATATTTCGGATCACAATGTATTGCACTGGCACTAACCCAAACAGCATAAAGTGTTAAATTTTCACCATCATCACAACCGGCCGCGACTGAATCCCACGTACCGTTAATCGATCTCAAGTTGGCATCCAAAATTTTCTCACCTGATGCAGTGGCATACCCGGCAAACGTTTTTGTAACATCCGGTGCCGTTGGCACAGTGAAATAAGTAGTACCGTCCAGGGACTTACCATGATACCAAGTCAACACCCCTGGCACAGCCACAAAGCTTCCTCCATTTGGATCAACCGTCACATAACACTTGTTTGAACGTCTGGATGCATAAAATGTATAGTCCGCAGCTGTACTTGTAACATTAAACTGAATTGTCGTTGAACAAGATGTTGCATAATCCTGCTGCGTTGATGTGCTATATCCACCACAATACGTATAACCTGGCTTGCTCAAATGATTAATTGTCGTATCTTCTTCAGATGTTGCATTGGTAATTGAGTACAAATTACAGTCCTTACCATAATAACACTTGGTATACCCATTGGAGTAACCTTCAAAAGTATGGGACATAGCGTCAACATAATCTGGAACCCCTAGATTACCCGTACCACCACTTTTATTTACCGAAATCCTACGATAACATTGTGTTCGTGCGCCGGCGCCCTCTTTGGATGTCCAAATATTATTACTGTTCGATGTCGTGCTGCCATTATCGCAATCATACGCCGTAGAAGACGTCGATCCCTGTGGACAGTAATAACCCGCCGCACACTGTCCAGAACAGGCGGACGTTGTCAAACCGGTGGTTGCACCATACGTACCCGCCGGGCAGGCGACCTTATTCTGTGGCGTCAAAGAAAGCTCGCCCCCCGGGCAGTAATACCCGGCTGGGCAGATTGTACACTTGTTCCCCAGCGTTGGCGTGGCGTTAAATTCACCGTCCAGGGTCATATAATACCCAGCCTTACACGCCGTATACTTACGATATGTTTCGCACGTATAGTTCGCCGCGAACGCGTCGGCTACAAAAAATGCCATAAACAAAGATACCAAAAACCCCAGGAAACAGCGCTTTCTTCCCATAACTTCCTCTCTTTTACTTACTATGTTAGAAAATTTACCGACCCGCGCGCAAGTAAAAAATATTCTACATCAATCAGGGCTGGCAATATCCCAACCGATTGCTTTTCCCACCCCCTGGTCATAGAATCTTATGCATTCCACATTTGCTCATAAAAAACATTGTCATCCCGTGGCTTGACCGCGGGACCCAGGTCATAAAATCCTTATTATCTGTGTGCGCATAATAATTGCACATTAACAAAAATCCCCCAATCGGGGGATTTTTCATTTACTGCCAGTCATTGACAACCGAATATGTGGTCGTTCCATTCTTGACCTTCATTGCACCACTCAGGGCTGTGCTTAATGCGCCATAGAATGTTGTATCCCCAACTTTCACCCTCAGCGATGGGGTCGTTCTTTTGTCGCTGCGCAGGTACACAACATTATTACCCGCGTGCAACTTACGTCCACAGTCCGCCGCCTCGTTTGCGCCCGTACCATATCCAATCGTGGTCCAACCATTTTCACACGCCGTACGGGTCAGGGCATCATCTGCTGACCAATACCCTTCATCTACTTTCTGACACGCGTTCGCAAACAATGCATCGATTGTCTTATTAAGCGTATCTTGAGTGGCAGAACTATTAGCGTTCTTAACGGTGTTATAATATCCGCCATTGCATTTCAGGTTGTTCAAATCGACCCAACACGTCTTGGATGTGCCGTCAACCCCATAAGTGTCCGCACCACTATCAATATAGCAACTATAGCCTGCCATCACACCATCATCCAAAGTCTTGGCTTTGAATTTTGCATTGCATCCCGAGCGTTTAGTCTGATCACCAGGTTTGCCGTTGGTATTCCAATAACCATACGAAACTACATTTGCTGTGTCGTTCGTTGCCGTCGGGCACGGCGTGCACGATGTCTGTTTTGTATTCTCCGCATACGTTGCGCCGGTGCACGCGACCTGTTCCGTTGCCGCCGAATCGCCTACATAATACCCCGCCGATGCATCAATACACGATGTCTTACCTGTGCCTGGCTGGTACGTGCCGGGCGAACATGCGGTAAGTCCCTGGATGCTGCTGCTGTACGAGTATGTCTTCGCACTGCTTGGGCAAGAATATCCCGCTTCGCATACTGAACAACTTGTTGCCTTGGCCTTGACATACTGACCAATCGAACATGCGATATCGCTTATCAAACTGCACCCAGACGTGGATGTTGACGCACCATCAACTTTACCTGTTGACGTATATCCCGCCGCACACGTACACGTTGTGGATGTATTGCCCGCAGACGTGCTGGAATTAGAACCACACGATTTACATGTATTCTTATACCCAGTGCCCGTTGTCTCGGTGTAATAAGTATTTGCATTACATTTACTTACCGTACACAGGTTGCTGACAGCATTTGCACTCCAACTTGGCGTCGCCCAACCATACACACCACTCGCATTAGAGCAGGTTGCATCACAACTGGTCTTACCCGTACCGGACGTAGTCTTACCCGCTGAACATGCCGTACATGCACTTTTACCGGTGTCACTTGTATATGAGCCAGTTGCACAGGCCGTCGCTGATGTCGCCGAAGCAGGGCAATATGAACCCGCTGGGCAAAGTTCACACTTTGTCGCACTTGTGCCGGCATAGTAACCTGCACTAGATTTCAGCGTACTTGCCAACGTTGTGCTGCCCCAAGCAGATGCGCTGCTCTGTGTACGCTTTACACTTCCGCTTGCACAGTTTGCAGGTGTCTGCGATACAACGCAACTGCTGTATGATGTCCAACCTGTACCTGTTGCCTTGGTCCACGCAACACCGCTAACCGCATCCGGCACCGCCAAACAGTCTGAACATTTAGATGTTTGACCATAGTTTACAGTATGACTGCCTTTATAAGTCCAGTTTGCACAACTTTTTGCACTTGTTGCATTTGCACTTTCAACATACTTACCGCTCAGGCTGTCTGTACGGCACGCACTTGAACCAGAACTATTACCATCATCACTATTTGGATAGAACCCGCTTGCCAAGCCACTGCACAACGCACAAGCATTGCTGTTTTTATAGTACTTCGACG
>JAZRLB010000014.1:0-24516 GCA_045646625.1 Candidatus Enterousia sp. | reverse complement strand
GTCAACCGATTTGTTTGTTGGGATAGGCTGACCAGAGAAAGACAAGGAAAGTTATAATATGAAAATAACATTTTTTGACGTGGGACACGGTTCCTGCACACATATACAAACCCCAAATGGAAAAAATATTTTGGTTGATATAGGCGGCAGTGACGATTTCTCGCCAGCTTACCATCTGGCAAACATCGCTCAAATCAGCCAGTTGGATGCGTTGGTTATCACACATCCACATGAAGATCACTATCACGATATTATGAATCTTGAAAGGTATGGAATAAGCCCCAGGGTCTTAAGCAGGGCAAAATCTGCATTCCCGATAGATCGTACCAAATTTGATGTGAAAGATCGTACTAGAGTTGATTATATAAACGCAATGAACAGCAGTTATACAAAAGCCGTTCCCCCAGAGGAAGATCCTTTTTCAGAATATGTCAATGGCGGGCTTAAATGGCAGGCGTTTAGCCCAGATGAAAACGACCAAGCTCTAGAAGACCCAAACACTTTCTCTAAAGTTTATGTTTTAAGTTTTGGGGAATGTAAAGTCGTGCTTACTGGTGATAACAACAAAGAAATCTTGGTAAAGATGATGACGAATCCAGAATTTGTGGCCGCAGTAAAAAACGCTGATTTTTTATTAGCGCCACATCATGGTCGTACAACAGATTTTTGTCCCGAATTTTTCGCTGTGGTTAATCCGCGCGCAACGATTATATCTGATAAACGTTGCGAGCACGACAGTCAACTAGGGTCGGCGTGTGCCTACAATAATGGACCCGGAATATGTCTTAACGGTGAATCCAGACATGTGTTAACGACCAGAAAAGATGGTAACATTGTTTTACGCATTGATCCGTTTGGGAATTACTCATTTGATTCTTGGCATCATGCCGCATAAGTGGGGCTGGTCATGAACAAGATACCTTTTTATCATTTGATAAACATGTTGTTTATTGGTCTGGTTTCTTTAATTGGGCTTGTGTTAATCGATCCCTTGTTCTTTGGCGCACAGTGGCGACTGCTACAAGGGGTAATAAATAGCCCAACTACGGAAACAGTGTGTTTTATTGCATTGGCTTATTTTGTAGGACTGGTTATGAACCGTATGGCATCCGTATTCTTGGAAGAAATTCTAATGACGGACGTGCCCCCAGAGCGCAGAACCTGGTTGTCGCGTAAAATCAAGATCCAATGGCATGATTATAAAGAATATGTTTCTGCCGAAAAAGAAGACGTGTTTTTAAAAACATTGAGTCGTGAATACGCACTGTCTCGTAATGTGTTGATGGCATCAATTGTTTTGATGATTTTTGCCTTGGCAGTTGGGAATAGTGTTGTTGGGATTACTTGTTTGGCGATTTCGTTCGTGTTCTACCTTTCCGTCAGGAAACACGCAAAGAAATTATCTGAGCGGATAAATATCGCCCTGCATAACTAAACATCCGCCCTGTGTGGGCGGGTTATTTTTTATATATTCCACAACACCTCAAACCGTTTGGTGTATTCTTGCGCTGGGTGGATTAGAAAGATGCAGTTTTTCGCCTTAATAGAAATTTTATGTAAAACTGCAGAAAATTTCTATTATGACAGAAATTTGTTCCTTTTCGTGTAAAATCGTGTAAAAATACGGCAACGGCCGCACAACGTTTTATACCAAGGCCTAAGGAAACAAATGAAAGTAACTGCTGCGATTTTTAGGGATGGTGATAAAGTTCTGCTGATGCGACGGGCGGCGGCCCAACCTTTTGCGGGCGAATGGGAATACCCCGGTGGTAAGTTTGAAGATGGTGAAGACGGCCCAACATGCCTGAAACGTGAACTGGCCGAAGAATTGGGGATAGATGCGCAAATCGGCGACCTGATTACAATCTCAAAACATACAACGGATTCAGGCAAAGTTATCGAACTGCACACATACGAAATCAAATCCTACACCGGCGAAATCCAACTGCGCGTCCACGACGATATGCATTGGGTTTCAGTCGCAGACCTGCCATCCCACCCACAATTACCAGCAGATTTGATAGTATCGAAAATGCTGAAATAATATGGAGATGTGAATATGGATGTTTTTTTGTCTACTTTTTTTGGGGCCCTGTCAGCTTTCCTGTGTACGATTGTTTATGAACGGCACAAGGTAAAAGCTAAACAGAAATTTTTGCTTACAACATATTTTCACAACTTGTTTACAGCTTTACGTAATTTGACAATATTTGCAAACAACGCACAGAATACATTAACACAAGTGAAAATAAATCCAGATTATTTACGATTTCCACCACTTAAGAATATTCATTTTGATTTTCATGAAGAAGATTTGGCTTTCGTGCAATTGCATCATAATTCGTTTTTTGATTCTATAATTCAGCTAAAAATAGAGTTGAATACCATGCATGAAATTGGAGAACTCTACAAAGAAACCAGAGAAATACAATTTTTATATGATATTCATAATCGTATATTTGCACTTGCGTGGCAGATTGTAATAACTATGCAAAATGTTAATCAATACATGCAAAAATATTATAAAACAGATTTGACAACCAAGCCAATAACTGACGGTTGGGCTAATGTAGATACACAGTGTACAGAATGGTTTGGATATATGAAAAATTGGGATAATCAGGAATTAGTAAATCAAATACAAACGAGTATAAATACCATAAAAAACTCGTGGCCAATAAATTTTGAGTGAGTTTTAGTTGTGTTAAGAATCTGTAGTTCTTAACTTATAACCCTTGCCACTGTCATCATCGATACAAACCAAGAACAGGTTTTCAAACTTTGCTGCGTATTGATTGTTCAAAACAGACTGGGTAATTGTCATAGGGCTAAAGCAATTGTTTTCGTTGTCGACAACCACCAACAAAGAGCATTTATTACATTTATGCAAATAACCATCCAACAAAGCATTTTTCTTAGTAATTAAATTTTGGATGTGTTCTGGCTGTAAGTCAAAATACATGCGTTCGCAGTTGAAAGTGGGACGAAGTTCTGTATCAAATGACGTGCTGGCACTTATTCTTAACCAATGCGAACCAAGATCGATGCTGGTCCTGACAAATGTTTTATTTGCGGCAATTTCTGTTTCGATGGCTTTTATTATCTTATTTTTGATGGATTCTGGCTTTTCTTCCAGTTTTGTTATCCCAGAATACCTTCGAACCAGGCTAATCGTTTGTAAATGCTCTTTGTTTATTGCATCAACAACCAGGCCTATGTTTCTATTCTGTTTCAAGAAATAAGCATGGACCTGTTCAACAATATGTTGCATGGTGCGATTTATTTGTTGCCAGTCGCCACCAGGGCGGACAAATTGAACCAACTCCAGGCCATGCGTTTGATTGTTCGCATCAATAAATATAAAATCCGGTTCTTCGCAGTCTTGCCGGTTCACGAATTTATTTCTGGAATACCAAGTTTGACCAATTTTGGTTGACAGGAAACAATCCAACACAAGTATTTCTTTGGATTTTTTGTTTTCCTCTTTGCTGCCAATCGGCATTGTTACAAGTCCGCCAGTTCTGAAAGAATATTGTCTGAACTTGCTCATGATTATTTTTTTTCTAAAAATTTATCTCAAAATATGATATAATGTCCGCCAGAGAGAACGTGAAAACTACTTTTTCTTTATAGTTTCAACAACATGCGTACGCGGTTTGTTTTGTGCAGCCCTAACTGATACAAAACGTCCTGTCGCAGCATTTCTACCAATTTGGTATTTTACCATTTTGATATCCTTTTGCTGTTTGGTGAGTTCAAGCTCATCTGCTCAGGTACAATGTTATATTGCCCCCTGCTTAATAGGCGTTACAACATTATGCCAGGCCAAAAAAGATTCTCTCTGGCAAACATACGTAATATACTGAAAAATGCTGAATAATGCAAATGTTACAATTATAGGCTGAGTCAGCTATTGTTCTCTTGACTTTATTTCTGGTTTTAGGCTACATTTCTAGTGTTGGAATGGAAAGATGAAGAAACTCAATTTATTTGAATTGTTCTGTGTGTCATCATTGTAAGCTTCTGAAATAAAAGTTATTGAAAATACATTAATATCTTGAAACTTGTGATTTTGTCCTTATATTTATTTGGTAATGAGGATATAAACATGAAAATAAAGACAAAATATGAGGTCGCTAGTGATGCTGTGAAGCATATAGACAATGGTTTTCAGGTTGTCAATATGACACAGGCTGTGGAATCTGGTGATAAATTCGATGATAGAATTATTTCTGTCTATATCACTAGGAATCATATAGTGGACCGTTTTTTGAGCAAAGACCATAAAACCAGAATTGTTAACTATCATGATCCTATTGGTCGCTTAGCTGTTTTGTCAGAGGGTGACACCTATGAATTATCACATTTGTCACGCGATTTTCGTGTTATGCAAAAAAATCGTTTTATTCCAGATGGCAATATAGAAGGAACATTTTTTTTCGGAGATAAAGTTGAGCAGGTAAGGGATTTAAGAACGTTTGTAAAAATATTTGAAAAAAGAACCCCAGAAGAAGAGAGTTTGTTGGATAAACAGCTAGAGTCAGAAAATAATATCACGGGTCTACAGACTCTGGAGTCCAAAACAGAGGAATCTGATATAGATAACTTGCTGTTGGATGTTGATTATAAGCAACAAAATGTAGTCAAACAAAAAACATTATTGAAAGATCGAGTTTCTCGTAATGTTATCACAGAATTTGGTCTGTCTGGTCAAGATCTGTTAGATAAAATTCAAGACTCGATAATGAGAGAGTCGCCATACATAAAACGGGTGTTGATGGGACCCGCAGGAACAGGTAAGACGACTACTATGATAAAGAAACTTGGAATGAACTTGGATGGTGCGTATTCTGGTATTCAAGGTTCAAAAAATCATTCTAGTTTATCACATGAAATAGCTAGTTGGTATATGTTTACACCAACAGAGTTGCTCAAAAGTTATCTAAAAGAGGCTTTCGCTAGAGAGGGGATTGCCGCACCAGATGAAAATGTCTTCATTTGGGATATTTTTACAAATCAGCTAGGCAAGGATTTAAAGATCCTCAAGAGTACCCCTAAGGATTTTGGCTATGTTTTTACAAATCAAACTTCTCTAAAAAGTATTTCTGCAGATTCGCAAATAGAATTGTATGATAGGTTCAATGACTGGCGCACAGGCTTCTTGCATAAAGCATTAGCGGAATATTATAATACGGGCCTATCATTTAATGATGGGGCGATATCTCATGTGTTGCAAGACGGTTTTGTGGAGAGTGTTGAGCCAAATATCTTTACAGAACGCAAACATAATGCTGCATGGCTGGTTTATCAAATGTGTTTTTTTGAAGAAAGGGCATATAATAAACCGGGGACTCTGGAAACAGAACGTGACCAATCTTTCCTAAAGAAAGTCGCGAATCTTAAAGCCTCCTTTGAAAGTCGAGCCTCTAAATTAATTTTAGATTTATTTAAAGCCACCCATTTTAAGGGTAAAGACAACACAGAAGTGTCCGAATTTATACAAAAAATCTATGCTTTTGTTTCTCAAACCATGAATTCTGGGTCTTCGATTGTGCGCAGAGATAACGAAATATGGAATGAAATCATAGTTCCTTCAGTTGAAAAATATTTGATCGGTAAAGCAGACGCAGAAACAAAGTTATTAGCAAATCATCTGAAGTTCGATAGTATGCTAGAAGGTTTGGGTATACAAGCCAAGGATACTATAACATTGTTAGCAAAAAAAATTGCTTATTTAACACAGATTCAGAAATTATTTAGTACGCCTCGTGAAAAATATATAAAATCCACAATTTCATTGTATAAAGAGTTCAGAAAGCAGAATCCCGAATTCTATAAACAAGATATGTCCAATAGCAGTCAGATTGATCAATTCGAATTAGATATTCTAATATTGTCATGTATGGATATAATTAATAAGTTTAATGAGTTATCGTCATTGGATACTAGAAAAACAAAAAAACTTGATTTAGCAGAAAAATTAGAGCGCTATCAAAGATTGCAGGTGTTTGTAGATGAATTAACCGATTTTTCTCCTATACAATTAAAAGTCATGTATAATTTAATGCCAGATCAAAAGAAAATATTTTTTGGAACGGGCGATTTTATGCAGACGTTGACACTTCATGGAACAAGGAATATGGAAAAATTGCGTTGGGCTATACCAAATGTTGAGGTGTGTGAATTAAACGTATATTATAGGCAAACCAAACAACTTGCTGAGCTCTCACAGGCACTAAAGAAAGAGGGGGACGCTGATGTAAAAGCTCCTTCCTTTATTGACGTGTCAGGTGTTCCTGCTGTTATAGGTGTGGCAGTGGCCGGAAATACAGCTATTGCGAATTGGGTAAAAGATAGAGTAAGTGAAATAGTTCAAAATACAGAAGGAATACTGCCGTCTATAGCTGTTTTAGTAGAAAGCGAAGATCGAGTAGAGCCACTGGCAAATCAATTAAATGCTGCACTACAAGAATTTAATATAAAAGTTGAAGCGTGTGTAAACGGCAAGAATCTTGGTACGAAGAGTACAGTACGTGTTTTCTGCGTAGATCACATAAAAGGTCTTGAATTTGAAGGTGTGTTCTTTGTCAATATAGATAAATTGGAGAAAATAAAGGAGAATTCTTTTAAGAATTTCTTGTATGTTGGTGCGTCTCGCGCAGCAAAGTTCTTTGGCATGACAACAGAAGGAACTGATATACCACAACAGTTATCAGGTGTTGAGCATCTGTTTGTGCAAGACTGGCAACAGGAAGAAAGCGAAAATATAACACAAGAGTTTTAGCAAAAGAACTGTACCGCCCCATGTGGGCGGGTTTCTTTATCCATACAATCCTTTTTGACATCCTGTGAATTCGGTTTATACTGATTCACGGAATGGCGGAAAGGTTTTATCTTTGCATTGATTTAAAGAGTTTTTTTGCCTCGGTCGAAGCGGTTGACCGTGGGCTGGACCCATTTACAACAAACTTGGTGGTGGCGGACCCGTCACGGGGACGGGGCTCGGTTTGTCTGGCTATAACCCCGGCGATGAAAGCCCTGGGCATTCGTAATCGTTGTCGTGTCTTTGAAATCCCGAAAAACGTTGAATACATTACCGCAATGCCCCGCATGAAAAAGTATATGGAAGTGTCTGCCCAGATTTACGGTATTTATCTGCGCTATATTTCGCCCGAAGATATCCATGTCTATTCCATTGACGAATGCTTTATCGATATCACGCCTTACCTGAAAATGTATAAACGTTCGCCCAAAGAAATGGCGATAATGCTGATGGATGCGGTGCGGGATGAAACGGGCATATGCGCCACCGCCGGCATTGGTACAAACCTGTTCCTGGCCAAGGTTGCGCTGGACATCACGGCCAAGAAAGTCCCCGACCATATCGGATACCTGGATGCGGAATCGTTCCGGGAACACCTGTGGCATCATCGGCCAATAACAGATATCTGGAACATCGGGGCGGGCATTGCACGACGATTGGAAAAGTACGGTGTTTATGACCTGTATGGGGTGACACAGATGCCACCCGAAACACTATATCGTGAGTTTGGCACAAATGCAGAATACCTGATTGACCATGCGAACGGCATCGAGCCATGTACGATTGCCGATATTCATAATTATCAGGCGAAATCCCATTCCCTGTCCAATGGCCAGATTCTGTTCGAAGACTATAACTTTGACGACGCGATGATTGTGATGCAGGAAATGGTGGATAACCTGGTCTTGGAATTGGTGGAAAAGAACCTGGTGGCAGATGAAATATCGCTGGCTGTGGGGTATTCACGTGATGTTCGTCGCCCAACCGGGGGCAGTCGTCGCCTGCCAGCGCACACATCGTCCTATAAATCATTGGTGGCGGACTTTGTGCGCCTGTATCAGGAAACGACCGACAAACGCACGCCGATACATAAATTGACGGTGGGGTTGGGGAACTTGGTCGATGCGGATACGGTGCATCTGCAACTGGATTTATTTGCGGACACAAGGGCGGACGAACGTGAAAGCAAACTGCAACACGCATTACTGGATATCAAGGGCAAGTTTGGCAAGAATGCCGTCCTGCGTGGCATAAATTATCACGAGAAGTCCACCGGTCGCAAACGTAATACATTGGTTGGGGGACACAATGGCTGATAATACCGCACGTGCAAAACAGTTTATGCCTTTTGCGGCCCTGCGTGGGTACTATGCGATGGTGCTGGCTAAAAATCGGGTGGTTGAACCACGACGGGAACTAATTGGCGATGCTGCCGAACGACTGTCCCGGAAACTGGGGCTGGTTAAAAAAGGCATGATGATAACGGTGCGATTTTACCGGACCGATGCCTATGACGCCATAACGGGGCTGGTCACCCGAATAGACCCCGAATACCGCTACATCACCATAGTCAAAACCAAAATCCCATTTGATGATATTACCGAAGTATCCAGCCCCGAAATCCCGGACGGGGAATGAAAAACTAGCGATATATTCAACATATCGCTAACTTTTACCCAAAATGTAGCGATATATGATGTGTTGTTTGCCAAAGAAAAGGAGAAAAAATCCTAATATTTGTAGATTTTTATTGAATTTTATTTTAGTATATTGAAAAAGGTTTATTTTATGGCTTTGTTCAATAATAAAATTCAATCGTTTGATAATATTAACAATCGTCTGGTTGATGATTTGAAGGCGGAAATTAAAAAGCATTCCAAGTTATCCATAGCGGCAGCTTGTTTTTCAATATACGCATATCAAGATTTAAAGAAACAGTTGGAATCAGTTGATGAACTGCGCTTTATTTTTACGTCACCAACCTTCTTAGGGGCAAATAATAGTAAAGAACAGCGTGAATTCTATATCCCGCGTCTGGAACGTGAACAGAGCCTGTATGGGACAGAATTTGAATTGCGTTTGCGCAACCAAATGACCCAGAAAGCCATATCAAAGGAGTGCGCCGAATGGATTAGGAACAAAGTTCAGTTTAAGTCAAACAAGACAAATCGTCTGATTCAGCCCTTTATTAACATCGATGATAAATATACTTATTTGGGAATTAACGGCTTTACGACAACAGATTTAGGAACAGAAAAAGGCAATGCATTGGCGATGTTTATCAATCGTCTTGAGGCAGAAAACAGCAAACAGTATCTTAATCTATTTAACGAAATCTGGAATAATTCGGAACAGCTGGAAGACGTTAAGCAAAAGATTTTAGAGCATATCGAAACAATTTATGCAGAAAATGCCCCAGAATACATTTACATGGTCACCTTGTATAATATTTTCAAAGAATTTTTGAACGATATTTCAGATGATGTTTTGCCAAATGAGGCAACAGGATTTAAACAAAGTGAAATTTGGAACAAGTTGTACACATTCCAAAAAGACGCGGCACGCGACATTATACATAAACTGGAAAAGTTTAATGGGTGTATATTGGCTGACTCGGTTGGGTTGGGGAAAACGTTTACTGCGCTGGCGGTTATTAAGTACTATGAATGTCGTAACAAGAGTGTCTTGGTGTTGTGTCCAAAGAAGTTACAGGATAACTGGACGACATTCCGTGAAAATTATTTAAACAATCCTGTGGCCAAAGACAGATTGCGTTATGATGTTCTGTATCATACAGACTTGTCTCGTGAACGTGGTTTGTCTGGCAGTATAGATTTGGGTAAAATCAACTGGGGTAATTATGATTTGGTCGTAATTGATGAAAGCCATAATTTCAGAAACGGTGGAAAAACGACCGTAGATGAAGATGGTATTGAATCTTACAATCGCTATAATCAGTTAATGGAAAAGGTTATCAAAGCCGGGGTTAAGACCAAGGTTTTGATGTTATCTGCAACACCGGTGAATAATCGTTTTGTTGATTTGAAGTATCAGCTGGAATTGGCATACGAAGGCGCCGAAGATGAAATTAACGACAAGCTGAATACTAAAAAAGGTCTAACAACGATATTCAATAACGCCCAGCGTGCATTTAATGATTGGAGTAAGTTGCCAGAAGAAGAACGTACAACAGAAGCGCTGTTGGGGCGTTTGGATCAAGATTTCTTTGAAGTATTGGATTCTGTTACAATAGCACGCAGCCGCAAGCATATTGAAAAAAGTTATAATATGGCTGAAATTGGCAAGTTCCCAACGCGACTGGACCCAGATAACAGATATCCTGCCATTACGTTGGATGAGTCATTGGGGCTAAACTATGATGATATCTTTTCTAAATTGGAACAGTTGTATCTGAGTGTTTATTCGCCTTCTAAGTTCATTTTCCCAAGCAAATTGGAAAAGTATGAAAATAAGTATGGGAAAAAAGCTGGCAAGGGTATTTCGCTGACGGGACGTGAAATGGGGACCCGTAAATTGATGGCAATCAATTTGATGAAACGTTTGGAAAGTTCCTGGTATTCCTTTAATGAAACCGCTAAATCGATCGCGACTAAGATAGACGGTGCAATATCTACCATAGAACAATTTAAAAAAGCAAAATCATCCCGTGGATTTAAGTTCAGCTTCTTTGGTATTGCCGAGGACGAGGAAGATATTGATACAACCTATGGCGATTACAGTATCGATTTTAACGATATGGATTATGAAACCTGGCTGAAAGAACTGCAAAGCGACCAGGAAGTGTTCGCCGAAATTCTGCGTTTGTTCGGTCAGATGACCCCAGAACTTGATAATAAGTTGAATGAATTAAAGGCGATCATCAGACATAAAATAGAAAACCCATTAAATGCAGACAATAAAAAGGTTTTGATATTTACTGCTTGGGCAGATACCGCACGATATTTGTATGACAACCTGTCTAAATATTTGCGTGAAGAATTTGGATTAAATACAGGTGTTGTCACGGGTGATATATCGACCAGTGATTCAACGATAAAACGTAATGGAGACAAGGGTAAGTTTGATTTTAATGAATTGCTGACCATGTTCTCACCTGTATCCAAAGATCGTGATAAGTTAAACAATATACCGTCTGGTGACATAGATGTTCTGATTGGTACAGACTGTATCAGTGAAGGACAAAACCTGCAGGACTGTGATTATATGGTAAACTTTGATATCCATTGGAATCCGGTTCGTATTGTTCAGCGCTTTGGACGTATTGACCGTATCGGCAGTCGTAACGACAAAATCCAAATGGTCAATTTTTGGCCAGAACGTGAATTGGATAAATATATCGACCTGACAAACCGCGTTCAAAACCGCATGGTTGGTGTTGCGGTTGCAGGGGCCGGTATAAACGTTATTGGTCAAGACCAGGAATTACAATATCGCAAGGCACAACTAGAAAAAATCCGTACAGAGACACCAGATTTAGAAGATATGAACACCGGGGTGAATATCATGGATTTGGGGCTGAATGAATTTAGGTTAGAGGTTGTAGATTATCGTAAATCGCATCCTGAAATAGAAACGGCGGCTCGTGGCCTGCATGCGGTTGTTGCGGCAACTCCAGATATGCCTGCTGGGACTATTTTTGTCCTGCGTAATGTGAATAATGGCGACAAGATTGACAAGCAAAATCGTCTGCATCCGTTCTATATGGTGTACCTATCCGAAAATGGCGATGTTGTCTGTGATCATTTAAGTGCCAAAAAGCTGTTGGATATCATGGGGCGCCTGTGCAAGGGACAAACGGCACCAAACAAAGCCCTGTGCAAGGCATTTAATGCGGAAACCAAAGACGGAATGGATATGCGGCATTATTCGGATATGCTGAACAAATCTATCCAGACAATTATAAACGTCAAAGAAGAAACAGATGTTAACAGTATATTCAGTTTTGGTGGTTCAACACTTGGGGTAAATAATATCCGTGGATTGGATGACTTTGAACTGATTTGCTTTGTGGTGGTGAAGTAATGAGTTGGCCAAAATCAACCGAAATCGGTAAGTTTTTAGCAAAAGAACGCTTTTACAGTCACGATGCTGTGTCTGGTACCTTGAAACAAGCGCTGGTTGAAGATGTTGAAAAAATCACAATATCGCATCGTCTGGCACGTGATACATTGAATGTTGATGCAGGGACCGAGTTTCCGGAAATCTTGGTGCTGAATATCAAGTTAAGACAAAGCAAGGTAAATGAAAAACTGCTGGATGCGCTGGACAAGTCAATTCGCTCGGGTTATGTACTGTTTATATTGGAATATAACGAAAAAGAATGTGCATCTATTTCACACAAGACCGTAAATACCAAGGAAAGTTGTACAATTGATAAACGCTGGACCACAGATTGGGCAGATAAGGTAGATGTAGAATTACGTGGAACGACCCTTGATGCAATATACGCAGGCCTAATAGAACAAGTTTCCCAAGGGCGCGTTACATCTGGCGCATCAGGATTGGCAGATGCAGTAAATCGCGATATCGAACGTGCAAAATTAGAAAAACAAATCGCAGAATTAAACCAAAAATTGCGCAATACAGATCAATTAAATAAAAAGTTTGAAATCAAAGATAAAATTCGTACACTAGAGCAAAAGGTAAAGGATTTGCTGTGATAAATAAAATCAGATCTATTATTGCCCAAGGCGAGGGGTTAAAAATTGAATTTAAGGCCGCTCAAAGCGGGCTTCCAAAAAATATCTACGAAACAATCTGTGCCTTTTCAAATTCCCAGGGCGGTGAAATTTTATTGGGTGTAGATGATAATGGAAAAGTGTTGGGGGTTAACAGAGCAAATGTTTCAAGAATGTTGAAAGATTTTGCTAATACTATTAACAATGCAAATCAATTTAGACCGCCTCTTTACTTATCTGTCGAACAAATAGAATTTGATGGCAAGTTAGTTTTGTATATTTTGGTTCCAACAAGTTCGGATGTTCATTTTTGTAACCATAAGATTTATGTTCGCAATGCTGATGGTGATATGGATATAACTAATCAATCAAATATGGTTGCACAATTGTACGCAAATAAGGATAAATCTTATTCAGAAAATGAAATATTTCCAGGACTAACATTGTCTGATTTTAGGGCGGATTTAATTGATAGGTGTCGTAAAATGGCTGTGGGACGTCAAGCAAATCATCCTTGGAAATATATGACAGATGAACAATTGTTACGAAGTGCGGGTTTATACAAAAAGGATTTTTGTTCCCCAAAAGAGGGATATACACTAGCTTGCGCTGTTTTATTTGGTCGCGATGATGTAATTCAGTCGATTTTACCGCATTATAAAACAGACTTGATATTAAGAATAAACGATACTGATAGATATGATGATCGTGACGATGTAAGAACGAATTTGATTGAAAGTTATGACAGGATAATGGCATTTGTAGAGAAACATTTGCCTACTCCTTTCTATTTAGAAAAAGATGTTAGACTGGATCTGCGTAGCATATTATTCCGTGAAATTGCGGTGAATTTATTGATGCATAGAGAATTCACAAGTCACTATCCCGCAAAGTTAGTTATAGAGCGAGATAGAATATATACAGAAAATGGAAATAAGCCATATGTATGTGGAAATATCAATCCTGATACCAGTGTCCCGTTTCCGAAAAATCCGACCATTGCCAAATTTTTTAAAGAAATCGGATGGGCAGAGGAATTAGGGTCCGGGATACGTAAAATGGCACAATATGCAAAGGGATATGCAGGAAATATGCCCGTGTTAACAGATGGGAATGTTTTTAAACTGGATTGGAAAATAAATTTATTCCAAGCGGTTAATAGTCATATTGGGGAACAGCTTGTCCCCCAAGTCACCCCCCAAGCTACCCCTCAAGTTACCCCCCAAGCTAAAATTGTGCTAGAATTTTGTGCAGAACCTAGGTCGGCACTAGAGATTTTGGATATTCTCAGCTTGAGTGATAGGAAATATGTAATGCAAAAAATATTGAACCCTATGCTAGCTCAAGGATTGCTGTTACGGTTGTATCCGGACTCTCCAAGACACCCAAATCAAAAATATGTTACAAGCAAAGGATGGAAGGAATGATTGAAAAATTAGAACTGGAACAAAATCCACTGTCGGAAACTGTTGAAAAGATACGGGAAATTTGCCCGGCGGCGGTTACACGTGACGGCAAAATTGACTTTGAAGAATTAAAAACATCCCTGGCCACCGATGTTGCCGAAGACACAATTGAAAAGTATGAATTTACATGGGTTGGTAAAAACGCAGCCAAGGCCGAGGCAAATCGCCCAATTCGTAAAACCCTGCGCCCAGTTGTGGCCGATTCCAAAGATTGGGATAATACCAAGAATCTGTATATCGAAGGTGACAACCTGGATGCATTGAAATTGTTACAGGAATCATACCTGGGCAAGGTCAAAATGATTTATATTGACCCACCATATAATACCGGTAATGATTTTGTATATTGTGATAATTTTAAGATGGGGTGTGCAGAATTTATTGAAAAATCCGGTCAATGCGATGCGGACGGCAATCGTTTGTTTGCAAACACAAAAACAAACGGACGTTTTCATTCCGATTGGTGTTCCATGATGTACTCACGCCTGAAAATCGCACGTAATCTGCTGACCGATGACGGGGTAATTTTTATATCAATTGATGAGCATGAGGTTGCAAATTTGAAGAAAGTATGTGACGAGATATTCGGAGAGAGCAACTTCTATACGAATTTTGCTTGGTTAAATAGCGTTTCAGATGAAGTCAATGATGATACTAAGTTTGCTGGTGCAAATTTGGGAAAAATTAAAAGTTCTTATGAACATATATTGGTTTATGGCAAAACATCGTTATACACAATGTCACTAGACAAGCCTTCTTCAGATACAATTATAAAATTAATAACTAATGGTGATAATAATATTAACGAATTACATGTTCCATCAGGAATAAAATGTGTGAATAAAATAAATAAAACTTTTTATGGACACATAGGGGGGAATAATGATTTCTACGATATTATAAACCCAGAAGGCATGATAATACAAGACGGTGTGCTTAAAAACGAAGTTACCATAAGAGGACCATTAAGAAATCATAATATGTTAACAAAGTTTTTTAATGGCGAAGAGGTTATAGATGCAAAAGGACAAAAGTTAATAGATGTATTTATTTCTGAAACGGGGATGTTACATACAAAAAAAGAACGTAAAGGCGACACTCCATCAAATGTGTTAGTTGGTAAAAGTACAACAAAAAATGGAACCCAAATGTTAAAGAATATGTTTGACGGAAATAAGATATTTGATTTTGTCAAACCAATAGAGTTGATACGGTACTTAATTGAAAAAGCTAGTGTTTATACTGATTTTATCGTGATGGATTTCTTTTCTGGTTCTGCAACCACCGCACATGCTGTTATGCAATTGAATGCAGAAGATGGTGGAAATAGACGATACATAATGGTTCAGTTACCAGAAAAGTGTGATGAAAAATCGGAAGCCTTCAAAGCAGGATATAAAAATATTTGTGAAATTGGCAAGGAACGCATACGTCGTGCAGGTGAAAAAATCAAAGCTGAAAATCCAGACAAGGATTTAGATGTTGGATTCCGTGTTTTGCGTGTTGATTCCGACAATATGGCAGATATCGCCAAACGTCCATCAGACGTAACCCAGGGACAATTGAAATTAGATGTTGAAAATATCGTTCCAGAACGCAGTGATTTGGACCTGTTGTTTGGTGTTATGGTTGATTGCGGGTTGATGCTGGATATGCCAATTGAAACAAAACAAATGGACGACAAAACGTATTATGTTGTGAATCATGGCGACCTGGTTGCATGTTTTGAAAAGAATATTCCAGAAAAACTGATATATGAAATCGCCAGAATGAATCCCGTTTGTGCGGTATTTCGTGACAGTTCTTTTGCTGAGCCCAAGGATAAAATCAACCTGGCCGAAATATTTAAGAACATCACCGGCAATGATAAGTGTGTAAAAGTATTGTAATACATCGGGGGGATAAAAATGGTTATGAAATTAAGATACAAAAGCCAGGATTTCCAATCCGATGCAACAAATGCGATATGCAACGCATTTATTGGCCAGCCAAAACAACGTGCACAATCGTACATTTTGGACCCAGGACAATCAAATGACAATACAGATGATTTATTTCGGTTTGATGCGTATGCGAATCCTGCACTGGCAATAAACAATGATCTTTTATTGGAAAATATTGTAAATCAACAGATTCGTGCTGGATTGCAGCCTTCGGAAAAGTTGCTGGGGCGTGGTATAAACCTGACGGTTGAAATGGAAACCGGTACAGGAAAAACATATACCTATACCAAGACGATGTATGAACTGAACAAGTTATACGGTTGGTCAAAGTTTATCGTAATTGTGCCATCGGTTGCAATTCGTGAAGGTGTTTATAAGTCATTTCAATCTACGGCTGAACATTTCAAGGAACAATATGGTAAAGCAATCAGATTCTTTATCTATAATTCTGCACATCCAAACGATATCGAGGCATTTGCAACCGATTCAAATATCAATGTGATGATTATCAATATGCAGGCCTTTGCATCCAGAAGTGAAGATTCAAAACGTATTTATATGAAGCTGGATACTTTCCGTTCGCGTCGGCCAATTGATGTTATTGCCGCAACACATCCTATTTTGATTTTGGATGAACCGCAGTCAATGGGAGGTCCGGTTGTAACAGATATGATGAACAAGTTTAATCCATTGTTTATATTGCGTTATTCGGCAACACATCGTGAACCATTTAATATGCTTTATCGCTTGGATGCGCTGGATGCGTACAATCGTAAACTAGTTAAAAAGATTTCGGTCAAGGGCGTTTCTGTTATCGGTAACACCGCCACAAACAGCTATGTTTATGTATCCAAGATAAATGTTTTTCCAAACAAAAATCCAACCGTTACAATGGAAATTGATTATCAAAACGCAACCCAGGTAACAAAACGTACATTCAATTTTGAACGTGGTGATAACTTATACGACAAGTCAAACAAGTTACAAGAATATAAGGATCGTTGGGTTATAACAGATATTGATGCCCGTGACAACTCTGTCCGATTTGAAAATGGACAGACATTATATGTCGGTGATGTTATTGGTGACAGGAATCAAGAACAGGTGCGCCGTATTCAGATACGTGAAACAATCAATGCGCACCTGGAACAAGAAGAAAAGCTGTTCAATCGTGGAATAAAAGTTTTGTCATTGTTCTTTATTGGCGAAGTGGCAAAGTATCGTACCCAAGATGATCAGGGTGGTCTGTATGCACAAATGTTTGAGCAAGAATATGCCGATGCTGTTGCGGACAGGTTATCGCAATTGGGGTTAAATCCAGAATATGAAAGTTTCTTAAAGCAGACAGATGCCCACAAGGCACATGCAGGTTATTTCTCGATCGATAAAAAGGGAAAGTTTCAAGACAGTAAATTGGGGCGCTCTGAGACATCGGCCAGTAAAGATGGTGATATTGCGGCCTATGACCTGATTATGAAGGATAAAGAACGTCTGTTATCCCGTGAAGAACCTGTTCGTTTTATATTTTCACATTCTGCCCTGCGTGAAGGGTGGGACAATCCAAATGTGTTCCAAATCTGTGCGCTGAAAATTAGCGGTAATAATGTGTCCAGACGTCAGGAACTGGGGCGTGGTATGCGCTTGTGTGTGAATCAAAATGGCGACAGAATGGATTACTCGGTTCTGGGCGAAAGTGTTCACAAGTTGAACGTTTTGACGGTTATCGCATCAGAAAGCTATGAAAAGTTTGCCAAGGGATTGCAAGACGAATACGATGACGATTTAAAGAGCCGTCCACGTATCGTTACACAACAGCTGTTCAAACAGGCAATCCGCTTGGAAACAGGCGAAATGCGCCCAATTACCGAAGAAGAATCCAGACGCATTTATAATCACTTTATTCGTCAGGATTACATTGATGACAATGGTAATTTAACAGCCAAATTCCATGATGCTCGTCAGGCGGGAACACTGGTAATGCCAGATGGCTTCCCTGCGGAAGAAATTATCAGAATTGCAGAATCTGTCTATAAGCCAATAGAAATAGAAAACCGCAACAAAACGCGTGTTAAAATAGAACTTAACACCAAGAACTTTGAAAAGCGTGAATTCCAAGAACTGTGGGCCAGAATAAATCAAAAATCCGCATATACGGTTGATTTTGAGGCCAAGGAATTAGAAGAAAATGCGATTAAGAAATTGGATGACGAACTTCATGTTACACCAGTAACAGTGGTTGTAACTGGCGGAGAAATTACAGCAATAACAGAAGATGGATTTGTAGAAGATGGTCAAACAGCCAGAAGAACCGTTGTAAAAACGGCAGAAGTTGACTTGAAATATGACCTTATTGGCAAAATAGCCGAAGGAACACAATTGACCAGAAAGTGTGTGGCAAACATCTTGTGTGGCATACGCAAGGAAACTTTTGAACAGTTTAAGCAAAACCCTCAGGATTTTATTACCAAGGCGATCGGTTTAATAAACGGCGAAAAAGCCACTACGGTTGTGCAACACGTCACATACAGTGCGCTGGATGACCGTTATGATACCAGTATCTTTACAGACTCTGATACCAGAGCTTTAGCAGATAAAACGGTCGAAACACCAAAAAATCATATCTACAACTATGTTGTTGCTGATTCTAATATTGAAAGGGAAATGGCCGCTGAATTGGAACGCCAGGAAGATGTCTGTGTGTATGCTAAATTGCCTCGTGGGTTTGAAATCAGTACACCTGTTGGTAAATATAATCCAGACTGGGCAATTGCTTTCAAGCATGGTACAGTTAAGCATATTTACTTTGTGGCCGAAACAAAGGGACAATTACAAAGTTTGAATTTTGGAACGATGGCTAATACCAATCCTATAGAACAGACAAAGATAGACTGTGCCAAAAAACACTTCAAAGCAATCAGCGGCGAAAATGTTAAATATGGTGTGGTGACCGGATATGATAAGTTATTAGAGTTAGTTCAGCTAAAAGGGGAATAATATGAAACTATCACGTCTTTTTGCTTTGTTGTTTTTGCCAGTTGCGCTGGTTGGATGTTCTGAACCTGCACCGGAATGTTGGTCGCCATCGGTCAAAAGTTTATTGAAAGACATTGCCAAAGAAAGCTACAAGAAAGAAATTGTTGGTCTTGAAGAAATTGTAGAGATGGAGGTTTTTACCAACGTCACCCCTCAACGTCGGGCATGTTCTGCCAAACTGGTAACCAAATACAATGAAAAAGAAGGCACATATCAGTATTTTGAAGTTGATTACGTAGTCAGAACCATCCGTGGCGAAAATAATATGTACTACACTTCAGTAACCGATATGCATCGAAAATTATAAGATATAGGACAAGATGAAAAATGGATACGTGTAATATTTTGGAATATATTGGCATGGGAGGCGATTATATTATTAAAAATATAGTCAAACTTCTTACTAGCTGGCCTTTTATTGTACTGGTTGTGTTTTTTGCGCTCAGAAAATACTTTGTCGCAATTTTGAAAAAAATAAAAGAAGATTTGCGAGTAAAAGACAACAAGTTTTCACTTGGTGATTCAAGCCAGCCAGATATTCAAAATAGCACACAAGATAAATTATTCGACATTCCTGCGACCACGTCTGATAAGAAATTAAAAAAACGTAGGACAGAATACGATCTTCCTGAATTACCAGATACAGGTTTGAAGGCTTATACATTAGAAATAGAAAATAAGTTAAAGAAAGATTTGTCAAAATCGCCGTATAAAAAAATAGATATAATGGTTAGAGATTCGACAAATTATAGAATAGCAACAGAGTTTGAGCGTATATATAGAATTATATTCGGTAGTCAAATACGTCTACTGCGTCATTTAGATACGACTAAAACATTAACAAAGAATGAAGTCGCAAAGTTTTTTAAACAAGAAAAAAGAAAGATGCCAGACAGTGATATAGAATTAGAGCCGTGGACTAAGTTTGTGGTATCGCAAGGACTAATGGAATATAAAAACGATGAATATAATATTACCAATAAAGGCCGTGCGTTTATAGCGTATTTAGCGCTGTTGAACTATGAAGATAGAATTTGGTAATAAAACATAAATAAGGGATGAATATCATGGGAAGAATAAAATACAGCATAAATGAATTGGCAAAAATGGTAGAGGAACAAGCTATTCGTTTGCCAGAGATGCAACGTGGATATGTTTGGAAGGCGACAAAGGTTCGTGATTTTATAGATTCGTTATATCGCGATTACCCTGTTGGCAGTTTGTTAATGTGGCGTCCAGACATTAAGGATATAGAAGGAATTCAAACCCGTGATTTTGATTTGGATATAACGACGAATAATACCACGGCTTACAGCTATTTATTGTTGCTGGATGGGCAACAAAGGTTAACCTCTTTGTGCAAATTGTTGAAGGGCGAAGGTGTTGAGGTTAAAGGCAAGGGCAAAAAAACAAAGGAAATTGATATTATTTTTAATCTTGAACATCCAGAAGGACTTGTTGAACAAGATATTTCTGACGATAATATAATAGAAATAGGGGATATGTTCGAACAGGAAGAGGACCAAGAAGATGATGAAGAAGAAGAGCTGAAGGACAATAAAGACAGAACGTTTATGGTCGCTGGCGACCCGATTTTTGATAATCAAAAAACATGGGTGTCTTTAAAAGATTTTTTTAAGTCTAAAGATAATTTAACCTTTTTGGAAGATAATGGATTTGAATTGTCAGATCCCAACATTAAAAAATACAACACAAGATTAACGAAGTTGAGAAATGTTTTAAGTAATGAAGATGTTTTTGATATTGTTGAACTAAAAGACCTTTCTTATGAAGAAGTAACAGAAATTTTTGTACGTGTAAATTCTTCTGGTACAAAACTAAGTGGCTCTGACTTAGCTTTAGCGCAAATAACTGCAAAATGGCGTGGGGCGCTTAAAAAGTTTGAAGATTTTCAGGATTTGTGTGATGTGAAACAAGGATGGAGTATAAGCATTGGTATTATAGTCAGAGCATTAGTAGCCATTATTACTAATCAGTCAAAGTTTAAAACGGTATCGAAGATAACGGTTAAGCAATTTGAAGAGGGGTGGAAAGAGGTACAACGTGCGGTACCTTTTGCGCTGGATTATTTGAAAAATAATTTACACGTAGATAATATATGGCTATTGTCATCACCTTATTTTATTGTGCAACTAGCACATTACTTTAGCATGAAAAATTATGAGATACTACCGGCAGAGGAAAAGATTTTAAATCGGTGGTTCGTGCTAGCAAATTCCAAAGGGCGTTATTCTAGAGGGTCCTCTGAAGGGTTATTAGATCAGGACTTAAAGGCTGATACTCCGGAAGAATTGTTAGCAAACTTACAGAGGCAATTTGGGAGACTTAGTATAGAGTTAGAAGATCTAGAAGGAAAAGGTATAACGAGTGGATACTTTAAGACGATGTTTGCAGCTATGAAAATGGCTGGTGCAAAAGATTTTATAAGCCGTCAGGTTATAAGTATAAATCATACCCATATAAAGGATAAGATAGAATTTCATCATATAATCCCAAAGGATTTATTACAAAAAGCAGGATATAAAAAGGAAGAAAGAAATGATATTGCAAATATGGCCTTTATAAGCAAAAGGACTAATTTGTTTATCAGCAATAAAAATCCTATGGAATATATACCAAAATTGACAGAGACTTATGGTTCGTTGATGTTTGAACCGCATGGAATTCCGTTGCAGCCAGAATTATGGATGTTAGAGAATTACGAAGATTTTTTAAAAGTTCGTAGAGAACTTATAATAAAAATTATTGATGACTATATGAAGCAAGTATCAGGTAGTACATCAAACTAGTAAAAGGTGCCGTTTGGCACCTTTTACTTTTGGGTATATGACCCTGTGAGTTCAAAGCCTGATTTTAGGACCTTGAGAAAGAAATGCTTTCGATTAGAACAGCTTGGAACAAGATGAAGTCTGATGCGGTGGCCAGGCCCAACATTTAATTTTTGTAACTCTTCTACTGCATTATAAAATGATTTAACTGTGCCAAGATTAATGATGCATTCGACAGACATATAGGCAGGAATAGTAACAGCTGTTTCCAGACCGGATTCTTTATGAATAGAATATAGCGAAATTGTGCTTTCATTGCGATTTGTCTCGATACGTAATTTATTCAACTTGGTGTGCATCCAAAACTTTTTGACCTTTGTTACTTCTTCTAAAAAGTCTTGCGCATCAAAGACGATAAATGGTGGCATGGTATACCTTTATTTTGTTTCACACAGTTCAATAATCTCCAACAAATCGTCGGGGATATAGGTTTTTGCCTGGTCGATTAGTTCGGGTGGAATGCCGTAATAGGCCTCGGCGACAGAGCCTGTGATTGCGGCAATTGTATCACTGTCGCCACCGATTGATATCGCATTGCGGATTGCATCTTCAAAATCCGTTGATTCAAAGAAACATTGCAGGGCGGGCGGCACCGTTCCCTGGCACGAAGAATCCCAATCATAGTATTCCTGTAAATCCGCCAAGCAGTCGCATGTTGGGTAATAGTTGTTGCGGATGTATTCGGCTATGTCGTCTTTGCTGTGGCCGGTGCGTGCCATAAAGATTGCGACGGCAACCGCTTCGGCCCCCTTGATGCCTTCGATATGGTCGTGGGTTGGGGATGTGACCAGGTATGACAGGCGTTTGACTTCTGCGATATTTTCGCCAAACCATCCAGCCGCAGATACTCGCATCGCTGCCCCATTGCCCCAGCTGTTATACGAGCCCATAGTCGGGTCGTTCAGCCATTCCCAAAACATACCGCCATAGCCTTTGTTTGGATATGCCTTGCCAACAACTCGCATAGTGTCGGCTGTAATTTGGCTCAGGTCGCCACCTTGCTCACGCCATTGTTTGATTGCGCTGGCCACCGCTATGGACATACATGAATCATCCGTGATATAGCAACGGTCAGTCATAAAAGGGAAGTTCTTGGACCGGATATTTGCAAATTCATAAACAGACCCGGCAATGTCGCCAATAATCGCACCAAACAGCATAGCGGAATCCTTAATCGTATTGATTTAGATTATTTGTGTATTCGGCTGCGATATGTTCGCTGCTTACTACAAAAAATACTTCTTTTAGCGAAATGGGCGCATAGCGCTGAACAATATCTACTGCAATATTTACGGCATCCTCCAGCGGGAATCTAAATATGCCACAGGAAATAGCTGGGATAGCAATCGATTTAATATCTGGATGATTTGTAACGTGTTGCATGATAGATTTGTAGACACTAGCTAGTAATTCTTCTGCTTCCCATGGTTCGTAGTCACTGTAATACGGACCAACAGCATGAATGATGTATTTTGCAGGCAGGTTATAGGCTTTTGTCATTTTGGCTTGGCCAGTTGGACAGCCGCCCAAAGTTCTGCATTCTGCTAATAATTCTGGACCTGCTGCTCGATGGATTGCACCATCTACTCCGCCACCGCCCAATAGTGATTCATTTGCCGCATTTACAATTGCATCTGCGGGTGTTTTTGTAATGTCGCCAACAATGACTGAATAGTTGATCTCTGATATAACTGACATATTTATTTCCTTTCAGATGTACTGTACAATCTATGAAACTCATGAACAATTTTTGCCAAGTGTTCAGTAAGGTATCCGTCTAATTGGCTTGCAATATAATCTGGGATCCCATAGAAAGCCCCTGCAATCGCACCCGCCATAGACGCAACCGTATCAGTGTCGCCACCTATAAAGATAGCTTTGCGGATTGAATCTTCGAAAGTTTCTGATTCAAAGAAGGCCTGTAATGCATGTGGAACGGTAACCTGGCTAGAACAACCGTATCGCCATTCGCCACTGATGGTCGCTAATGTGAAATCCATAGGGTAATAGTTATCAATAATATGTTGGCGGATTTCGTCTTTGCTTGCACCGTTGCGAGCCAAAAATATAGCGCTTACTATTGCTGCTGATCCCTTTAATGCCTCAGGGTGATTATGCGTTACTTCGGTCACAATACGTGCCATGTCTAATGCTTCATCCAATGTTTTTGCCGCCCATGCACATGGACTGACACGCATAGGGCCGCCGTTACCCCAACTGTCATATGGCTGTGGATCGTCCGAGTAAATCCATTGAACAAATTGTTTGCCATAGCCACGATGGTTGTATTTACGGCCAAATACCTGCATATTGGCAACTGCGGCATCCGCCAGCGCAACATCCTTGGTTTTGTGATCCATAATTGCTTGTGCAACAGCACAGGTCATGATAGTGTCATCTGTAAATCGACAGTATTCCCCAAAGAACTGAACATTGTCATAAATTTCGTGTCTTTTGCCTTCGTACATAGACCCGGCAATGTCGCCAATAATCGCACCAAACAGCATAGTTTTCTCCTTTTACATCACTTTAGGATATGTAGTCCAAATGTCAACTGGTTAGTTTGATTCACTCAACCTTAATCCCGGCGATTAGTTCGCGTTGGCGGGATGGGGAGATGTTGCCGTAATTGCATCGGGTGGTGCCGATACTGCTGTGGCCAAAGTCTTGTTGCAGGGCGACTATGCGGTCGTCGTGCGTTAT
>JAZRLB010000013.1:0-96458 GCA_045646625.1 Candidatus Enterousia sp. | reverse complement strand
TGACCGGCATACTGCCGTCTGCCTTTCGCTGGTTGTGAACCATCTTGCCTCAATGGTTCAAATTCAACACAACACACGTTAAATAAAAAATGCATCACAAGGATGCATTCTTTATTTAAAACTGGTTGCGTGGAATGGATTTGAACCATTGACCTTCAGGTTATGAGCCTGACGGGCTACCGGGCTGCTCTACCCCGCGATAAAGCCTGCCTATTATATACCATTTGTGACAATAGTCAAACAAAAAAATAAATTTATCAAATTTTAACGCCTTTCCTAGTCTTTCTTGAATTATAAAATTTTTATTGCTAGAATCTGTTGGAATTTAAAATAAAGGTTTGATGTGTTTCAAAACAAGACGTTCAGAAAAGTTTGGAAAAAATTTTGGGACCCTATATTATCCCTGGGTATTTTTCAGTGGATTATTGCTGTTTTTATGGCGATACCAATATGGTTTGCATATTTTACATCCGTAAAAAAAATCACTAACATTGAAACTTTTTACAAATATCGTAAAAAACCTGCAATTTTCGTATTCTGGCACGGGCGCAGTTTAATGCTAAGCCCTATTATCTGCTTGGGTGGAATGCACGCCTATGCCGTTGCCAGCCGTCACAAAGACGGCCGTATGATGGCTAAACTGCAACACCTGTTTGGTCTTCGTGCGATTTATGGTTCCTCGCACAAGGGTGGTGTATCTGTCCTGCGCGAAGGTCTGCGTGTATTGGCACGTGGCGACCACGGTATCTGTATGTCACCAGACGGTCCTGGCGGCCCATCACTGCGCGTCCAAGAAGGTGCCCTGTATTTTGCAAAAATGTCTGGTGCGCCAATTATCCCTGTCTGTTATACGGCCAAGCGCGCTTGGATTCAGGACCGTTGGGATAAATACCTACTTGCTCTACCATTTAATAAAATCGTATGTAATATTGGAAATCCTTTATTTGTACCCAAACGTGCAACACCAGCTGAATTTGAAAAAATAAGAAAAAACCTAGAAGATTTTATGGTCGCCCAGATGAATGAATTGGATGCAGAATTTGGTTTGCCACCAATTCCTCAAGATTTAACTGCAACAGAATACAAGCGTCAAAAACGTGAAGCAATTGCGGCGAAAAAACAAAACAAGAAAAAGGCTAAAAAATAATGAAAACACCTTGGTGGTTTTTATCTAAGAATCCCATATCATTACTGCTGATACCTGTATCGTGGCTTTATTACGGGGCTGGACGTATTGTTTATTTTGCGCGCACCTTGCACCAATTAAAATCACGTCGACCTGTTATCTGTGTTGGAAACATTCTTGCAGGCGGTGTTGGCAAGACACCTGTGGTACGTGCAATTGCCAATCACTATGGTGCACCTGTTGTGATGCGTGGTTATAAGAAAAGTGCAAAAACCGGCAACATTGGGGACGAAGCGACTATGTTATCACGCACAGGTCTGGCGGTTCACGTTGGTGACAGAAAATCAAACATCACCTTGCTTAACAAACAAAGTGATAATACCCCGATTGTAATGGATGACGGCCTGCAAAATCCAACTATAAAAAAAGACATTTCTATTATTGTTTTTGACCAGGGTTTGGGCTATGGCAATGGTTTAATGTTGCCTGCTGGTCCACTGCGCGTACCAAAGCGTATGACAAAAAATGCGGACGCGATTATCGTTATAAAAAGCAACAAACCGCGCAAGAATTTTACATTACCTGCGGGCCTACCTGTATTTTATGCAAAAAACCAAACCACATCTCCCTATGACGAAGATGAAAAATTAGTTGCATTTGCGGGCATTGGGTATCCGAAAAAATTCTTTGGCGCATTAAAGAACGTTGTTGCCCGCCGCAGTTTTCCTGACCACTATCAATACACGGGCGAAGACCTGGAACGTTTAATGTCATTGGCAGCCAAAAAAAAGGCTAAATTAATTACAACTGAAAAAGATTGGGTACGCCTGCCTATCGAAATTCGCGATGAAATAAAATACGCCCGCCTGGACACAATTATTGACAACACATTTTGGGATTGGCTAAGGGAAAAATTAAAATGAGCACATTAAACAAACAAGTAAAAATATCTGGTGTTGGCATTCATTCTGGTACACCTGTCAACATAACCGTAAAACCATCAACCGAACGCGGCATATATTTTCACCGCACAGATATCAAGGACAGCAAACTGATACCTGCCACATATGATAACGTTGGCGAAACCAAGATGCGCAACACAACCATTGGCAATCCGTCTGGCGCGCACGTACAAACAATTGAACATTTGATGGCGGCCCTATTTATAACTGGTATCGACAGTGCCATTATTGAAATAGACGGCCCAGAAACCCCAATTCTGGACGGCAGTGCAGCCCAATTCATTAACACCTTTGAATCTGCTGGTGTTAAGAAATCCTCTATGAAACGCATTATTGTAAAGCGTCCTGTTATTGCGCGTGCCCGTGAAATTTTACATCAATTACCATTATCAACACGGATTAAACTGTGGATATTTAACACTATATCCGGTCGCAGAACCAATGGCTATGTAAAACTTTCACCTAACAGTGGCCTGTCCTTGGACATTAACGCCACATTAATTTATCGCGAACCAATAATTGGGAACCAGTCTTGTTCATACACATATGATGACACACCTGAATCAAAACAAGATTTCATTAACAATTTTGCCAGTGCCCGCACATTTGGTAAATATTCAGAATGGGAATATTTGAAAAAACGCGGTATGGGTCGTGGTGCAAATGAATCTAATGTAATTGCATTAAACGACGCAGGCGATGGAACATTAAACGCCACATTGTGGCCTGATGAATTTGTCAGACACAAGATTATAGATGCCATTGGGGATATGTTTACATCTGGTGGTATAATATGTGGCACGCTTGATTCCTACAAAGGCAGTCACGCATTAAACAATCTTGTTTTGAAAAAATTGTTCAGCAATCGCGACAACTATGATATAATCGATTTATAAAAACACAGGGGGAATTTATGAAAAAGATATTGGCACTTTTATCTGCAATATTTATATTTGCGGGCTGCAGCAATATGATAAAAAACGAAAATGGCAGTCAGTATATAGTCCAACTGGATGCGGAACCAATTGGTTGTACGTTTCTTTACAAACTTGAATCCGAAGTATCCGTCTATGCTGCCGAAGACGCCCGTCGTTATCTGGAAAATCGCATCGCAGACCAGGCTCGTCCAGGCAACGCCTATTGGATAACCAGTCAGCGCACCAAACCAAATGAATGGGTAATATTTGGTCCAGAACGTGCATTTGTATTGGTTGCAAACGTCTATGATTGCCCACACGTAAATAACATACGCACTGCGCGTGATGGCGGCCCTGCAACCGTATCTGCCCCATCTGTTGATAATGGCTGTACATACGGAACCTGTTATTAAAAAAGTCCCGCAATATAAAAAAACAAAATCGGTTGGAGTTTAAGCACAATTTGAACAAAATTGCGGGCTTATTCAATACATTCACCACACTCCAACCCTTGTTAAAGATTTTTACATCATCTAAGACGCGTTCAAACAGGTGCTTAATCCCAACACTAAAAACACACCAGTGCACAAACATTATAAATCACTAAAAAAATTCAATACATTGTATTTCTTAACCAAGAATTCTATTTACACATATTCAAATCTGCGCCTGTTTCTTGACTATCAATTTTTTTATTTCTAATTTCTTCTGCGGCGTGAATTTTTTGTTTTACCAACACCAAATCTGGATGTACCTGTAATTGATTATTCATATCTTCAACCGCATTCGCCACCTCTTCCCGTGTTTTTACAAATCGCGGCATAACGGATTGCGCAGCATTATAAACAGATTTTTGAAATTCACCTTTGAATTCATCAACAACGGATAAATACGTTTTTATATGTTTATCTTCGTGTGCCAACACCGCATTATACTGACAAGAATCTGGCACGTGTCTTATATCAATATTAACTACAAAATCATTATAACCAAATTCCGCCGTCACAGATTTCAGTCCCACACAATATCCCCCATCAACACCAATAACATCTGCATTTATTTGATAATTATTAACCAACGTTGCAACCACATTACCGTGCCATAAATCCATAGGCTCGTGCGGTTGCACGACTGTTTTCGACCAATCTGGAATTTCAAGATAAACTGCCGGTATTTTTTTATATCCGACGCAATCAGCCGCCACCACTGGCACACAAAATAACGCTGCGATAATAAAGAATCCAAATCTTAACATCTATCCCCTAATCCAGCGCCCCTTGTTTTTTCAGGTATTCATTAACAAAATTATTACCATACATTTTGTATAATTCTTCGGCCAGCAATACTGATGAACGTCCTGATTCAAACAACCTCAACAGATTCCCCAGACCACCCAATTCAGTATTTAGAATGACTGATTCACCATTAACTGGTCGCGACAACAACACCGCACGTTTCAGGTTTGGATATGCTTTGCCCTGGATAAATGCCATTTCCAATGGATTCAAATTCCAGTGTGCATAATCTGATGCATCGGCGGCAGGGTTTCTGAAAAACATAACAGTCTGGGCCTGGCCGCGCACAACATCACCTACCCCAAGTTTATCCAGAACATTTGCACGTTGGAATGCCACCATATACGCCTGACGATTTTTACGTCCTTCTTGCAAACCTGTAATAAAGTTATCACGAAACATTTTATTTTCCAGCATAGGCGCTGTTTCATCAATCATAATCAGTGACGGATTACCACCTGACACCGTAATATTATTAATTCTGTGCAGAATATAAGAAATTACAGCTGGCGACAAAACTTCATCTTGCAAAATATCGGTAAAATCGAATGTTGTTAATCTTGATTGTAAATCCAGCGTATCTGATGTTTCATTAAACATATCACCATACTGCAATGGATCCACCCACTTTTTAAGGGCACTGCGCATATTACCAGACGAAGAAAAACAACTTTCCCACAAATTTTTTAACAACTTATCTTTATCAGACAAATAGTCAAAGTTCACCGACACTGCGCGCGCAATTTCGTCTGCTGATGCTGCATCACTTTGTCCTGAAATAATGGCAAACCATCTACGCAAGAAAGCACGATTTGCCGCCGTATCTGGCATTTTCAGCGGATTCAAATGTGTCAAGAACGTCTGTTCCATCGGATCTTTACTTTTCTCTTTGCCCTGCATAGTAATATACTTACCACCCACGGCCAATGTAAATATTTCCGCCCCTTTATTTCTATCAAAGAAAAACGCCTTTAACTTAGGATGGCGCAAACTTTGCGCAATCAAGAACGAGAACAGTGTTGTTTTACCACCACCTGTTGGCCCAATTGTCAGAGTATGTCCCACAGCCGCCGGTTTATCAGATACATGGAATTGAAATTGATAAGGCGTTCCCTGGGCCGTTGGGAAAACAACCAGCGGTCCCGGTCCCCAGTCTGAATTTTCAACACCACGTGGTTGCGAAGACATAGGAATAGAAATAGCTGCCGCCCTTGATAACAGTTTAAAACTGCGTGGAAAAACATCAAACCCTGGTATCTGTGCAAACCAAGAAACTTTAGATGCAAAAGTTTCAACAACCGGTGAAATACCAAATTGCGCTGCAATTTTCCTAAATTCATCGGTATATTTTTGTAATTCTTCGCGTGTTGCACCAAATAAAATAAACAATGGATAATAATCTACCAGGCTTTGATTACCGGACAAATTTTCATCCATTGCTGTCTGGGCAGATGAAATTTGTGCCTCGGTTGAATCACGTTTTTCTTCATCTGCCGTAGAACGTTTTCTGCGAATAGTACTTTCTACATCTGCTGCCCTCATAATATGAAAACCATTCATAGTTATCATTTCAGTCTGAATTGTTGACACAGTGTCAAAGAATTCTTCATCTAAATAATCTGGTGAAATTTTAAAAGACAAACACGCCGCAAAAGATTGTTCACCCCCACTGATATAACGAATAATCCCATCACGCAAAAATTCAACATCATCAACCGTTGTCAACTTTGCAATATTATTATCAGCCCGCTTTGGTGACGGCTTAGAAATAGGCGACAAAACACGTCCAAAGAATTTTGCCATATTATCTGGACTATCATTTTTCAAAACCTGTGGTCTGTATGCCGCCAGAATAGATTCTATATAATTACCATATTGATTTAACTTAGCACGTGCATCCAATCCGCCAACGGACAAGACAATATAATAACTGTTCAAGAAAATTTTCAAACCCTGGCCGCGCCACTTATCATAAATACGTTGCAGTGTTTGCTGATTGAATTCATAGTTTGTATTTTCATCGGCTGCATCGCGCACCATATAGAAACGCATAACAACATTTGGGTCACGAATTTGATTAAACAATTGCGCGCGTAAATCCAAGAATTTTTCTTTTGTTGCTTCATCTTGCATACTTGTCTGCAAACCTGCCACACGATATACACGAATTAAACTGCCATCAGTCAATTGCATAGAATTATCATTGTACACAGTACCAAACGGCAAATAGTTTGAATACTTAGCATAACCAAACCTAGGAAAAACCTTACGCGTCAAAGCGGGCACATACATCATCAGTACCAAGAATAAACACAGCGACGCCAACACCAGAATAACCAAAGTAATCGGAAAACCACCACCTGCAAAATATTCAAAAAAACCATTTAAATTTTGTATCATGCCGCCAATTTCCCTGGTATTTTACGTTTTAACAATTGCAATTTAGCCGTCACAATCTGTCCCAACTGCGGATCACGCTTGGAAAAAATTGCTATAATAGAATGAACTATAATCACGGACACCAAAAAGAACATAGGCGTAACAGGCTTGCCCCTGATAATCAAAGATGCCACAAACAAAACAATCCAAATCAAGAATTGAATAATAAAATTCAGCACAGCCAACGAATATGGCACATAAAAAATATGCGCCGGATTTGCTAATGCTTTCAATACCTGCTGTTTCATTCTCTTTCCGTCCTGTTAATAATTATAACAATTTCAACAATTTTCAACAAGCACAAAAACTATTCACATAACTTTTGTTAAAAGTGTTAAAAACTTCAATTTTATCAACTGTTAATTATTTGATTAAGTTATCAACAATTTTGCCAAGTCACCTTGAAAACCAAGCATTTTTTTGTTGAAAACCTGTTTATAAAAAACTAAAAACCGTTTTCAACAATTTCAACCGCCCCTACTACAACTACTAAATAAATAATATATTATTTGATTTTTCAAAAAATATGTTTATAATCGCACTGTAAAAAGGATAAAAAATGAAATTTTTAAGCTCATTAAAGGCTTGGAAGAAACGCGGTAATGTTAAACAAATCCGTCGTGGAAAGCAAGTTATCTTGATTGACCCTGATAATCCAAAGTTCAAAGCGAAACAGGGCTTTAAGAAAAAATAAAAACTCCGCCAATCGGCGGTTTTTTTTTACTTTAATATATGATTTATTTTTAACGTTATTCACTTAAAAACGCTTCTTTTAATGTCGCGTCAACCTCTGCACCGGACAGTCCTGCACAACGTAAAAAGAAAATCTGTGCATCTGTTGGCTTATAAATACTTGCGCTGTGGTCGGCGCGAATTGGTTCTGATTTTATTCTTTGTCCCGGCATAAAGTCTATTTTTGCACCATTTTCTACCATTGCGACAAATGAGATATCTGATTCACATTCATTACAAGCTTTATCAATAATTGCCATACCAGATAATTTAGAATCAGAATTTTTTCCGGCTAAAACCTTATTTTTTATCAAAATAGCCGTATTTTTATACAAATGTCGCGCCCGGCAATCGTATGTTAATTCTGATTCATTATCTAATAAGACAGTGCCTGAAATTTTAGAATTTTTCCCGGCATTTTTAATAAAAATGTTAAAAAAAGCCGGCTTTTTAATTTTTAAATTTACACTTAATATAACTTCTTGATTTTCAACCCCGACAGAAATATCTAAATTTTTATCCCCTTCTATTTCACCGACATAAATAATATGAACCGGCAAATTGTATTTTTTATTAATAGGTGCGTTTTCCAGTGTTGATAATTCAGGGCAATATTCACCATCGCGGAAAACGATAGTTTCCGCTGGAAAGGTTTTTATGTTGAATTCATTCCACATGTATGACATATTATGCCCATTATAAAGGATTTTAAAATGGGATTCAATTGTGGAATTGTAGGCTTGCCAAATGTTGGTAAATCTACATTGTTTAATGCTTTGACACAAAGTGCGGCGGCCGATGCCCAGAACTATCCGTTCTGTACAATCGAACCGAATACCGGTCGTGTTGTTGTACCTGACGCGACATTACACGAATTAGCGCGTGTTGCAGGTTCGCAGAAAATATTACCGACGCAACTGGAAATTGTTGATATTGCGGGCTTGGTGCGTGGTGCATCTGCTGGTGAAGGTTTAGGGAATAAATTCTTGGGCAATATTTTATCGACAGATGCGATTATTCACGTTGTTCGTTGCTTTGAAAACGATGACATTGTTCACGTACACGGCAAGATTGATCCACTGGGCGACATTGAAACAATTGAAACAGAATTAATGTTGGCCGATCTTGAAAGTATTGAAAAGCAGATTAAAAACCTGGAAAAGAAAGCGCGTGGTCTGGACAAAGATGCCATTAAATTATTGGCGGATGCAAATATAATTAAATCTAATTTGGAAAAATCTATTCCGGCGCGTCACGGCGACGTTGATTCCACACCATTTAATTTATTAACGACCAAGCCTGTTATTTATGTGTGCAACGTTGACGAAGCATCTGCTGCAACCGGCAATGAATATTCTAAAATGGTTGTTGAAAAATTCGGCTCAACCAATGATGTTCTGGTAATTTCATCAAAAATAGAAATGGAAATATCTCAAATTGTTGACCCAGATGAAAGAAAGATGTTCTTGGATGATTTAGGTTTGGTTGAATCTGGCCTGGATCAGGTTATCAAGACTGGCTATAAAACACTGGGCCTTCAAACATACTATACCATTGGCCCGAAAGAGGCACACGCCTGGACAATAACCACTGGTATGACGGCACCCCAGGCTGCGGGTAAAATCCACACTGATTTTGAACGTGGCTTTATCCGTGCCGAGGTTATCACACCCGAAGATTTCATTGCATTAGGTGGCGAAGTTGCAGTCAAAGAAGCCGGCAAAATGCGTCTTGTTGGTCGTGATTATGTGATGCAACCTGGCGACATCTGCCACTTCTTGTTTAACACTTAATAAATAATTTTGTTAAAAAAATCCCCGGCTTTTTTGATAAAAATATTCAAAAAAGCAGAGATTTTTATATAGAAATCAGAACTTCTAATTTTTCTTTATATTTTTCTATTTCTGCATCTATTCTTGCAATTTCATCACGTACACTTTCATCACCTGCCAAACCACGATTGGTCAGTTCTATTTTCTGAGCGTTCAATTTATCTAGCCATCTTTGCAATTTTAATGATACCAGATATTTTTCTGCCGCATTTATATCCATATTCATCACTGGTGCATCTGCGTCAAAATTTACACCCAATGTCCCCAAGAAATCTAAATACCGTTCTGCAAGTTCTGGATAATTATTCACAATATAAACCAGAGTATTTTTTGTAATCGCATCGATATCAGGCAATTTTATATTTATTGTTTTTGGTGTGCGCTTCCAACTTTGCCAGTTTTGAAATTTGCGCTTATCATATTCCTGTTTATAATGTTTGCGCAGTTCTGGATCGACAATTTTTTCCAGTTGTCCGTCCAAGAATTTTTCCGCCTGGGCGCGCCCCCCCGGTGTTGAAACAACAAAGTTTTTGTTAGTCAATTCCCACAGAAAATCGGTCAGATTCATTGCGTCATCAATAATTTTTCGCATAGCATCCGCGCCCGCGGTTTTCAGAATTTCATCTGGGTCTTTACCGCCACTAACAAACGCAAAACGTACATCGGATGTATCGCGAATAAACGGCATAACAATATTGCACGCGCGCGCAGCGGCCTTTTGCCCTGCCCCGTCGCCATCAAAACAGAATATTATATTTCTATTTGATTTACACAACAGCGCAATATGGTCTTCGGTTAATGCGGTACCAAGTGGCGCGACTGTTTCGCCAAAACCATTCAGTTGCATTTTTATTGCATCAATTTGTCCTTCGACCACAATGCTGCGGTTCGCGCGATGAATTGATTCACGCGCAAAGTTAAAACCAAACACCGTCTGACGTTTATGGAAAATATCAGTATCTGTTGTATTTATATATTTTGGTTCTGACCCATCCAGTGAACGCCCTGAAAAAGCAACAACTTTGCCGTGTGCATTGAAAATTGGAAACATTAACTTATCGCGGAAAAAGTCATACATTCCATAATCCCCACGCCTACACAAACCTGATGGGATTAAAAATTTTGATTCTGCAAATTTATTCGCAATAATGTTATTTTTTGGTGCATACCCGATACGATATTTTTTTATTTCTTCGTCTGTGAATCCGCGTCTGCGCACATATTCCAATGCGTGTGCCGCGTCTGGTGTAAATAATTTTTCAGCGTACGTCTGTGCGGCGCGTTCGCAAATATCAAACAGTGCATCTTCGCGTTTAACAACATTTGGGTCACGCGGTTTATAGTCCGGCATTTTCAGTCCTGCCATATTGGCCAGTTCCACAATCGCCGATTTGAAATCCATATTATTATGCTTCATCGTGAACGATATAATATCGCCGTGTTCGCCACATCCGAAACAGTGATAAAATCCCTTTTCTTCGTTCACAGAAAAACTGGGTGTTTTTTCGTTATGAAACGGGCAACAACCCCAGTAATTTTGCCCTTTGCGCGTCAAAGGTACCACACGTCCCACAACATCCACAACCGACAACCGCGCACGCAGTTCATCTGTAAAATTGGAATAATTGTGTCGTGTTGGCGCCATTATTTTTTCTTTGCCTTGTTATTAATCAGTTGAATTGCGGTTTCCAAATCTGGTTGTTCACGCACAGAAACATTGACCCGATTAGAAGATATATATGCACCATACCGCCCAGTTGGGTAATAGTAAATAATTTTTTTAGTCTCTGGATTTTCACCAATTTTAATTGGTTCTGCCTTTTTGCCGGCATTTGCCAATAATTCGCGTGCAATTTCCAGGGTGATTGTTTCAGACGTATATTGTTTGGCGGCAACATTTTTTGCACCATCTGTCACATAAGGACCAAATTTACCAACACGGAATTCGATTCCATCGCCCAGTTCGATCGCGTCATTTTTTACGCCCTGTACGGCGGATTCTGCTGTTTGTGCATTCTGTTCAGTGCCTTTTAACTGTTTTGTGTATTTACAATCTGGGTATTTTGCGCAACCAATAAACGGTCCAAACTTAGATAATTTAATTCCCAATTTTGCGCCACATTCTGGACATACGTCACCGGTGTCACAGAATAAATGATGATGCATAAAGTCGTTTATTTCATCGATAATTTCAGATGTCTTAATTCCACGTGCGCCGTCAATCATTGCGTCTGTCGGCCCCCAGAAGTTTTTTAGTGCTGTAATCTTGTCTTGCTTTCCGTTTGAAACATCGTCCAAAGTATCTTCTGTTTTTGCGGTAAAATTGACATCGACCAAATCAGTAAAATATTTATTTAAGTATGATGCAATTACCCAACCGCCATTTGTAGGATGGAAACGACGTTGTTTATCTTGTTCCACATATGCGCGATCAACAATTGTTGACATAATTGTTGCATAAGTTGACGGACGTCCGATACCCAGTTCTTCTAATTTTTTTACCAGCGATGCTTCTGTATATCTAGGTGGTGCCTGGGTAAAGTGCTGTTCTGGGATAATTTCAGAAATAGCAACCTTGTCACCAATGTTTAATGGTGGCAATTTGGCTTCCTTTTTATCATCATCATCATCTTTATCTTCGGTATAGACCTTCATAAATCCGTCAAACGTACGTGTTGTTCCAACCGCGTGAAATACCGCTGCGTTATTGTCTGTTTCAATATCTGCGGCAACTGAATCAAATTCAGCATTTGTCATCTGACACGCGATTGTACGTTTCCAAATCAGGTCGTATAGTTTTGCCTCGTCCCCGGACAGATTTTTTGCCGGCGCATCAAAGTGTGTTGGACGAATTGCTTCGTGTGCTTCCTGGGCATTTTTAGATTTTGTTGCATAGATATTTGGTGCACTTGGCACAAATTTTTCACCATATTCACGCGCTATAAATCCACGAATTTCATTTACCGCATCTGCATTCAGATTTGTTGCGTCCGTACGCATATACGTGATTAACCCTTGTTCATACAGGTGTTGTGCGGCGCTCATCGTGCGTTTAGAAGCAAAGTATAATTTTCGTGCTGCTTCCTGTTGCAGGGTTGACGTTGTAAACGGCGCTGCTGGTTTTCGCTGGGTTTTCTTGCGTTCAATATTTATAACAGACGCACCAATCTCAGGCGTTCCAATTTTGTTTAAAATATCATCAACCATTGATTTATTTTCAATGGTCATCTTTTCTACTTTTTCGCCATTAAACTTATTAAGATTTGCTTTGAACTGCGCATCTTGCACCTTGCACAACGATTCAACACTCCAATATTCAACCGGCTTAAATGCTTCAATTTCTTTTTCGCGGTCAACAACTAATTTTACTGCAACTGATTGTACACGTCCTGCGGATTTACCCAGATTTCTGCGCCACAGCAACGGTGAAATACCAAACCCAATCAGATAATCTAATGCGCGTCTAACTAAATATGCATCCACCAGATTTGTATCAATTTCGCGCGGCTCTTCGATTGCTGCGTGTACGGCTTTTTTAGTAATTTCGTGGAACGCCACGCGATAAACTTTTTTATCTTTTAATAATCTTTTTGCCTTTAATATATCCAGCAAATGCCACGCTATTGCCTCACCTTCGCGGTCAGGGTCGCTTGCCAAATAAACAGCGTCTGCTTTTTTCAGTTCATCGGTAATCAGTTTAATTTGTTTTTCCTTACCTGGCATAATCTGCCATTTCATTTTGAAATTATTTTCAGTATCCACACTGCCGTTTTCAGGCACCAAATCGCGCACATGTCCAACAGACGCGATAACGCGCCACCCTGCTCCCAGATATTTTTCAATTGTTTTTGCCTTGGACGGTGATTCCACAATTAATAACTTCATACCTTTAACTCCCCTTTGCAGATAATTGTTGGTCTTTGTGAATATGTGCACTTTGACACAGACCGAAACCAAACATCAGTGATAACAGGCTGCTGCCACCGAACGACATCAACGGCAACGGCACCCCAACGGTTGGCAACAATCCTAAAACCATGGAAATATTTATAAAGTAATAAACAAAAAAGTTCAACATAAATCCAAAGCACACCAATTGGCCAAATCTGTTTCTGCATGTTTTTGCGGTCCAAAACAGTGCGACCACAATCCAAGTATAAATCATCAACAGACTGAATGCCCCCAGGAATCCAAACTCTTCCCCCAGCATTGTGAAAATAAAGTCGGTCTGCTTTTCCGGCAGGAACGATTGTTGTGATTGTGTTCCTGCCATATATCCTTTACCGGTCATACCGCCACTGCCAAATGCAATCTTTGCCTGATTGATTTGATATCCTGCACCCTGCAAATCACCGTCTGGATTAAACAGTGTAATAATGCGCCCCCTCTGATAATCGTGCAGTCCACCGAACCAAATCGCGGGTGCTGCCATACATCCTAAAATTGCTGCAATAATAAACCATTTTTTATTTGCCCCGACTATATAGAATACGCCAACTGTAATCATTCCCAGCGACAGGGCAGTACCTAAATCAGGCTGGGCTACAATCAATCCGAACGGCACCAACAACATCATCATAGGCGCTATATAGTTCTTAAATTGCCCCAGTTCCACCGAATTAAACCACGCAAAATATCGTGCCAGCGCCAGCACCAGCGCAATTTTAATCAGTTCCGATGGTTGTATATGAATAAATCCCAGGTTTAACCATCTTTGTGCTCCCATACCTGTATGCCCGACAAATGTCACCAATACAATCATAATCAGTGCCACTGCATAAATCAGATATGCAGATTTCACCCAGGTTTTAATATTTGTAAAAGCCACCACAAAGAAAACCCCAACCCCCAGCAAAATCTTCATCAGTTGTGACAGTGCAAACGGTTTCCAGTTTCCACCACCCGCCGAATATAATACCACAATAGAAATTGCCAATACCATACACATAGGCACAAACAGTCCCCAGGAAAAGCGGCTTAACTTTTCTGGCAACGTCATCATATTTGCATTTGAAACACGTGTCTGTCGTACCATTGTGTTATTTTAATCCTTTTAATAATTCTTTCATAACGGCGGCGGCGCCGCGTGCGGCAGGACCACTGGAACCAGAATGTTCTGTCACGACGCACACGGCGTACTTTGGGTTATCTGTTGGTGCATAACCGACAAACAATCCGTGATTTCGCATACGCCACTGCAGTTGCTCGTTGGTCAGAACACCGTTTAAACGTTCTTTTTTAGAAATGCTGCGCACCTGTGATGTTCCTGTTTTTCCGCCCATCCGCATACCATTAACATTTATTGCGCTGCCGGACGCAGTTCCGCCCTGTTTTAAAACCTGTTCCAGACCATTTAACACATACTGGATATTTTGTGGTTGCAGTTTCATACTTTCAAATTGTGGTTGCGCTTCATCCGCAATCAGTCGCGGCACAACGCGTTTATTAGATGAAGCGCGCGCCATCATCACCGCCAGTTGCAGACAATTTGCCAGAACAAATCCCTGGCCGATACCAGAAATAATAGTATCACCGTGCACCCAACGTGCACCAATCTGCTTTTCTTTCCAGTATCTATCAGGCATAACCCCACTCATTTCACGTGATAAAATATCATCCATAAACTTTTCGGTCAGCCCTAATCGAACAGCCATATCTTTGATTGCGTCAATCCCAATACGCAACGCAATTTGATAAAAGTAAATGTCACAGGAATGTTTCAGTGCCCCTGCCAAATCAACTTTGCCGTGCCCTTTTTCTTCCCAGCAGTGATATCTGCGGTCACCATAGTCCCAATATCCCGGACAAAAAATTTTTTCTTTGGGGTTTATTGCACCTGATTCCAGTGCCGCCAACGCCACAACAATTTTAAAAGTTGATCCTGGTGGATACAATCCCTCGATTGTTTTGTTCATAAAAGGCTTAGTAATATCTTCACGCAGTGTTTGCAAATATTCATCTGCATCATCTTCGCGGAACATATTTGCATCGAAACTGGGGGTTGAAACCATTGCCAAAATATCGCCTGTTTTTATATCCAGTGCCACCCCACATCCAGAATTATGCTTACTCAAAGCATCATACAATGTGCGTTGGGCGTTATCGTTAATTGTTGTTTTAATATTTTTACCTGTCACTGGTGCGATATATTGTGATTTATCTTCGCCTGTGATACGTCCAACTGCATTTGTTATTAATACGGTCTGACCTGCATCACCCTTCATTTCATCGTTAAATCTTTTTTCCAGACCTGTGATACCGGTCGTTAAAAATGGTGCATTTGGAACTGCATTTTTTGGTTCACCGACATAACCAAAAATCTGTGCACCTGCCGGCCCCATTTCATATATTCGTGCATATCCGCTTTCTACGTGCAGTCCTGGCAAATTTTTCGCCTGTAATTTTGCCAACATATTCCAGTCTGTATTTTCACTGACCAATACTGGTTGAAACTTTAATTGTTTCTTTATTTTTGCGCGAATTTTTTCAACACGTTTTGCCCGCAAATTTAATTCGCGTGCTACGGTATTAATCAGGTTATCCACATCGTGTGCTTCTTCTGGTACGATATAGATTCTGTAAATTGGTGCATCGCGCGAAATTGGTGTACCATTTCTAGTCAATATTTTCCCGCGTTCAGGCATATCAATTTGGATGCGATAAGAATTGCTTTCACTTTTCTTTTTATAGTCGCGATAACTAAATAATTGCATTTGCAGCATACGCAAAACCAGTGCAGATGTCATCACCGCGCCTGCGGTCAGGAACAAAGCACTGCGTCTGTCAAAGGTACGTGAAACTTCTGTATCAATCATTTTCAACCCTTTGAATCAGTTTTGCCGTTGGAATATACACAGCACAGGCGACTGCAAAAATCCACATTCCGCGCAGAATATTGGCGAATGAAAAATTCGCAACCATTTGAATGAATATAGCCAGTCCAAAAAACACCATAAATGCAAACAGTCCAAAATTATCCATACGTGTGATATCTATATATGTCTGAAAACTGGTGATAGAAAAGAATAAACAATACATCGCAATCCAGAAACAAACCGTTTCGAAATTATAATCCAGACATACGCACATTAAAACAGAAAACAGTGGAAACCAGTGTGTTGGCCGCACAAAGGAACAAATAAAAATAGGTACAATTGCCAACACCCCTGCCGGATTCCAGAACGGTGACGACAACCGCCACAATCCGATTGTTAATAAAAACGGAAATGCGACGCGTAAAAAATGAATTATATTTTCTTTCATCTGTATTCGTTTTTCGGTGTATCGAATTTCAGCACCATTACCCGTGACATTTGTTCTGGGTCTGCAACCTTTACGTCTGTATCGTCGATCATTTCACCAACAATCAGTCCTGCTGGCAATACCCCGGATATATTACTGGATACCAACTTGATACCGCGCACAGGTTGAAATTCAGGATTACTGAAAAAACCCATTGTTGGATGTTTAGAACCATTACCTGCCATAAAACCATATACTTCGGAACCGACGACACGCACGGCGATATTTGTATCTGCGTCCGTCAGGGCGCGCACACGTGAAAAGTTATTTGCACTGTCAACTATAATTCCGGCCAGTCTCATATCGGTTGTTGCGACAACCATACCTGTTTCAACCCCGTCACGCGCACCCCGATTAATTATAAATGTATTATGTCCCATTGCGCGGTTGTCACGAATAACATCTGCGATAACGGCGTCACGTGGTTGTGTTTTGATCAGTCCTAATTCATTATTTAACTTCTGATTTTCCTTGATTGCGACGTCGCACATATCTTTGTTAATCATTGCGTCGTCTAACCGTGCCCTCAGTTCTTTATTTTCTTCACGCAGTGCAGATAACTCCGCAATTCCGCCAATTGTATTTCCTACGACCCGAAAAGGCCAGGTAATAACATCGCCAATGCCGCGTGCGACCGGCACGACCACATGTCCCAACGCATTCATAATCGCATAATCAGGCTTTGCAATCATAATATAGATGAACAGCACTGGCAACACGGCCGCCGTTGCCACTGCCCGAATAAGGGGATATATTTTGGAAGATATCTTGTTCTGTTTCATCGGGCCTACTTTAATCCTAAAAAGTCAGATATTCAATAAAAACTTGATTTTTGAAATAAATCTGCCAAAATGTCAATCAGTCAAAGTGGCAGGCATTGCCACCAGACAAAAAAACTATCTAAAAATAAAAGGATATAAAATGCCAAAATTAAAGACAAAGTCGTACTTGAAAAAACGTGCGTCTATGACCGCGACCGGTAAAATCCGTGTTGCACGCAACTCTCACAAGAAACTGTTGCGCAAGAAATCTGCCCGTGCAAACAAGGCAGGTGCAAAGCCACAGTATTTGAATGAAAACATGGTGGGGCAGGCAAAAATCCTGGCGCCATACGGTTTGAAATAAGGGGGTAACAGGTCATGGCAAGAGTAAAACGCGGTACAACCGTTAAACAAAAGCACAATAAAATCTTAGCACGTGCCAAGGGTTACCTGGGCCGTCATCATTCAACATATCGCGCTGCCCGTGAAAAAACGGAAAAGGCGGGTCAGTATGCATATCGCGACCGTCGCGTTAAAAAACGTGAATTCCGCGGTTTGTGGATTGTCCGTATCAATGCAGCGGTACGCGCAAATGGTATGACTTACAGCCAGTTTATGAATGGTCTTAAAAAGGCTGGCATCGCCCTGGACCGCAAGGTTTTGGCCGAAATGGCGTATGCAGGTGATGCAAACTTCGTCAAATTGGTTGACACAGCAAAACGATTTAACAACGCCGAAAGTAAATAATACCTTGTCGGCGGGGTATCTGTTTTGTAATAATAAAAGCCGTCGTATGACGGCTTTTTTTAAGTTTTAAGGTAAGAAACAATGCACGAACAAATAAAGAATATTAATACACTAGAAGAGTTGCAGGCCCTGTACACCGCAACATACGGTAAAAACGGCACAATGACCGCGCGCCTGCGTGATATGAAAAACCTGGACAATGACGCACGTGCGGCATTGAATACAGAAAATGCTGCCCTGCGCGAATTATTCAAAACGCGCCAGGCTGAAATTGAAAACGCGGTGTTGATGGCGGGCCTGCAGAAACAGAAACTGGATATGTCGTTAAATCCAGAACCACAAAATCGTGGTACATTGCACCCATTGACACAAAGTCTGTCTGAAATATCGGCTATACTGGAATCTTTTGGTTATACAATGCACACAGGCCCTGAAATCGAAGATGACTGGCATAACTTTACTGCATTGAATACGCCATTGCACCACCCTGCCCGCGATATGCAGGATTCGTTTTTCTTGGACAATGGCAATGTGTTGCGCACCCAGACATCTGCGATTCAAATTCGTGCGATGGAATCAGAATCTGTTCCTATTAAAATGTTCGGCATTGGATCGACTTATCGCAAAGAAATGGACGCGACTCACAGTCCTATGTTCCATCAAATAGAAGGGTTATATATTGATAAAAACATTACTATGTCTGATTTAATCGCGGATGTTCGTGCATTTTTGTCGCGTTATTTTGGCATTGATAATGTGGAACTGCGCATTCGTCCGTCATATTTCCCATTTACCGACCCATCAATTGAAATTGATATGAAATGGCAGGGTGGCAAATGGTTAGAAATTATGGGGGCTGGGATGGTACATCCGAACGTATTGCGCAACTGTGGTGTGAACCCAGACGAATACCAGGGTTTTGCATTTGGTTTTGGTTGGGATCGATTGGCGATGTTAAAGTATGGTTTGAACGACATTCGCCAGTTTTATGACAGTGATGTGCGCTGGTTGAACAAGGCAGGATTCTAATACGGGGGCAAAAATGAAATGGACATATGATTGGTTAATTGAATATTTGAAAACGGACTCGGACGCATCCACGGTTGCCGACACTCTGACCCGCATAGGGCTAGAGGTAGAAGACCTGCAATCCCCTGTTCCACCAATTGCAGCAAAAATTGTGGAATGCAAACCACACGAAAACAGCGACCATTTACACGTACTGATGGTTGATGATGGCACAGGTACCCTGCGTCAGGTTGTGTGTGGTGCGCCGAATGCACGCGTGGGCTTGGTTTCCGCGTTGGCGGTGCCGGGGTGTGTAATTGACGGTCATGAAATTACATCGGGCAAATTGCGTGGTGTTGTATCAAACGGTATGATGTGTTCTGCGCGTGAATTGGGTATTGGTGACGACCACAGTGGTATTATTGAATTACCGGCTGATACCAAAATTGGTACACCGGTTGTTGATGCAAAAACTGTCTTTGATGCAGGTATTACCCCAAACCGTCCAGATTATTTATCTGTACGCGGTATTGCGCGTGATTTATCTGCGGCGGGTCTTGGTGAATATATTGCACCAAAAGACATCGCGTTCAAATCTGTTTCGGGTGCGCGCGCTGTAAAACTGGAAACTGAAAAATGCCGTGCATATAAAATGATTGAAATCCACGATGTAAATATTGCCCCCAGTAATAAGAAAATTGCATCACGTCTGGCGGCAATTGGAATCAATCCAAAAAATGCCCCGATTGATGCTACGAACTATATTTGTTATGATATGGCGCAGCCTATGCATTGTTTTGACGCGGACGAAATCAATGGTGACATTATTGTTCGCAATGCATATGCCGGCGAAAAATTCACAGATCTGTTTGGCAACGTTCACGAATTGTCTGAAAATGATATGGTTATCGCGGACGCGTCCGGCATATTAGCATTGGCGGGCGTAATTGGTGGTGCACGTGGCTCGACAACAGACAAAACAAAAAATATCATTCTGGAATCTGCATACTTTGATCCGGTATCCGTCCGTAAAACTGCGAAAAGATTGGGCATCTCGACCGATGCGTCATACAGATATGAACGCGGCATTGACCCAACAATAACGGGCGCTGCGGCGATGTGCGCTGCGGACATAATTATGTCATCTTGTGGTGGTACGATTGTTTGTGCGTATGCGGCCGGCACAGACGCAGCACCAGAAGTTAATATTAAATACACACCTTCTTATTTCAAGAAAAAGACAGGCTTTGATATTGATGCAGATACGCAACGTGAAATCTTGACGCGCCTGGGATATAAAATCAAAACATCTGGTGATAATTGGACATTAACGCCACATGCATCCCGCGTAGATGTTGAAATCCCAGAAACAGTTGTTGCAGATTTAATCCGTATCTATGGCTATGAAAAAATAGCGACATCTGCGGCGCATACTGTTGGCGACGCGCGTCCGCACGATACACACGAAATGGATATTAAGACATTATTAGCGTCACGTGGATTAAACGAATGCCGTTCATTTGGTTTTGGTAATTTTGCAACCGAACAGTTGTTATCAGACAAATCAAATGTAAAAATTTCCAACCCAATCACATCGGACTATGACACGATGCGCAATGGTCTGTTGGGGGGATTATTGACGGCGGTATCTAATAATGAAAAGCGTGGATATCCAGACCTGAATTTGTTTGAATTAGGCACTGTGTTTGATGGTGATATGCCAGGTGAACAACACACATCTTTGTGTATTGTTCGTACCGGCACAACATCACCACGGCATTGGGCGTCGCGCAATCGCAACGTTGATGTATATGATATCAAATCAGATCTGATTGCATTGATGCAGGGCCAGCGTTTTACGATTACGACTGATAACGCACCGCTTTGGGCACATCCATATCGCTATGCGGCGCTGATGCAGGGTAAAAAGAAAATCGCAGAATTTGGTGAATTGCATCCATCGGTTGCGAAAAAACTGCGTATAAAAACAAACACAGTTATCGCAATTGTAGACGATGTTAAAAACCTGCCGGCGCGTCGTCGTGGTGTGTCTCCTGTTCTGTCTGATTTTCAGCCAATAAAACGTGATTTTGCGTTTATAGTTGATACGGACACAATGGCAGAAAAATTGACCGCCACCGCCCGTGCGGCTGACAATCGTATCACAGACGTTGTTGTCTTTGACGCGTTTGAATTGTCAGACGGTAAAAAATCGATTGCATTTACAATCACAATTCAGCCAACGGAAAATATGTCTGACGCAGACTTAATGGCGTTGCAGAATGCTGTTATAAGTTCGGTTGAAAAAAAGTGTAATGCACAAATACGTGATAAATAAAAAACCCGCCGTATGGCGGGAATTTTTTTAACGATATTTCACAAAATTTTTATACAGCACGCACTTTGCTACATCGCACGCAGTTGATTTTGTTCTTACTGCTGTGTCAATTATTTTTGTACAGGGCTGTTCTGTTAATTTACAGAAAGGCACACCGTCTTTTTTTACACGCATACCACTGAATGGATTTACGGTCACTGCCTTCAGATTTTTCTTTGTCAAATCTGACGCAAAACGCATATATAAATCTTCCAGAATTTGATTGGCAGACATTTTTTCCATATAGGCCACATCTTTATCACTAAATCTGCAATCAAATTTATTTTCAATTTCTGTTGCCAATTCTATTACGTCCAGCGAATCATATCCTGCCACAGAACCTAAAAAAACGTCGGAATTTGCCTGAGCTTTCAATTCTGTCACCGGGACGTCTGAACATTTACTGACTGTATCGTAAAAGAATTTTTCAATATCTTGCTTTGAATAGTTTTTGCTCATATATAAACCCTTTTTTACGTATCCAAGATATCACATTATTATAATTTGTCAACATTTAAAACATAAAAAAAAATCACCCGCACGGGGTGTTTTTTTAGTGGAGGCCTGGGTCGGAATCGAACCGGCATCCAAGGATTTGCAGTCCTCTGCATAACCACTCTGCCACCAGGCCTAAACTTTGCTTGTTCATATTAAGCAAAAAAAAATTGTAATTCAACATAAAAATTGTATAATTTAAAATATTATTACTAACGAGAGAGAATTTTTATGAAAAAACTGTCACTTATCCTGCTGGTTTTGGCGCCATTTTCTGCGTTTGCATCAACAGACGATTGTATGACACGCACGGATGTTCCTGCGGGCGAATTGACTCTGCCCCAGATAATCGAACTGGGACTATGTCGAAATCCTCAGACTGCGGCTTCGTACCTTGCGTATGAATCGGCGCGTTTTTCTAAAAATGCAGGCTATGCTGATTATTTGCCAAAACTAAACGCATCTGCGAATGCGTCTTTGCCGTACAGAAATTCACAATGGGGTGATTGGTCGTATGGCGTATCACTGTCGGCATCGTATTTACTATTTGATTTTGGTAAACGTTTTTCAGATGTAAAACAGTCTATCTATGCGTGGCGTGCGGCTGGCTTTGATTATGATGACAGTGTACAAAACTATGTCTATGGCCTGATTGGTTCTTATTATTCTCTGTTAAATGCGGATGCCGACGTAGAATCAGCCCAGATGCTGCGCGACGTTGCAAAAACTGCACGTGACACCGCACAAAAGAAATTCCAGGCCGGTTCCGTCGCCAAGGCTGATGTACTAAAGGCGGACACCACGTTGGCCAGTCGTGATTTGGACTTAGAACGTGCAAAAAACAATCGCGAAATTGCCAAGGGAACATTGCTTAGCAAGTTGTCATTTTCTGCCAACCAGGAAATAAAAATTGCGGACCTGCCATCTGAAATCGGCAGCCCCCAAGAAACCAAGTCATTGGATGAACTGTTTGTCCAGGCACAAAAAACACGCCCTGATTTATTGCGTGCAACGGCGAATAAAGACGCTGCCTGGCATCGCCGCAACAGTGTATTTCTAAGTAATCTGCCATCTATATCTGCATCTGGTTCACTATCATGGAATGATACCCCATCTGAAACATTTGGTGCGGGGTCTGATAACATCAGTGGCAGTATTGGAATCCGTGCTTCAATGCCACTGTTTGCGGGTTTTGCAAACCTGTACAATGCACGTGCAGCATCTGCTAACTATGAACGTGCGGTTGAACAGGAACGTCAAACAAACGACAATGCAGCACTGGATATATTTACCGCATATCATAATTACAAAACTGCCCAGACTGTATTAAAACAAACGGAAACATTGTTAAAATCTGCGACTGAATCAGAACGCGTGACGGCGGGAATGTACCGTGTTGGTCGTGCGACAATGTTGGATTGGCAAACCGCCCAGTCTGAATTATTAAGTGCGAAAAAACAAAACAACGCGGCAAGATATGATTTGTTTACCAAGCGTGCTGCAGTAGCATTGGCGGTTGGTGAAATAAAATCAGAACTAGACAAAGGAAACGAAAATGAAGAAAACTAAAACCCAGCTTGAAAAAAAATCATTTCTGCGTCGTGCATTTGGTTGGCTGTGGCGTAAAAAGTGGTGGTTGTTAATGATTACGCTGGTTTCGGTTGGCGCGTGGTATATATTTGCAGAAAAAACTAAAAAGCCTGGTGAATTTATTACAATGAATATTACACGTGGTGATCTGCGCCAGGTTGTGACCGCCACCGGCGAAATACGTCCAGTTAACACTGTAAACGTTGGTTCCCAGGTATCTGGTACAATTGACAATCTGTATGTTGACTTTAATACCAAGGTTAAAAAAGGCGATATTCTTTTGACTATTGAACCATCTGTATTACAGGCGACCGTTGACGAGTCCAAAGCATCACTGGACAGTGCAATGTCCCAGCGCAACTTTGCAAAAAGTGAATACGAACGCAATAAAACCTTGTACAGCGAAGGTTTTATTTCACGTGCTGAAATGGAACAATCTCAAACACAATACGAACAATCTGAACAGTCTGTAAAACGTGCTCAATCTACATACGACCGCGCGGTAACAAACCTTGGGTATGCAACAATTGTTTCCCCGGTTGACGGTACTGTAATTTCACGCAAAGTTGATATTGGTCAAACGGTTGCGGCATCATTCCAAACACCTGACTTGTTTGAAATTGCCGAAGACTTAACAAAAATGCAAATTGAAACCGCCGTATCCGAGGCGGACATAGGTGTCATCAAAGAAGGCCAATCTGTCACATTTACAGTTGACGCATATCCGTCGGAAACATTTGAAGGCACTGTTCGCCAAATCCGTCTGTCTCCGACAACGACATCAAATGTGGTTGTTTATACAGTTGTAATTGATGTTGATAATTCACAATTGCGTCTGATGCCTGGAATGACCGCATTTGTCACGATTATCATATCAGAAAAACAAAATGTATGGCGTGCGGCAAATTCTGCATTTTTGGTACGCAGTTTTTCAAACTTTTTAGATTCAGAAATAATCAACGGTGCAACCCCTGTATCACACATTGCCATATTGCGTGATGGCAACGTTATCTTGATTCCATTCAGCAAGGGTTTGACCACTGCCACTGAAACAGAGGTTATTTCCGAAGAAATCCAAATGGGCGACAAAATCATTGTTGGTCGCGTTGGTATGGCGTCCACAAATCCGTCACAACAGATGCGTCCAATGCGTGGTCCGCGAATGTAAAAATAAACCGCCGGTTGGCGGTTTTTTTTATTTGTTAATTTTTTCCATAAAAGCCCTGTGATTTTCCAAATCTGCTGCGGGCACTTCAAATTTTCTGTACGGGAACCCCCCACCAACCTTGGGATGTGCCAACATTGCAGCGTGCTGTTTTTCAATAATTTCTGACACGTCTGGTGCAGGCGCAGTATTTTCCAATTCTAAATAAACCTTGGCCAGAATTTCCGAGTCGATTAATGCCCCGTGCGCATCTGCACGCGCCGTCAGTGATATTCCATACCACTTTGCCAACGCATCCAACGTATAACTTTTTGGTCCAAACACACGATTGCGCGCGATAACCAGTGTATCCATCATTTGTTCACGTGGAATTGGATTCAATCCCAATTTCTTTAATTCAAAATTCACAAATGGAAAGTCAAAGTCCAACCCATTATGTGCAACAATTGGACTGTCGCCGATATATTCCAGAAAGCGTGGTGCAATCTCACTCATTTTTGGTTTGTCTTCCAGAAATGCATTTGAAATCTTGTGCACCATATATGTATCAGGTGGAATAATTTTACCTTCTGGATTGATATATTCGTGGAAATTATTATCGGTAATTTTACCGTCTATTACCTCTACCGCGCCGATTTCAATAATGCGGTCACCGCGCATAAATTCAAACCCAGTTGTTTCAATATCAAAGCAAATAACGCGTTTCATAATAAATCCCACTCTTGATAATAATTGTTGTGGGTATTATAATGCAAAGGTGGAATCAATGCTAGAAAATCTTAACAAAGAACAGCGTCTGGCCGTCGAAACAACAGACGGTCCCCTGTTGGTACTGTCTGGTGCAGGTACAGGCAAGACCAGTGTTTTGACCACCAGAATTGCATATATATTGAATAATCACCTGGCCCAGGCGTGGCAGGTTATGGCCCTGACCTTTACGAACAAGGCTGCTAATGAAATGAAAAAACGTCTGGAATCATTTTCCAATGGTGTGTGGTATCCGGGCGATATCTGGTGTGGTACATTTCATTCAATGTGTTTGCGTATATTGCGTGCGAATGCAGAACGTGTTGGATTGCGTCGCGACTTTATCATATACGGCGAGGATGACCAAAAGGCAGTTGTAAAATCATTACTGACATCATCCACAAAAACACCTGGCGATTATGTCGAAGAATTTTCCGCGATTAAGGACCGTGGGTTGATCGCATTAAAAAATCAGGACAAATTATTCAACGCATATAACGCAGAATTGTTGCGTCTGAATGCGGTGGATTTTGGTGATATTATTTTGTATGTGTTGAAATTATTTGATAAAAACCCAGACATTCTGTCGCGATATCAAAATCAATTTAAGTATATCTTGGTTGATGAATTTCAGGACACCAATAACGCCCAGATGGAATTTTTATGTTTTCTAACGCGCGGTATGGATGCGCCAAACATTTGTTGTGTTGGCGATGATGATCAATCTATCTATTCGTGGCGCGGTGCGGAAATAAAACACATTTTGAATTTTGAAAAAACATTTCCAAATGCCCAGATTATCCGCCTGGAAACAAATTATCGCAGTACTTCGAACATATTGAATGCTGCAAATTCATTGATACGTCATAACCAGGGCCGCTTGGGCAAAGACCTGCGTGCAGAAAACACCACAAACTTGGGCGAGCCTGTATATATTTTAACCTTGCCCACCGACCGGGACGAAGCACGCATAATCGCCGACGCGATTATTCGTGAAAACACAACTGATTTTACAAAGTTTGCCCTGTTAATTCGCGCGGGCAGTCTGTCCCGCATATTCGAAGAAGAATTTACGCAACGCGGCATACCGTACAAATTGATTGGTGCGACCAAGTTCTATGACCGTATGGAAATACGCGACTGTATTGCATATCTGCGTCTGTTGGTATATCCATTTGACGATATGTCGTTTCTGCGTGTGATTACAAAGCCGCGTCGTGGTTTTGGTGATAAAGCAATTGCAAATCTGCGTTCGATGGGTGGTACATTAATGTCTGGATTAACTGCCGCAAAACTGGCACCAAAACTGCGTGCGGCTGCAGACGAATTCTTGTCGGCGTTTGATTTTGATTGGTCGTCTATGGCCCCGCGTGACGCGGCCCGGGAATTGTTGGAACGTACGGGCTATATGAAAATGTGGACTGAATCCCGTGATGCCGATGCGCCAGAGCGTCTGACAAATATCCGTGAACTGTTGACATCGGTGATATCCAAATACGACAGTTTGCCTGAATTTTTAGAACAAGCTGCATTGATGATGACCGATGACAACGATGCCAATGATACGCCCCAGAATACAAACTGTGTCAGTATTATGACAATTCATGCAGCCAAGGGCCTAGAATTCGATACGGTATTTCTGCCCGCCTGGGAAGAAGGTCTGTTCCCAAACGACAAAGCAATCAACGAAGGTGCAATCGAAGAAGAACGTCGTCTGGCATACGTTGCGATTACGCGTGCACGCCGTCGCTGTGTAATATCGAATGCAATGACAAGATTTGTGTTTGGGTCGCGCACCTATAATTCGCCCAGTCGTTTTATCACAGAAATGGACAATCGTTATCTGGATTTTCAGGGTGGCACACCACGCACATATGCGCCCGTGCACAGTTATAATCCGGCCCCACAAAAGCCTAAAATTACGCGCCCCAAATCGATGGTTGGTAAATTGGTCTCGCACTCTGAACTGGGTGCGGGCGTTGTGATCGAAGATTCAGGCGTCATTTTAACCATTGCATTCAAAACGCGGGGTATAAAAAAAGTCGCCCGTGATTTTGTAAAAATATCTGAATAAAAACACCGGCATTTGCCGGCGTTTTCTTAATCATTTTTCAGGAATTTTTCCAACCATTTATTATCAAAGTTTAATTGTTTAACATCTTTGTTTTTTAACAATTTTTGTTGCAACGGAATAGTTGTTTTTACACCTTCGATAACAAATTCATCCAACGCACGTGATGCGCGCATAATACAGGCCGGTCGATTCTGTGCGTGCACAATTAATTTTGCAATCATAGAATCATATGTTGGCGGAATAGTGTATCCTGTATAAACCGCGCTGTCCACGCGCACACCCATACCGCCCGACGGCGCATACAGTGTAATCTGTCCTGGGTTTGGTATAAAGTTTTCTGGATCTTCTGCATTGATACGGAATTCAATTGCATGTCCATTTGGAATAACATTTGACTGTGTGTACCCCAGTTTTTCACCTGCCGCCACACGAATTTGTTCGCGAACCAAATCAACGCCATACACCATTTCTGTGACCGGATGTTCCACCTGCAGACGCGTATTCATTTCCAGGAAATAAAACTTGCCGTCTTGGAACATAAATTCAAAAGTCCCAGCATTCGTATAACCCATTTTTTTTGCGGCAGACTTGCAAATTTCAATCATATCGTCGCGCTGTTTTTGGGTTAAAATTGCGGCCGGACATTCTTCCATAACCTTTTGATTACGGCGTTGCAGCGAACAATCGCGTTCACCGAATATAACGACATTACCGTGTTTGTCGCCCAGAACCTGGAATTCTATATGGCGTGGATGCGTTAATAACTTTTCCATATAAAGTGTATCATCACCGAACGCAGATTTTGCTTCGTTTTTGGTCAGTTGAAAAGCCTCTGCCATTTCATCTGCATTGTTCACAGGTCGCATACCGCGTCCGCCACCACCGGCCGACGCCTTTAACATAACTGGATACCCGATTTTTTTAGCCACATCCAATGCGCTTTCCAGTGTTTCTACCGCCCCATCAGACCCCGGCACAACGGGCAAACCACATTCAATTGCAGTACGCTTTGCATTAACCTTGTCACCCATTTTAACAATCATATCTGGCGAAGGTCCGACCCAAATCATACCGTGTTGTTCAACCTTGCGCGCAAAGTCAGCACGTTCTGACAAGAAACCATAACCTGGGTGAATTGCGTCAGAATTGGTTAACAGTGCCGCCGTCAGAATTGCAGATTCATTCAGATAAGAATCACGTGCCGCCGCCGGTCCAATACACACAGACTCATCAGCCAGTTGTACGTGCATTGCGTTGCGGTCTACGGTTGAATAAACCGCCACTGTACGAATTCCCATATCGCGACATGCACGAATAATACGCAGGGCGATTTCCCCACGATTTGCGATTAAAACTTTTTTAATTTGTGGCATTTTGAAATTTTTTATTCAATTACAATCAAAGGCTGGTCAAATTCAACCGCCGCCCCATCAGACACCAGTATTTCTTTGACAACACCATCTTTATCAGATTTTATTGGGTTAAATGTTTTCATTGCTTCGACCAGTGCAACAGTTTCACCTGCCTTAATCTGTTTACCGACAGAAACAAAAGCGTCTGCGCCAGGTTCTGGTGCCAGATACACAACCCCAACCATTGGTGACTTTAACGCATATCCATCAAGAGTTGCTTTTGGCGTGTCTGTCTTGGTGATTTTAGTGTCCCCTGTTGCTGGTGCAGAAGCCAGCGCCACGGCCTGTTGTTTAGACAAATGAATATGTTTGCGATATACGCCGAACAAGAATTGGCGTTCTAAATCCAATTCAGTAATTCCCATATCGTCCATGATTTTTGACATAGATTCAACGGTTGCACGAAATGACATATTTAATCCTTTATGTATAATTTACTGTCATGCACAGACTTAAATTGTACCACATATGCGCCCATTGTCAAGGCACAGGGTCGTATCCATACCCGCCGCCCGGGCGACAACGAAAAATACGTTTTACACCCATCCATCCCCCACGAAAGGCGCCGTATTTTTGGATTGCTTGTTTTGTATATTCACTGCAGGTTGGGGTAAATCTGCACGCCGCCCTGCCCCCAGTGAATGGTGAAATTGCGCATTGATACACGCGCACCAAAGCAATCGCAACATTTTGTACTGGGGACATTTTAATCGGCATTAATTTCCTGTTTACGCAGATAATGCAGCGCTTTTTTCATTGCAACGCGACCCGAAGTACGGTCTGCATCAATAATTGCGCGACGAATTATGAACACATAATCCCATTCAGGTCGCATCATATGTTCGTTGAACGCAATCCAGTCACGCAACAAACGTTTTGCGCGATTACGATCAACGGCGTGTTTAAAAGTCTTTTTAGTCACAATCATACCATATCGCGCATCGTCTGGGAATTTAGCCTTTTTTGCACGCGCCAGGAAATATGCGCACTTTGCCACTGGGGCATTTTCACCCATTGCAAAGTCGCTATGATTTTTAATTGTATCTCGTTTCATAGTGGACATATCATATCACAATATCTGACAAGTCAAATAAATTTATTGGGCTTGCTTGATTTTTTGAATATCGTGAATTATAGTTCAAAAAAATCATAATTCATGGGGAAAAATATGTACAACTGGTTGATGAAATTCTTTTCAGCAGATATGGCAATTGATTTGGGTACTGCGAACACATTGATTTATGTCAAGGGTCGTGGGATTGTACTGAATGAACCATCTGTTGTGGCGGTGGCTGAAAACCGTTTGATGGGACGCAAAGAAATCCTGGCTGTCGGAACCGAAGCGAAACAAATGTTCGGCCGCACACCTGGCACGATTTCTGCGGTACGTCCACTGCGTGACGGCGTTATTGCAGACTTTGAAGTTGCCGAAGAAATGATTAAATACTTTATTCGCAAGGTTCATCATAAAAACCCATTGGCGGCGCCATTAATTATTATTTGCGTACCATCGTGTGCAACCCAGGTTGAACGCCGCGCTATTCAAGAGGCGGCCGATGCCGCCGGCGCCCGCAAGGTGTTTATTGTCGAAGAATCAACCGCCGCGGCGATTGGTGCGGGTTTGCCTGTGGAAAAACCCGTTGGTTCTATGGTTTTGGACATTGGTGGTGGCACGACCGAGGTTGCGGTTATGTCCCTGGGGGGAATTGTATATTCAAACGCTGTACGTACAGCCGGTGACCAGATGGATGTTGATATTATCGACTTTGTGCGCAAGAACAAGAATTTGTTGATTGGCGAAAACACCGCCGAAGAAATTAAAAAGCGTATCGGTACAGCCATTGCCCCCAAGGACAAGGCAAATGAATTAACAATGAAGATCAAGGGGCGCGACCTGTTATCGGGTACGCCACGCGAAACGGTTATTACTGAAACACAAATTGCCGGTGCATTGGCCCAGACAGTGTCCAAGATTGTAGACACTGTACGCCAGGCTTTGGAATTAACCCCGCCTGAATTGTCTGCGGACATTGCGGATTTGGGTATTGCGATGACGGGTGGTGGTTCTATGTTGCGCGGATTGGATATCGCGATTCGTGCGGCAACTGGTCTGCCTGTATTCTTGGTTGACAATCCATTGGCCTGCGTCGCGTGTGGCAGTGGTAAAATGTTATCTAACCTGGACAAAAACAAACACGTTTTGCAAACAATGTATTAAAAAAAATCCCGCATTTGCGGGATGTATTTTTTATGTTAATTTTCTATTACTGGAGTCATGCAAACACCGCCAACCAATGTTAACCCAGAATTGCACACGCACGTGCCGTATGTATTTCTTGTCATTTTTTCATCACCACATTTCACGACACAGGCACTGCCCCATGGTTCGTATCCATCGTTGCATACGCAATGTGCGTTAACATAATTATAACTATAACTTGTTGAACCTGCTGCTGTTGCGGTATATGTTGAATTTTCTGGGCACAGCAAAGACTGATAGAACATTTCAGATATGCTGTTTATACACATATCATCGTTTGTTGTTGGGCAACTGTCCTTGTCTTTATAAAACACTGCGTATGCGCACGTTAATGCAACGTTGCGGCACGCACCCCGCATAACATTATATATACTGCCAACACTCGCCGATGTTGACCAGGCATTTACCTGGTTCACCTGTTGGTTATAGCATTGTGCAATATCAAGCATACATTTTGACGCATATTCCGAAATCGCACGTTGCTGGGCGGCGCGAATATTGACCATTGCACGTTGAACATAATTTACAACAACATCATTGTACGGTTTGTAATTACCGGATGTGTCGTATGTCACGCGCTGACATTTGTCCAGAACGGCACGACATAACCCCTCGTCTGTGATGTTTTGCTTGGTGCCGATTTTTTGCAATAAATATTTCGCAACACACGACCCGTCGTTCCCGCCCAAAGCAGAAGCGCCAGTTGCATCTGATTTACAATTTTGTGTATTGATTATTTGTTTGCTGTACGCATTTTCCAAAAACGTGTCATTAATATTTGCATTGTTGTAATTTGTCATAAAATCCAAAATATCTGAAATTTTCTGTCCCAGAACAACTTCGCCATTTTCGTCGATATATCGTTTGGTTGGATCGACACATTTCAGATAGTCTTCGCCGCAAACCATATCATCTTTCATACAGGTTTCCAGTGCACCAATACAACCCTTGGCATCATACTGGTTTTTGTTTTGCAACACGGCCAGTCGTGCTTTTTGCAACATACGATTTGCGCTGCGCACATTTGAAACTAGTGTTTCATTCATTTTGACCAATCCCTGTTCATATGCGATACAGTCTTTATCGATTGCCAAATCATAATTGCCTGTTATTTGGCCAGATGTTGCGCCTGCATTCTTGCATTGTGTCAAAACAGAATTGCATCTTTTTTTTGCAGCATTATACAAATCACGTCCGCGCAGGTTTGAAAAACTGCCGCTTGTGTCGCCGCCCAGAAAATCCAGACTGAAAATATCCAGTGTATCTGACGAAAAATCTAAATCCATATCCAGGCTTGTAAACGTATCCGATGTGTATGAAGTATTAGATACCGGGTCGCGAATTAAATCTTCGATTTCTTCCAGCATATTTCGTGTTTCAGATGTATCAACCGTGCCTGACAAAGCTTCTTCAGCTTCGGTTTCGGTCATAATTGCGCGAATTTCATCGGCCGACAATCCGACATAACGAATTCGTTGTGCAACTTCGTTTAATTGTGTGTTTGCATCTTTGACGGCCTGTTCTACCTTGGTATACTGGCTCAAGTTCGCGGAACAAGAACACCGTTTTTGATTTGCGTCAACTACCGCACAGAATTGATCCATACATTCGTTATACTGTTCCTGGCACGATTTATTCAGGGTCGCGGTTTGTTCCAGTCGTGTTGTTGCGTCTGCAATGGATTCAGCTGTTGCGGTTGCTGCGGAACGTGATTTAACCCCCCGAACAACTTCGTCTATATTAGAACCCGTTTGAATACCTGTATCACCAATTGTCGCACGTCCCCCTACCTCGGCCGTGGATGGGCGCAGTGTCAAACCTGCGCGTCGCACGGCGGGATTATTGTTAATGCTGGCTTTGGAAACGCGTGTGTTGCGTCCAACTGTATTTACCGCTGCTTCTAAATTTGAACGTGCAGAATTCGTATCTGTCTGATCTGATGACAGTGCGCGTGAAATTACACCCGTTCGGGCCGCGCCTGTGGATTTTTCAACTTCGCCTGAAAAAACACGTGACACAGCCGCCCGTGTTGCGGTGTTTGTAGTTGTGTATGTTGCGTCACCACGTCCAGTGGTGTCCGCCGTTGCCGCATCATTCGTTGTCGGGATTGCACGCGAAACAGCCGCCTTGGCAATAACAGTACCCGGCGCAACAGCCATAATCGCAAAAAAACACGTCAGCAGTTTTTTCATTCTCTTGCGCGAATTATATCATAAAAAAACAATTAAGTCATTAAAAAGTCAATCTTAGTCCCGCCGAAATAAACGGTGTTTTTGATGTTATACCGCCCGACATCCATCCGTCGACATTTTCGCTGTATTTGTATCGGAAAGATGCGATTGCCATATGGTCAATAAAATCATCTATATCAGATTGCCAAACGCCTGTATCTGATAGCATATAAGTCAAAGACACGCTGTATTTTAGCAAATCATAACTGACACCTGTTCCGACGACGAATCCATCAGAAACTTTGTCAACTGGGTTATTGTCATAGATAATACGTGCGGTCGTTCCCCAAATCCAGCTGTTGTATTGTAAATTCATCCCCAGTGACATTTGTCCACGCCAATCGGCGGTGACGCCTGGTGTATAAACCTCGACATCAAAGTCGTGTGGATTATCCATAAATGAAAATCCTGCCGAGTACGCTGTCTTAACTTTGCCTGATGGGCGTCGAATTTTTATTCCTGCGTCCACCGCAAAGTCATAATTTCCTGCAAAACCAGATGCAGATACGCCGTATTGCGCACCGTTTTTAGGGGCTGATACAATATTGATACGTGGGTCACTACGTCCCGATGTCAGGGTTGTGTCTGCGATAATTGGTCCGTCTGGGATAATTTTTTCATTGTATAACGGTCTGTCATTAATACGCAGCCCACCAACATCTGGCAATCCAACCCCCAGTTTTCGTGCAATAGAATCTGTCAAACCAAATTCAATTCGTCCATAACTGCGCGATTCTATATACCCAAATGTTTCACGGTAAAGATTTCCTTTGTCCAGTGCAGCCTTGTCCAGTGCATAAACCGCCCCGAATTTATATTCATCATTCAAATCATACGTTAATTGTGTGCGCCCCCGCCAATCACCGATTGACAGCGGTGTTTCAAAATCAGGATTTATAATCCCGCCTGTTGCATACCCTGTAAGTTTTGCAGAAAATTTTCCTAAATCATATTGCAACGCATTTGCCGCATTTGGCGCGAAAAGCATCACAGCCAATACGGCATATAATTTCCCTATGCCAGACATTTAATTTTGTTCCCCTGTTTCCTTTAAAATCGCATCGCGCAGTTTGTTATATGCGCGTTCTTCTATTTGACGGACGCGTTCGCGTGAAATTCCGTATTTTTGTGACAATGACTCTAACGTTGCGACCGGCTGAGTCAGGCGTCGTGCCGTTAAAATTGCCCGGTCGCGTTCAGACATTTTTTTCAAATGTTTTTTCAGCAAATCATATCCACGACGACGGAATTCGATTTGTTCCAGTGTTTCTTCGATTGTATCATGTCCATCTGTCATATTTGATAAAATATCTGTTGCACCATCATCTGAATTCATTGGCGCGTTCAGTGACACATCGCGTGCCCCGACGCGGGTTGCCATACGTTCTACGTCGCGTTCTGGCACATCCAGATATTCGGCGATTTGTTTTGTTTGTTCTTCGGACAGATTGTTGTCCATGATCCCCAGCGCCCGCTTTGCCCGTGCCAGATTAAAGAAAACACGTTTTTGGTTTGCACTTGTTCCAATTCGCACAATTGACCAGTTGTTAAGAATAGTTTCATAAATCTCAGCCTTGATCCAGAACATTGCGTATGTAGAAAATCGAAATCCTTTGTCTGGGTCAAATTTTTGCAACGCCTGCATCAGTCCCATATTTCCACTGGCAATCAGTTCGCCGACCGGAATACCATAGTTCTTATAGTCGTATGCCACCGACACGACCAGTCGCAAATGACTGGCGACCAGTTTTTCAGCCGCAAATTTATCCTGATTTTGCACCCATTTTGTTGCATATTCATATTCTTGTTCAGCGGTCAGAACGGGTATTTTTTGAACATTTTGAATATACTGGGACAGTGACGCGTCATCACTGACGCCGCGTGCAGCCACAATGCTGTTTGCATTATTTGCTGGTAAAGTAGTCTTGATTTCCTTGCTCATAACTTTTATAGTATACCATAAATAAATAATTATCAAGCACAGGAGAATAGTATTATGGCAACCATGCTGGAAAGAAACAAAAACACCAAAGCCCCTAAAAAGACACGCGCAGAACATATGCAGGACGCCCTGTATCGTGAAGTCTGGGAAGATGTGAACAACGAAAAAACAATGCAGTTCATTAAAAAGTATTCAAAACATATGATGGTTGCTGCGTTTGTGATAATGATTATCGCGACATCTGTCCAGATTGGCGTGCGTACATATCGTGCGAATAAAATTGCAACAGCAACAGCCTATGAAATGGCGATTGAAAATATGGATGCGAATGCCTTGGCGGCTTTGTCTGAAAATGCGTCTGGTGCGACTGCGGATTTGGCGCTGTTTCAATCGTATTTGCTAGACAAAGACGTAAACAAACTGGAAAAATTAGCAAACAGTGGCAATACGCGCGATTTCCGTGATTTGGCGCGTTTGCACATTGTTGGAATTCGTGGCGATGAAATGTCATTGGACGATATGAAAAAATACCTGTCTGATTTGAACACAAAAAGTTCACCATTTTATTACACTGCACAAATAACCCTGGCCCAGAAATATTTGTCGTCGGGTGAAACGGATGCTGCAAATAAAATATTGGATAAAATAATTGCGGACAAAAAAGCGCCATCGACAATAGCGGCAACTGCGGCAACATTGCGTTAATGGGGAATGAATATGCGTCGAATAATTGCGATTATTTGTTGTGTTGTGGGTTTAAGCGCGTGTGACAAGCACGACCCTATATTACCTGGTGTTCGCACACCTGTTTTTGAAACAGATAACATTAATGTCCAGAATAAAACCATCACAGATATTCCGGAATTCGCGCACGCAGTTGACAATTCGAATTGTTCATACACCCAGGATTCAAACAATATTGTCTGGGACGGCACACGAAAAATTTTCAGTGGTTTTCCAACAAACAACACAGTATCGGCCACACATACCCCGGTGTGCAGTGGTAAATACGTATACGCAGGTCTGACAACGGGCGAATTGGTAAAAATTAACCCCAAGAATCGCCAGATTATCTGGATTGCAGACATTTATCGGGCCAGTAATATGACCGGTGGTGCATCTGTTGTTGATATTGTTGCACCGATTGTTCCCTATGGTGATTCCGTCTATGCAGGTGGTCTGGGGGACGCGTTTTGTCGTGTAAACGCCACATCTGGTAATAAAAAGTGGTGCATAAACATTGCGACCGCCAATTCATTTGTGATTGCTGGAAATTATGCATTTGTGGTATCGACTGACAATAATCTTTATGCGATATCCTTGTTGGATGGGGCTGTTTTCTGGCGTTCGCCTGTTAAGCGTATCGCGGCCCCTGAATACGTCGCGGGGCGCATAAATGTTGGCGGCGAAGCATTTAATGTTGAAAACGGTAAAAAAACACTGGACAAATAGAAAAAGATGTTATATTATTCGTCCGCTATAAAGCTTTGGGTGTTTAGCTCAGTTGATTAGAGCATCTCGTTTACACCGAGAGGGTCGGGGGTTTGAGTCCCTCAACACCCACCAGAAATTCAACCGCCATTGGCGGTTTTTTATTCGCGATTCTATGGGGATTTTTAATGAAAAATAATATAAAGGAATTTTTTGAAGACGCGGGTATTTGTGCCGTCTCTATTATTCTTGTATTCAGTTTAAATTCTAAATTTGCGCAAAAAACGAACTCAACGACTGTTGAACCTGCAAACAAAACCGATCAGTTTAAAACAGATACTATTAAAAGCAAGGCGATTACATTTGCAATAAGCCAAAAAAGCAAAACCCGATAAGGGTTATAAATATTTTGTGTTTTCAAAAATTATAGTATAAAATACTCGCATTGATTAACAGCAAGGGAGATAAAATGAAAAAAACAGTATCTATTTTAGCTGTGTTGGCATTGGTTGCGGGTTGTACAACTGTCAACCCATACACGGGTCAGACACAAACATCTAAATCAACGTGGGGGGCCGCTATTGGGGCGGCGACTGGTGCACTGATTGGTTCAACACAAAGCAGCGAAGGTGCCCTGATTGGTGGCCTGGCTGGTGCTGCGGTTGGCGGTGGTGTTGGTTATTATCTTGACGCCCAGGCTGCGGAATTGCGTGCGGAACTGGTGTCGACTGGTGTCCAGGTTATCGAAGATTCTGACAGCATTCGTTTAATTATGCCTGGCAACATTACGTTCAAGACAGATTCCGCGGATATTAATTCGTCTTTCTATCCAGTGTTAAACTCTGTGGCCAAAGTATTAAATAAATATTCAAATTCAACTGTTATGGTGTCTGGTCATACGGACAGCACTGGTTCTGCAGAATACAATCTGAATTTGTCACGTGAACGTGCGGGTTCTGTTGCGGCGTATCTCCAAGGCCAGGGTGTAAAATCATCACGTTTTGAAGTTCTGGGTTTAGGGTCTTCGAATCCAATTGCGTCAAATGCCAATGCCAATGGTCGTGCTCAAAACCGTCGTGTTGAAATTAAAATTATTCCAAACAAATAAAAAAATCCCGCCATTTGGCGGGTTTTTTATTTACTTAATTTTTCCTGCATTTCATTCAGTGTTGGGGTATCGATTCCCAAATCACGTGCACGTGCAATTAAACCGCACAGTGCAAAAATACCCTCGACTGTACCTTGGGGTGGATTTCCCTGGGCAATTGCCAAACCGCCTGAAAAATTACGGCTGGTTGCGCTGGTTGCGGACAGGAATAAATCCCCAATTCCACACAGTCCTAAAAATGTTTGCAGCTGTGCCCCCATTGCCAATCCGATGCTTGCGACTTCATTCCAAGCGCGTGTAAAAATCATTGCGCGTTCGTTTTCACCGCGTGCTGCGATACTGTTATAACCGCAAATCAACGCAACGGCATTTTTTCCAACGCCACAAACCTGGGTGCCGATAATATCGGAACTGATTTCCAGATACAGTTTGTTTAATGCGCCCTGCCCCGCGACAATTGCGCTGTTTGTTCCGGCCAGTGTTGAACCTGTTGGTACGCCGCGCGCAACCTCGGCTGCGAATTGTGGTCCCGACAGTACACCAAAATCCACACATTCTGGGATTTCAGTCTGTAAAATTTCAGACATAAATTGGCCGCTGCTGCATTCAGCACCTTTTGTGCAGATAATCACAGGTTGACCGTTATATGTATCACGTGCTTTGCGCATAGTTTCGCGGAAAAAAGCCCCCGGTGTCACCACCAGCCACACATCTGTATCGCGCACATCTGTTATCTGCGATGTTATACGAATATGTGACGGCAATTCAACGTCTTCAAAATTATGGTGCGCCCCATCATAAGACCACAGAACGACGTCTGCGCCGCCCCGTGCAGCGGTTATTGCCAGTGCGGTACCCCAAGCACCTGCCCCAATTACACCAACTTTCATTTTAACTTCCTTATTTTCTTTTCTATCAGGGGAACAACAGTCAATCCATCATCAGATAATTCAATTGCGCGCATATATGAATCAACGGCTTTATCAACCTCGCCTTTGCTTGCATATATGTCCCCTAAATGTTCAAACAGTGAAGAACACGTTGCAGATACTTCGCCTACGCGTTCTAATACATCCAGTGCGGCATCTGTCCCTTCGCGTTTTGCCACCACCAGTCCTAACGTATCCCACGCCAATACATCCGCTGGATTAATTTTTACCAATTTCATTGCGTAATCATATGCGTTATCCAGTTCGCGCTTTTGCATTGCCCAGATTTTCGCCTGCAAAGACAATATTTCTCCATCCAGTGCCAATGATTTTGAAACCTTGTGCAGGTCTGATTGTGCTGCATCCAGATCACCAAACGCGAAGTTAATCTGCGCGCTTCCCTTGGCAAAGAACGCCCTGCCCGCTTCATTCAGGTGTTTATTATTCATCGCGCGACGAATAATGCGCATTGCGTCGCTTTTATTGCCGTGTTGAATATGGTGGGCGACCAATTTATTAACAGCCGGCACAAACAATGGGTGTTCTTTTTGTGCTTCTTGCAGTTTTTCGATTTTTCCAGTTTTTTCTGCACTACGCAGCAGTCCAAACAAATAATACGGACTGTCTTCGCTGATGTTATCAAAATGCTTTTGCCAATTACCTGTGTTGTGATAAAAGAAATTTCCCAAATAATAATCTATAACATTATTACTGTTCGCTAATTCTGGCGCGGTAATCTGTGCAAATCGCAGCAGCAACATAGCCAAATCAGAATACATCATAATCTGGGTGTGCGAAACATTTTGCACCAGACTGAATGCCAGTTGGTTTTTATATCCACTGAATACAGACCATTCTGGAATATTGTCGTACCCCAGCATAAACATTCCGCCGGGTGTCGAAGTAAAGCTCTTGAACAGTTCGGACGCTTTATCTGCCATATCGTGATACACATAAAAAGACATTATGTACAGATAATCATTTATATTCAGGAAATCAGGATTGATTGCATCAAAGCTTTCTGCTGCCTTTTTACTATCGCCTTTTTCTGCATAAATCTGGCCACGTACAAATGATTTCCAAGATGAATTAGTTGGCAATTTTTCAATGAAATTAAGTGCCTCTGCCTGTTTGTCGTTCGCAACTGCGGACCAAATGCGCAATGGTGCCGACAACGCAGAATCGTCAGATTTGTGTCGATTGTACAATTCTTTCCAGTTGTCATTTTGAATTAAATATGCGTCATAAATCAGACGTGCGGGCACGCTTTTTTCACTTTTTAACAAGTGTGCATCAAGTGGCATTTTTCCGCCCAGAAAATCTGACAAATAAACAGTGTTTTGAACAATGGGGTGTTCTACATCGCGCAGGTTTTTGGTCAATTGTGTTGCTGTGTCAAAATCATTTACGTACACAGCGTGTTGGGTGGCCAAAAAAGCACCGTATTTAGTTGTTGGGATTGATTGAACAGCTCCCTGCTCTGGTTTGTTCAGATTGTGCCAAATTGCCGATGCTGTGACCGTAACAACTGCAAACAAACTGATTGTGATAAATATTCTTTCTATTTTTCTCATGGTTATGTTAGAATAGCGCTTATGAGTAATAAAATCAAGTTTGAACGTTATGCGCAAATGTTGCGTGAATGGTCTGGTCGTATGAATCTGGTTGCGCCCAGTACGCTTAATGACATAGAAAACCGCCATATTGCGGATTCTGCGCAATTGGCGGATGTTTTGCCGAAAAATGTGAATATAATCGATTTGGGCAGCGGTGCTGGTTTTCCGGGAATTGTTTTGGCGATTCTGGGGTGGCGTGTGACGTGTATCGAATCGATTGGCAAAAAGGTTGCGTTTTTAACCGCGGTTAAAAATGAACTTGGGCTGGAAAATTTGACTATATATCACGGTCGTGTCGAAGATTATGTCCGGCATTTACCGGCAAAATCGAATGATTTTGTGTTTACTGCGCGCGCATTTGCGTCTTTGACCAAGATTATGGACTATGTTGCACATACAAAATACCGGCTTTTTCTGTTAAAAGGTCGCGAAATTGCCGGGGAAATCGAAGTGGCAAAAAACAAGTATGAATTCGAATACGATTTAACGCCATCCAAGACAGGTGACGGTTATATAATTTCTGTGCGTTTTTGCCGGTAATTTCATGTGAAATACAAATTAACGTGTTGAAAAAACACGCTATTTATAAAAATACCGGCGTTTGCCGGCTTTTTTATCTTGTGTGAAGTAGTGATAATGTGATTTTGTGCTTTGCTAATGTTTCGCAAACAAGTTTGTTTACTGTGTTAATTGTTTCTTGTCTTGTTTTTTCGCTTGCGCTGCGCCATGGGTTTATCGGGCCGTTTTTCGTTTCAAATTCCCACAGCGGGTCCCACATGTTAAGTTGTGGTAAAAAGAAACAGCGGTTGAATTTATAGCATTCTTTGTTAGGGGTATAGTCTATTGGTTTGTTTTTATATGCTTTTGCTATGGTGTTTACATAAAAACCACGCTTTACAGATGACAAAAAGTCTTTTGTTGCGTGCTTTATTATTATGTCTGATACTGCAGAATCGTAAAACATTATGCCTGTAAATGTTTTTGTGTTTTGTTTATATGCAATGATTTCTTGGCATGCATCAATAATAAATTTTTTTGCTTGTGGTATATTGTTGTTGTTTTCTATACAGTATTCTATTCCTTCGATGATTTCTGCGGCAGGTGCCATGATTTCGTTAAGTGCGGCAATTTGTGCGCGCACATAAGGGGTGTAATTTTCTGTTTTTCTTGTCAAGATTGCTTTGCGGGCATGTTCGCGTTCGTGTCGCAATGTGAATCTAATTTGGGTGTTGTTTTTGTTGCAGAAATCAATTACGTGCTTTTCATCACTGTCGGGCACGAAATGATTCAGGCAGATAGTGTTTGATTTTATATAAAACACACCTTTTGCCCTTTTGTTAAAATCCTTAGTTGATTTTATTTTTATTGTGTCCATTTTATATTTTAAATCTGGGGCATTTATTTTTGTTGATTCTGGCTTTTTTTCTGTGGTGGCGGGTTTTTCTTCTGTCCATGCAGAAAACAGCGCAACAGCGCCAAAAATCAAAGGCAGTGACCAAGATGTGTATTTCTTAAACTTCATACTGTTATTATAATACAAAAACACGCTTTGTCAAGTGTGATTGCTTTTGTTTCATATGAAATTATTAATAACATATTGATTTTTAATGTTTTTGCCGAAAAAAATATAAAAACTTGACCGAATCGTACGTATTTTATAACCTGTGCTTGGAAAATACGGAAAGGATTATGGTACAAATAATAGCATTTGCGAATCAAAAGGGTGGGGTGGGAAAAACCACGACGGCGATTAATATTGGTGCATCTTTGGCTGCAATTAAAAAGCGTGTCTTGTTGGTTGATTTAGATCAGCAGGGTAATGCAGGCACGGGGCTGGGGTTTGAACGCGCATCTCATCGTCAAAGCGTTTATGGTGTAATTATGGGGACTGCAAACGCGGCGGATAATATCTTGTCCACAGCGGTGCCGGGGTTACATCTGTTGCCGTCATCCCAGGCTTTGGCCGGTGCAGACGTTGATTTGTTGGATATGGAAAATCGTGAATTTCGCCTGCGTGATGCCTTGTGCCCAATAATGGAATATTATGATTATATATTACTGGATTGCCCGCCGGCGTTAGGGTATTTAACAATTAATGCTTTAACGACGGCAGATTCTGTAATAATCCCATTGCAGTGCGAATTTTTTGCGCTTGAAGGGGTTCAACAATTAACGGACACAATCAACATAGTACGTGAAAAGTGGAACCCAGAATTAAAGATTTTGGGTGTGTTGTTGACTATGTATGACCGTCGTTATGGTTTGACGCGTGCTGTTGACGAAGATGTGCGTAAAACATTTGGCGATACCGTGTTTAAAACGGTTGTTCCGCGCAATGTTCGTGTGTCCGAGGCGCCGTCTCACGGTAAACCTGCATTATTCTATGATTTTAACTCAACCGGTGCCCAGGCATACTTGCGTGTCGCGACCGAGGTTGTACAACGAACCACAGGGGAAGAATATGGCGAATAAATTTGGATTGGGGCGCGGTTTGGCGGATATCAGTGTATCACGCGGTGCGATACCTGATATATCATTGTTGACCCAGAACGAGCGTGTTGTTGTAAAACAGATTCCGCTGGCACAGATTGGGGCGAACCCGGACCAGCCGCGTAAAACTTTTTCTGAATCAGAATTGGCTGAATTATCGGCATCTATTCGTGAAAAGGGCGTATTGCAGCCAATATTATTGCGCAGTGTTCAAAACCGTCCTTATATGTATGAAATTGTTGCGGGCGAACGTCGATATCGTGCATCTAAAATGGCGGGATTGACTGAAATTCCAGCTTTGGTAAAAACTATGGATGACAACAATGCGATGGAAATAGCCTTGATAGAAAATGTCCAGCGTGAAAACCTGAATCCAATCGAGGAGGCTTGTGCTTACAAGAATTTAATGGAATGTTGTGATTATGAATTGGACGATGTGTCACGCCTTATCGGCAAATCGGCCAGTTATATTCGTAATATGCTGCGCCTGACATCATTGCCAGAATCTGTCCAGAGTCTGGTAGAGCAGGGCGAGTTATCTGCATCACACGCGCGCACAATTGCGGTTGCAGAAAATCCAGAAAGTTTGGCACATAAAATTATATCGGAAAAATTATCGGTTGCAGAAACGGATAAGATTGTAAAGGCGGTCCCGCGTGCCAAGACAACACGTGCACACTCCCAGAAAACAATTGATGCATCGTCCGTTCGTGAAATAGAATCACGTATCAAGGCTGCTTTGGGTGTTCCTGTGAAATTAACAGAGCGTCGTGGTGGGGCAGGGCAAATAACGTTAAGTTTTTCCACCCGAACCCAGTTGTATGAACTGGTAGACAGTTTGACTAAGTAAAAAAAGTTAAGAAAAAGCCGGCAAAAGCCGGCGTTATTGCATAATAAATAAATATAAATAAAATTGTTAATTATTCACCGGCTTTTGCCGGCTTTTTTGTTGCTTTTATGTTCTTTCAAAAAATAAATTGAAAATTGGCATTTGTTTTAGTAGTCTGAACATATCAATAAAACCATGGGGAAAGTTATGGAAGAAAACAAATTATCATTCGAAGAAGCGTACAAGCAATTAATGGAATTGGTAAAAAAAATGGAATCTGGCGAATTGCCCTTGGCGGATTCTGTCGCTGCATACGAACAGGGTATTAAGTTAAAGGCGTATTGTGAACAATTGTTAAAGGAAGCAGAATTGAAAATCGAAACGCTGAAAGTAGGTGCATAAATACAAAAATAAACGGATTTTATCGTGGCGGACAAAGGTAAATTAACCCCGGTTATGCAACAATACGTTGATATGAAGTCTGAAAATCCAGACGCGTTATTAATGTTTCGTTTGGGGGATTTTTATGAATCTTTTTTTGAAGATGCGCGCACAATCAGCGCGACGTTGGGACTTGTATTAACGGCGCGTGGCACCGACGGCAACGGTGATGATATTCCAATGTGTGGCATTCCGTGGCACGCGGCAGATAATTACTTTGGTCGTCTGGTACGTGCGGGATACAAGGTTGCATTGGTTGAACAAATGGAAACCCCCGCCCAGGCCAAGGCCCGCGGGCACAAGTTTATTGAACGTCGTGTTGTTCGTGTTTTGACACCTGGCACATTGACCGATGAAAATTTATTAAGTCCGAAAAATTCAAACTTCTTGGTTGCGATTTCACCAATTGGTGGTGGTAAATATGATATTGCGGGTTGTGATATTTCAACGGGTGAATTTTTTATTGGTACGACCGCCGAACCGATTGACGATCTGGTTCGTATAAACCCAGCCGAGGTTATATTTCCATTTCATACCGCCGAAGAAAAAACGATTTCTAAATTACGTGAATTATTTAAATCAGCCCCGGTTTACGAAAAACTGTATCACCGCGCGGACATAGATATGGTTGTGTCGCGTGTGTTTGGTGGTGCAGTGGATGCGGGGACGGTTGCAAAAAATAACGATGGCGCAATATGTTTGCTGGCGGGTTATTTGTTTAATACCCAGCGTGACGCGACAATAACGTTTCGTGCGCCATATACATTCAAATCGGGTCGTCAGTTATTAATTGATTCCGCCACCTGGCACAGTCTTGAAATCGACGCGCCGATAAACGACGGTGGCGCGTGCTTGATAGATGTGTTGGATGAAACGCGCACGGCGGCGGGCGCGCGCAAATTGCGTGCATATTTGCGTAATTTGTCTGCGGACACAGATGAAATTATAATGCGCCAATCGCATATTTCACACTTTATGTTAAATCCAGATGTTTGTGCGATGGTTGAAAACATCTTGTCCTCTGTCCCAGATGTTGGTCGTTCTTTGTCGCGCCTGTTATCGGGTCGTGGCACACCACGTGATATGCGCAATATAACGGATTTTATTATCGCACTGCCACGGGCCCAGTTGTTATCGTCACGCCTGGATGCAGGTTTTGCGTCGCGTTTTTCTGACATAAACCCCCACGGTGAACTATGTGCAAAATTAGTGCGTGCATTATCTGATGATTTACCGACGTTTTTCCGCGATGGTGGTGTGATACGTACGGGGTTTGATGCGTCGCTTGATAATATGCGTGAGTTATCAAATGGTGCGCGTGAAACGATTGCGGGCCTGCAGACCCAATACATAACCCAGACAGGCATCAACACACTGAAAATTAAATACAACAATATACTTGGGTATTTTATCGAGGTGCCATCCGCTCGTGCCGATGTGATGATGTCGCCTGAATCTGGTTTTATTCATCGTCAAACAATGGCGGGCAATATGCGCTTTACCACGTCGCGTCTGATTGATTTGGATAACGACGTTCGCAGCGCGGCGGAAAAAGCGTCCGCAATCGAAGATGAAATAATCAAAGAACTGATTGAACAAATCCGCAGTGTCTCGGATGATTTGTTGTCTGCGGCGGACTTGTTGGCGGATGCGGATGTATGGGTATCACTTACACGCGTAGCCGACAAATATTCTTGGACGCGCCCGACAATATCGGACGATTGTGCATTTGATATTGTTGGCGGCCGGCACCCAGTGATTGAATCAGTTCTGCGTGCCCGTGGTGATAACTTTGTTAAGAACGATTGTAATTTGAACGCGCACGCAATTGCGTTGCTGACAGGGCCAAATATGGCGGGTAAGTCAACATACCTGCGCCAGAATGCATTGATTGTTGTTTTAGCACATCTGGGTTCATATGTTCCGGCCGAACGCGCGAACATTGGCATCTGTGACCAGTTATTCAGTCGTGTCGGCGCATCGGACAATTTGGCGGCTGGCCAGTCTACATTTATGGTAGAAATGAGCGAGACTGCCAACATCCTAAACCGTGCGACAAATCGTTCGTTTATTATTTTTGATGAAATAGGGCGGGGTACCGCGACCTATGATGGTATGGCGATTGCTCAGGCGGTGTTGGAATACCTGGATGAAATGCAGCCCCGTACATTGTTTGCAACCCATTATCACGAATTGACAGCGTTGGCGACAAACGGTGGTTTGAATCACGTATCGTGCCTGACGATTGATGTTCGCGAACACAACAACGAAATAATCTTTATGCATAAAATTGTCACAGGTGTTGCCAATCGGTCATATGGTATTCACGTTGCGCGGATGGCGGGTATGCCGAAATCGGTTGTTGCGCGTGCGGAATGTGTATTAAGTGCGCTGGAATCGAACGAGCCTGTGATGCCATCACAAGATTGCGCACCAAAGCCTGTGCCCACACCGTCGCCGAAAAAAACAAGTGTTGCGGATAATGTATCGCCACAGTTAAGTTTATTTGGGTAAAAAGGGATTTTGTATGATTATAAAACCGATATATGTTTTTCAGGCAGATTCGTTTAATTTTGTTCGGCAAGAATTTTCAACCAAGCAAGAATTGTTAAACTTTATACACTCGTTTGATTTCAGAAGTCTGTATGACTCAAATGGTAAACCAACATTCGGAATTACACGTGGGTTTCGCGATAACCAATTCAAGGTTGGTGCGCGTCTGGTAATTGATATTGATGGATACCAGGCAAAATCAAATATTATCTGGGGGCCGAAATATTATGTTGGTCGTTCTGCCAATTGTAACAACAATATATTAAGGGTAGAAATGCCGGTTCATCCTGGGATACTGTATGGCAACCGGTATTATGAAGAATATAAAAAGACTATTGCCAATGGTGACATGGTTTTTGACCCGGTTCGTATGCGCCAGGTTTATCCGCCATGCGACGGCAAAAAAAATGAGTTGACCAAATTTATTCAGGCGATTGAAAAACAGAAATATAGCATTGAAAAGACACGTTAATGACATCTGGTTGGATAATCTTAGACAAAGATTCAGGTCTGTTTTCGCGAACGGCGGGTGGGCGCATTGCACGTATGCTGGGGACGAAAAAGTTTGGGCATATCGGCACCTTGGATCCGATGGCCACGGGGGTTTTGCCAATTGCGATTGGCGACGCAACCAAGATGATACCGTTTGTAGAAGACGCGGGCAATCATACCAAAGAATACTTGTTTTCATGTCAGTTTGGCTTTGAAACGGACACGTTGGACATAACCGGCACGGAAATCGCGCGCACAGACATCGTACCAGGTGAATCTGCGGTTCGTGCCGCAATACCGAATTTTATAGGATGCATATCCCAGGTTCCGCCAATTTATTCTGCGGTTCACGTATCTGGCGCACGCGCTTATGAATTGGCGCGTCGTGGACGGGCGGTTAATGTGCCGCCACGCAATGTTGAAATTTTTGCGCTGGAACTGACGGAAATCCGTGGCACGTCATGGTATTTTCGTATGCGATGCAGCCCCGGCACATATGTGCGCAGTGTTGCACGTGATATTGCGGCGGCCTGTGGTACGGTTGCGACGGTTGATATGATACGTCGCACGCAAACAAACGGCTTTGACATAAAAGATGCTGTAAAACTTGATTTTTTGGAAAAAGTGTTTAATAATAGTGGAAATTTGGGTGAAAACCTGAAGCCGGTGGATTTTGGACTGGGGGACATTCCGGTTCTGAATTTGCCTGATAAAGACGCCGAATTTTATAAAAACGGTGGCTTTATTGAAACGGGCGTGGCGTGCGGCTTGTGTCGTGTATATGCGGGTGATGTGTTCATTGGCATTGGCGCGGTTGATGGCGGCGTGTTGCGACCAAAACGAACTTTATAAAAATAACAAAAGGAAAAAGTAATGTCCGTAACAAAGGCAAAAAAATCTGAATTGATTCAGGAATACAAAGTGTCTGACGTTGACAATGGTGGTTCCGTTGAATCCCAGGTTGCAGTTTTGACAGAACGCATTCGCAACTTGACTGAACATATGAAGGCTAATCACAAAGACAACCATTCAAAACGTGGTTTGTTGTTGATGGTTAACCGCCGCAAGAAATTGTTGGCTTATATCAAAAAGCGCAATGCATCTGACTACGAAGCTCTGATTAAGAAATTAGGTCTGCGTAAATAAGTTAATCCCCCGACTGGGGGATTTTTTTTTAGGTTTTATTTTATTTATAGATGAAAAAAACCCCCAATCGGGGGATTTTTTATTTCTGAAACAACATTAAGCCATTTTGGAAACTTTCTTTGCCAATCTTGAAATCTTACGTGCTGCGCGTTTCTTTGGCATAATTTTGCCCGCAGACTTCATAATTTTGCTTTCTGCGTTGCGTGCCGCTGTTGTCGCCGCCGCTTTATCGCCAGACTCGATTGCAACCAAAGCTTTTTTAGTCGCTGTTTTCACTGCGCTGCGACGTGCTGTGTTGATCGCGTTTTTCTTGGCTGTTACCAAAATTCTTTTTTCAGATGACTTATGATTTGCCACGTTATTTTCCTTTTATTTTTGTTTTGATTTTGGTATTTTATAATAAATAATCATAAAATCAAGGGAAAATAATATGTTGTACTTTATTGCATTAATTGTGTCTTATTTTTTTGGTTCGATTCCAATGGGATTGATTCTGACCAAGCTTGCGGGCAAGGGCGATTTAAGAAAGGTTGGCAGTGGAAATATCGGCGCAACCAACGTTATGCGTGTTGGCGGGCTGCGTATGGCGGGCCTGGTTTGGGTTCTTGATATGGTCAAGGCCATTGCGGCTGTGTTCATTGGTAAATATATAGGGGGCGATGCATTTGGCGCCTGGTGTGGCTTTGCGGCGATTGTTGGGCATTGTTATCCGGTTTGGTTAAAATTCAAAGGTGGCAAGGGTATTTCATCATTGTTTGGTACATTGCTGGCGGTCAGTCCAGTTTCCTTTGCAGTATGTGGTATTGAATGGTTGTTGGTTGCGTTAACATCGGGAATTTCGTCTTTGGGTGCGGTGATTGTATTTTGCTTGATTCCAGTTTTGGGGTTTGCGATCAGTATTCAGACGGGCTTTGCGTTCTTGGCAATTGGTCTGCTGTGTATGTGGCGCCATCGTGCAAATATAAAACGTTTGATGACCGGATCTGAATCCAAGATTGAATGGAAATGGAAAAAATAAGAAAAAACGGGGATGTTTCCCTGTTTTTTTTATTGTTTTTTTAGGCATTTTATGGTACAATGTACCCATAAAGTATTTAGTACAAAGGAAAGAGAATATGAAATCGATACTGCCAATCTTAACAGTGTTTATGGCGGCTACATCTGCCATTGCAGCAGCGCCCAGTATGGCGCCTGCAACGGGTCGCGGTCGTGCATCTATGTCAAACCAGATGATGGCGGCGCCACGCACAGTTGCATCCAAGGGGCAGATTTCAAACATGGCATACCAGAATGAAAAGGTCGCATCTGATAACGCTGGCACGGTCGCAAAGCCGGACCAGGATGCGACTGATGACGATAAATTGGCGGTCACTCCGCCGGAAATGAAACCCGCCGAAAAAGATTTACGTGAACGGGAAAAGCGTGCCTGTCTGCAGAACAATATTGGAATTGGCAACACATTTGTTTGGGCGTCTCGTTATAGTAATTTAGGTAATTATTCAACTATGATAGAAGACCTAGAAGAACCGGATAACAACACCTGTTTTGTCAAGGTTGAGCTGAAATCAGACGACGCAAAAATCAATGTTTCTGATATCCCAAGTAAATATTATGAAATGGGGAACAATATTACATGTGGTGAATGGGCGGAATATGATACATTAAAGTCTCGTATTTTGGATGCTAAAAAGTCTGCACGTACCTGGGCTACCGTTGGTGGGGTCGTTGGTGGCGCGGCCATTGGTGTTGGTTCAATGGAATTATTTGGTAATAAACTGATTGGTGGTGCGGTCGAGGGGCAAAAAGATTTAGACGGTCTGGAACTGTTGCAATCTCAATTGGCCGTATTGAAAAAGGATAATGAAAATGAATATAATCGCTTTATTAAATATCTGGGTGATTTGAAATGTGCGTGTGAAAATTCTGGTTGGACCAGCGGCGATGATAAGTTTCCAGCTTGTAAAGAATACGAATACGCGTTCAGTTTAAGTGAAACGACGTGTGCAAAAGAGAAATAAAATAAACATCCCCCGTTGGGGGATTTTTATTAGCACTTTATTTATATATTATATTTTAATAAGATAGGAACTATGTCAGACATATTTAATAAATTACTTATTATGCGTACACCTGGGATTGGTGCGGCAAAATATAATGCCTTGATTTCACGTTTTGGCAATTTGGATGACGCGGTGCGTGCATTGAATCCGACGACCCAGTTGCGTGACACAGTATCATCTGAAATGGCGCGCGCATCACAATTACATATATATTATATAAGTGATGATGATGATTTATATCCATCTGCTCTGCGTGAAACAAAAAATCATCCACCTGTTATTACGGTGCGTGGCAATCTGGATATATTGCGTCGTGATATGGTGTCCATTGTTGGCACACGTCATGCAACGGCAGCTGGCATGGAATTAGTTGCGGATATTTCGCATGCTTTTGCTGAAAACGGCATCTCGGTTGTTTCTGGTATGGCAATTGGCACAGATACAGCTGCGCATCGTGGGGCGCTGCGCGCAAAAGGTGGGGCAGGAACGATTGCGGTTCTTGCGGGTGGTGCGGATTATATTTGGCCGTTGGAAAATGAAGTTTTGTATTGGGATATTATCTCGCACGGTGCAGTAATCAGTGAAATGCCTGTGGGCTTTACACCAGTTGCGACAAACTTTGTTCAGCGTAATCGAATCGTGGCTGGTTTGTCACCTCGTTTAATTCTTGGCGAAGCGGACATAAAGTCAGGTTCAATGACAACGGCCCGATTCGCCTCGGAATTAAATCGCCAAATTTGGGCAATACCGTCGCATCCATCGGATTTACGGGCTTTTGGGCCCAATTCATTGATTCGGTCCGGGGTGGCAAAATTATGTATGGGGGTGTCAGATTTTTTTGGAGTATCAAAAAAAGAGACATCAAATGAAAAAAAATCAAAAAAAAATGATGGGGAAAATAATCTGATTGACGCGTTGGGAACAATTCCTGTGTCAGAATCTGTATTGGCAGAAATTGTCAAAAAATCGATTTCGGAAATCAAAAGTGAATTAGTTGTATTGGAATTGGGCGGACTTGTGAGAAAAGTTGATGGTGGATACGTTCGTGCGTAAAAGTTTTTATGTCTATACAGTGTATATACAACGTGCGAAAATCAGCCAAAAAACCGAATCGTTGTCAAACAAACATTCCGCAAAAAAGAGTCATCCTTTTGTTGCAAATTGATTTTTATCTTATAACTTATTTGACGTATCCAAAACGAAAGGTTAATCAAAAAAAACGGGTTTGAAAAAACCAACACAGGGAAGAAAAGGCAACAAGAAATATCCTTAAAAGGTGTTTTTGTGCAGGTGTCTTTTACAACCCACCCCAGGGAAGGAAAGGAGAAAAAGAATGCAAACAGTGGCAGAAACAATGAACGCAAATTTGGAAACAATCAAGGGGGCCATTGCTGCGAAATTTGATACTGCGACATATACATCTTGGATTGCACCACTGACGATTGACATTGAAAATTCTACTTTGGTTTTGGGTGCGCAAAATCAGTTTTCTGCAAACTTTATTAATGGCGTACATTTTGGCACATTGTCGTCTGTTGCATCTTCTTTTGGATTGTCATTAAAGATTGTTGTACGCAGTTCTGCGGCACCTGTATCTGCACCTGTTGCGAACGACAATCGTGCCCAGTCTTATGCGCCTGCAACTGCGCCTGCATCATCAAATATTGCATTTGATTCTTTTGTCACATGCGATGATAATTTGTTTGTTGTTTCTGCCTGCAAAAAGGTTGCATCTGGTTCAGTTCCATTTTCACCATTATTTATTTATGGTGTGGCTGGTTGCGGTAAAACATTACTGACAGAATGCATATCTGGCGCATCGAATGGTCGTGTTGTAAAAATGTCTGGCGCGCAATTTGTATCTGAATTCACTCGCAGCCTGAAAGAACACAATGTTTTTGCATTCAAAGACTTCTGTCGCAAATGTGACACATTCATTTTGGATGACGTCCAGGCGCTGTCCGGCAAACGTGCGTCCACAGATGAATTTATGCAACTGATTGTAGATTTGCGCAACGCGGGCAAGAATGTTGTTTTGACTGCCAATGCGTCACCAAACAATCTGACTGGTTTTGATCGTCATGCCCAGTCTTTGATGGCGTCTGGTCTGGTTGCGGATGTTGTTGCGCCGAATGCGCATGTAAAATCTGTTATGTTGCGTCGCGCGGGTGTAAAATTTGATGTTGCAGACGCCTTGTGTGCGCGCGTTGCTAACGATGGTCATATGATTGCAGGTGTTGCGAAAAAGATTCGCGCATATGTTGATCTGATGGGTGCGGACGTGACTATGGATGTTGCCCAGCGTTTATTGGCGGATACATTGACAACGACAAAAACGCCTGTTGTAATGGTTCGTGAAATGTGCGAAAAATTGGGTGTGTCATACGATGCAGTATGTGGTTCAGGTCGTTCCCGTGCATTGGTATTAGCACGTCAGACAATGATGGTTGTATTGAAGCAGGCGACCCAGTTGTCATTATCAGAAATTGGAAACTTTGTTGGCGGTCGCGATCATGCAACAGTATTGTACGCAATCAAACAAATTGAAAAACAGTTGGCATCTGACCTGGTGTTATCGGCCCAGATTCAGCAGCTGGTATCTGAATACAAATAAAAAAGACAAATAAAATTTGCAATTGATAAAAAACTTGTTATAATCGCTTGGATTAATCGGGTGGTTAGCTCAGTTGGTTAGAGCGTTACGTTGACATCGTTATTCTCCCTTGATTATTTGTTTTTTGAATTTTTCCTAGATTTCTGCTGTATACACTCATTTTTTATTCCTTTTGTTTTGTCGCATTTTCTTGTGTTTTGGAGCAATTTTGGAGCACTTTGTAGATTTTGATGCTTATTTTGCATAGTTTGACATGGTGTATTTGTACAGGTGTGCCATCTTATTGCTAACCCATTCATCAACATCGTTACGCGCGTAGACTGTTGTTCGTCCCCATTTTCTGAACGCAGGTGATTTACCTTGAGCCCTCAGTTTTTCTAATAACTTTTTTGAAGTCGGCAATCCACATTCCTTTGTAAGATACACCGATAAGTCTTTTTCTGTAATGTATTCTGTTGCAATGCTCATAATTACGCCCCCTTTAGTTCAGATTTTCTGCTTCTGCTTTCTGATATCCGCTGTTCAGTAGTTTTTGTATGCTTTCTGACACCATATCGGCCTTTGCTATCAATTTTTTCATTCTGTTGTGCGTATACTTCGCTGTTACACCACCGTTGCTATGACCTAATAAGCCACCAATCTGCAATTCAGGGATATCCAATTCATTACATTGGGTCGCAAATGAATGCCGTAAACTGTGTGGATGTATTTTTTCCTGCAGACCAGCAACAGATGCACAAATTGTTTTTAGTGCTTTGCCACAGTCCTGCCGGTGTATTTCTTGTCCGTCTTTATCCATGCTTGGAAACAGATATTTGGAACTTTTGCTTTTATACATTTCTTCTAACAATCGTTTCGCAGCAGAACCAAAAACCCTGATTTGTTCGCCGTCAGTGGTCTTGGTTTGTGCAAAATTGAAATACTGTTGTTTCAAATTCACCCTATCCCACGTAAGCCCCAATAGCTCGCTTTTACGACAACCAGTCAACAGCAATAGCTTTATGATGTCTGTTGCCTGTGCATCTTTTCTAGCTTTGGTTTTTGACAACTCAGATTTTCTTATTGCGTAGCCAAATTGTGCAAAAGATTCTTCATCAAGGTATGCAGCCGCCTTTTTGTTATGAATGATTTTTTCAAACTTTTTTGAACTCATAGGATTTTTTTCAAGCAAGTCATGCGCCTCACCAAAATTCAAAATCGCGTTCAACATTTCCATAACACGCTTGGCACATCCCGTGCCACCTGTAACCTTTGTATACGAATGTGGATTATTTGGATTTTTATGTCCTGCAATAACAATTCTTTTGTCGCCAGTAGCAATCGCGGCCTGCAATTTCAGAACATCTTCTGTAGTCAAATCTGACAATCGTATATCACCTATGATTGGCAAGACATGTCGGATTATGCGGCTTTTGTCTACCCTTTTAGTACTTTCACGAACCCTATGTTCTGCCTGATATTTTTCGCATAAATCTTTGACTGTAAAATTTCTGTTCCTTTTGGAAATTCTCAGACTGTCAGATTTGATTGTTGGTTTGAATTCGTCCAGCAGGGCGCGCGCCTCATTTACAGACATATCGCTTGTTTTGCCCAATGTTTTGGTTTGACAACGGTTGCATTTGTTTCTGTATTTGAATATGTATGTTGCACCTGTTTTACCAATACGGATTCCGAACCCGCTAGTTTTTGTGTCCCAAATAACATTTGCCTGAGGTAGGCATTTTTCAATTTTTGTATTGATTTTATTTACTAAAGTTTGTGAAATGTTTTCCTTGGTTGCCATTTTAGCCTACTTTTGTTTCTCTTGATTTTTATTCCAAACAAGCTAAAATGACTTTTGTCGCAGTAACTCTAACTTGTTTAGGGTTCTGTTGGGGTGAATAGGTTGCCGCCTGTTCATCCCATTTTGTTTTTATTCCATATTTTCCTTTATATAATTCATGATTCTGTCGGCGACATCCGGTCTTTTTGTATAACGTCTACGAATGTGTGTATGTAATATATCGTCTGGCATCTGTTTGAAATTCATTGCTGTTTCTTCTTCTGTTTTTTCAGATACCGTCATCAAACTATTTCTTATTCTTACATACTCTTCTTCGGTCATGCTGTTGACCTTTTTTGCCATCAGTTCCATCATTTCCTTTGTCCATTTTGCGTGATTTGGCGTTTGAACCATGACACATTGTTCAAATTCCCTCTCCACAATAACAGCCTCGGTTTTAGTTTCTTGTATTGCTGCGTCCAATTCTTTTACTTCATTGGCACGTAAACAAAATGCCGATAGAATGTTTTCACGCAAAAATGTTGGGATAGGATGCTGACCAGAAATTATCAAAGAAAGCGTTGCAGGAGCTACCCCCAAATATTCAGATAAGTCGGCAATCCACATTCCACGCTCAGCGCAAAATACTGTCAGCCATTTTCCAAATCGCGTTCTGTATCCAGCCATGTTTTATTCCTTTTGTTTTGTTCTGATGATGACATTATAAAGAAAGTTTATAAAGTTGTCAAGAAGTTTATAAAGTATTTTTATAATCTTTTTTTCATCAATAATATCTTGCCAAAAAAATAGGCCTAGTTTTTTGTTATTGTGCAATTTTTTTCTTTTTACTAATATCAGGAATAAAAGGAGATGATGTTATGAGTTTGAGTGCCAACGTACAGGAAAAGGCAAATCTGATTTGGGCGATTGCAGACAAACTGGTCGGCCCGTTTGAACCACATGAATACGGCGAAGTTATATTACCATTTGTGGTGATAAAACGTTTTGATTGTATACTTGCCAACACCAAGGACAAGGTTTTAGAAGAACACAGGGCCGTTCAAGGATTGGATAACAAAGAACTGATAGATGTTAGGCTGAAAAAGGCCAGCGGGGTTCAATTTTATAACATCAGCCCATTTACATTTGAAAAGCTGTTGGATGCACCAAACAATATCGCAAGTAATTTCAAGGCATATTTGGCGGGCTTTTCAGAAAACGTTCAAAACATCATTGAAAAATTTGACTTTGATAAGCAACTTGCACGACTGGTTGATAAAGACCTGTTATATATCATCATCCAAGAATTTTGTTCAACCAAAGCAGACCTGCACCCAGATAAGATAAGCAATCTGGAAATGGGGTATATCTTTGAAGAAATCATCAGACGTTTTTCAGAAGCACATAATGGCGCAGCCGGTCAACACTATACCCCGCGAGAGGTTATTCGGTTGATGGTAAATATCTTGTTTGACAGCGATGATGAAATCTTGACTGATACAACCGTAAAAACCATGTATGACCCGACTGTGGGAACGGGTGGAATGTTGTCTGTGGCATCTGAATATCTGAAAGAAATGAATCCGGATGCCAAGTTGTTATGCTATGGCCAAGAAATCAACGACAAGACATTCGCAATCTGCAAGGCAGACATGCTTATCAAGGGTGAAAACGCAGACAACATCAAGAACGGCAACACACTGGCGGATGATAAATTTGAAGACAGCAAGTTTTCGTACATTCTGTCCAATCCACCATTTGGTATTGAATGGAAGAAAGAAAAATCCGCCGTTGAGAACGAGGCAAAATTAGGGTTTGCGGGTCGTTTTGGTGCAGGTCTGCCACCGGTCAGCGACAGTCAGATGTTGTTCCTGCAAATCTGTATCAACAAATTGAATCCGGATAAAGGTAAGGCATGTGTTATTCAAAATGGTTCGCCGTTATTCAGTGGCGATGCCGGCAGTGGCCCATCAGAAATACGCAGATACCTGTTGGAACATGATTATCTGGATGCGATTATCGGACTGCCCAACAACATATTTTATAACACCGGCATTGCTACATACATCTGGGTATTATCAACCAGAAAGCCTGCGCAGCGTAAAGGCAAAGTCATACTTATCAATGCAAGTGAGATGTATGAAAAACGTAGAAAGGCATTAGGCGACAAAAGACACGACATTCCAGAAAGTGCGATTGCAGAAATAACACGTGTATACAGCGAATTCAAAGAAACAGAAATCAGCAAAATATTCAATACAGATGAATTCGGATATCGCAAGGTTGTTGTTGAACGTCCATTGCGTGATGAAAACGGTGATATTGTTTTGAAGAAAGGTAAACCGGTTGCCGACCCAAAGTTACGCGACACAGAAAACATCCCATTGACCGAAGATATTCAGACGTATTTTGAGCGCGAGGTTTTGCCATTTGCCCCCGATGCGTGGATAGATGAATCCAAGACAAAAATCGGATACGAAATACCATTTACGCGCTATTTCTATAAATACACCCCGCCACGCAAATCCGAAGACATTATGGCGGAAATAATGACATTGGAATCTGAATTGGATGCACTGTTGAAAGGGGTGTCCAAATGAGAGAAATGAAAGACAGCGGCATTGAATGGATAGGCAAGATACCGGAACATTGGGAAATCATAAAAACCAAACGCGTTTTCCAAAATAACAAACAAGTTGCAGGTAAACAGGCAGGTGATTATGAACGTCTTGCTCTTACCATGAATGGGGTAATAAAACGAAATAAAGATGATGCTGAGGGTTTACAACCAGAAAGCTTTGATGGATATCAAGTACTAGAACAAAATCAACTGGTGTTCAAGCTGATTGATTTGGAAAATGTAAAAACGAGTCGAGTAGGACTATCTCCTTATACGGGCATAGTATCCCCCGCATATATCGTTTTGAAAAATACTCAAGCAGATAATCGTTTCTTCTATTATTATTACATGAATATGTACTATCAGGAAATATTCAATTACATGGGAGGAGAAGGAGTTAGAAGCGCCTTGAATGCGAAAGATTTGTTGGAAGTCCCTTTGCCAAACATATCTATGCCAGAACAACAAGCCATTGCGGATTATTTGGATGGAGAGTGCGCGCGGATTGATGGCATTGTGGAAAAGCAGCGCCAGATAATTGAAAAGCTGAAAGAATACAAGAAATCAGTTATTACCGAGGCGGTTACACGTGGCCTGAACCTCGATGCACCAATGAAAGACAGCGGCATTGAATGGATAGGCAAGATACCGGAACATTGGGAAATCATAAAAACCAAACGCGTTTTCCAAAATAACAAACAAGTTGCAGGTAAACAGGCAGGTGATTATGAGCGTCTTGCTCTTACCATGAATGGGGTAATAAAACGAGACAAAGATGACGCAGACGGGCTGCAACCAGAAAGTTTTGAAGGCTACCAAGTGCTAGAAGAAAACCAATTGGTGTTCAAACTGATTGATTTGGAAAACGTAAAAACAAGTCGAGTAGGGTTATCTCCGTACACAGGAATCGTATCCCCCGCATATATTGTTTTGAAGAATACCCAAGTAGACAATCGTTTCTTCTATTACTATTACATGAATATGTATTACCAAGAAATATTCAACTACATGGGTGGGGAGGGAGTTAGAAGTGCATTGAACGCAAAAGATTTACTTGAAGTACCTCTGCCAAAAATATCCATGACTGAACAACAAGCCATTGCGGATTATTTGGATGGAGAGTGCGCGCGGATTGATGGCATTGTGGAAAAGCGTGAGCGTATGATAGAACTGATGACGGAATATAAAAAATCACTGATATACGAATGTGTTACCGGTAAAAAGGAAATAGTCGATGTTGTGGAATGATTTCTTTTCTTCGCAGTTGTTTGGGGTTGTTATTGGGGCACTGATGACAGGCGGTTTTACGTGGTTGTTGGACTGCCTGCGATACAAACGCGAACGCAAGGCACATATTCAACAAAAGCGCGAAGAATTATATATTCAAGCATGTCATGTGTTGATGGAACATGATAAATACTGTCGCGACCACGAATGGCCTAAACAGTGCAAAGAAATGTTCAATGAATTACAGGGCAAAATGCTGATATATGCATCCAAAAAGATTTACAAACAATATTATACATTAGATACTGAAATTTGTTCTGTTTATGCTAAAATGAAATCCAAGAAACAACGTGAAGAAATGTCAAACCAAATCGCAGACAAGGTAGAGGCGTTTGCATCAGAAATGCGTATAGAACTGGGTATAAAAGGAGTGTTATAATGGCCGGCGATAACCTGAAAGAAATCAATTTAGAAGCAGCAATAGAAGCATATTTGACATCTGATATGGGTGGCTATGCCAAGGGTAATCCGGATAAATTTGACCGTAAATTGGCACTGGATAAAGATACGCTGATTGAATTTGTAAAGAACACTCAACCCAAGGCATGGGAACGCTATACCCAGACGTATCCAACAAATCCCGAAGAAGTATTTATCGACAGGGTGCACACAGTTATCAAGCAAGCGCCAAAGGGATTATTGCAAATTCTGCGCACAGGATTCAAAGACAGGGGAATTGAATTCAAGCTGTGTTATTTCAAGCCAGATAACAGCATGAATGAAGCAGATGTAGAACTGTATAACAAAAACATCCTGCATTGCACACGCCAGTTGCATTATTCGGTATCCAATGAAAACAGCATTGATATTGTTTTATTCTTGAACGGTATACCGGTTGTGTCAATGGAGCTAAAAAACCAATTCACAGGCCAAGATACATCAAACGCAATCGACCAATACAAATTTGACCGAAATTCCAAAGACACAATATTCGAATTCAAGAACAGGGTGTTTGTGCACTTTGCGGTTGACCTGTATGAAGCGTACATGACAACAAAACTGGATGGTGTAAAGACATTTTTCTTGCCGTTCAATCAGGGTTCAAATGGTGCGGGCAATATCGGTGGCAAGGGTAATCCAGCAAACCCTGATGGCTTTACAACGTCTTATTTGTGGGAAAAAGTGTTATGTAAAGATATGTTGATGGAAATAATTCAAAAGTATCTGCACATCCAAATCACACGAAACAAAAAGACCAAGGCAATCGAAAAAGAAACGATGATTTTCCCACGCTATCACCAGTTGGATGTTGTTACAAAATTGGTGGATGACGTAAAGCAAAATGGGGCAGGAAAAAGCTATTTGATTCAGCACAGTGCGGGTAGTGGCAAATCAAACTCTATTGCATGGTTGGCATATCATTTGGCCAGTCTGCATAATGACCAGAACGAGAAGATATTCAATTCGGTTATCGTTTTGACAGACAGACGTGTTTTGGATTCACAGCTGCAGGATACGATTACACAATTTGACCATACAACCGGCCTTGTTGAGCCAATCAAAGACGGTTCAAAACAGCTGAAGAATGCAATCAACGAAAAGAAAGCAATTATTATTTCAACTATCCAAAAGTTCCCGATTGTTTACAAGGAATTGGTATCTGAAAACAGGTCTTTTGCCATTATCGCGGACGAGGGGCACAGCAGTCAATCCGGTAAGGCTGCAGCAAGTGTTATTCAGGGTTTAGGCGATACAGAAGAAGAAACACTGAACAAATTTGCTGAACAAGAAGCACAGACCGAAGAAAAACAAGATGAAGAAATGGACACCTTGGAAAACACGCTAAAATCCCAAGGTCAGCATGATAATTTATCTTTCTTTGCATTTACCGCGACCCCAAAGGCAAAGACACTGAACCGCTTTGGAACAAGGCAGCCGGACGGAACATACAAGGCCTTTCACGTATATTCAATGCAACAGGCCATAGAAGAGGGATTTATCTTGGACGTGTTGCAGAACTATACGACATACAAAACTTACTACAAATTGATAAAAAAGACCGTAGATGACCCGCAATTGGAATCTGCCAAGGGTGCAAAGGAAATAACCAAATTCCAAACCCTGCATCCGACAAACATTTCACAAAAGACAACCATTATGCTGAACCACTTTGTGAATGTTACAGCAGCTAAAATCAATGGGCGTGCAAAGGCAATGGTTGTTACCCCGTCAAGATTGCATGCAGTTCGTTATCTAAAAGAATTCAAAAAGCAGATAGAAAAGAACCAAATCAAGGGTGTGGATGTTTTGGTCGCTTTTTCTGGGGAATTGAAAGATGCGCACGAAACATATACGGAAACTATGTTGAATGTAGACAAGACCGGTGCGCACATCAAGGAAACACAGTTGCCGGAATACTTCAAAAACGATTTCAACATACTGATTGTGGCGGACAAATATCAGACGGGATTTGATGAACCGTTGCTGCATACCATGTTTGTGGATAAGAAATTGAATGACGTAAAAGCAGTGCAGACATTATCCCGATTGAACCGCACCACCAAAGGCAAAACTGATACATTCGTGTTGGACTTTGTAAATGAACGCGAAGACATCAAAAACTCATTCCAAAAGTATTTCCAGCAGACAATTCTTGAAAAGGAAATCGACCCGAATGAATTGTATAAACTGCAAAATGTTCTGATGGATGCGCAGATATGTTATCCGAATGAAATTGAGCAGTTTGCCGACATTTATTATTCAGGCAAGGAAACAGAAAAAGACCTTGGTAAATTATCATCCATTCTGAAACCTGCCATGGATAGATATAATGTGAAAACACCAGAAGACCAAGATAAATTCAGAAAGGCGCTGGGCAACTTTATCAAAATGTACGACTTTATTATTCAGATTGTCCGACTGATGGATAAAGATTTACAGAAGTTCTTTGTTTACGGTAAGTTCCTGCACAAATGTCTGAGAAAAGGTAAATCAGAACGTGTGGATTTATCAAACAAGTTAGTTCTGGAATACATCAAACAAACCAAACAAGAAGAGGGTTCAATCGTACTGGAAGACAAAGTCGGGAAAGCTAAACCTGTAGTAGGCGGAACAGGCAGCAGCACCAAGAAAACCGAACCCCTATCAGCCATTATCGAAAAGTTCAACGAACGGTTCGGCACAAGTTTTTCTGGTGAAGACAAAGTGTTGGAACAGGTTATTGACGATATGCGAAAAGACCCATACCTAGTCATATCAGCACAAAACAAAGACAAAACTGCTTTCAATACCCAATTTGATACAAAGTTCACCGATGTAATGATGGATAGGCACGCTAAAAACGATGAATTTTTCAAAGAGCTTCTGTCCGACAAAGATAAACTGGATTTCTTGAAAGATATGCTGGTACAGGTTGCTTTTTCTAATTTGGGAAAGAAATAATCATGGCAAATCATACTTGGAGCGGACATTTAACGTTGGCACGTTAAATGTCCTTCTAAGAAAGTCAACCCAAGTCACTATCGTTCGTCATTTTGAGTTCTAATAACAGTAACCAAGAGGGCGTTCAATGGCACAAAAAAGTAACCTGCATTATCGTTGGAAAGATGATAACCTAATCGTGAAGCGCAATGGCGGAAAGAATTTGATATTCCCAAAAGCATTGGGTGCTTTTCATAAAAAAGGTGAAATCATGGTAATTTCTTCTCTTGGAAAGCAAATACGCATTGACAAGTACGGACATCGCCATTGGTTGTAAACACTAGGTTTTATATAATCTTTCCGTTATAAACTCAAAATACCTAATTGATAATTGGCACATCTGCCCAACTACGCCATTCAGAAGCTTCGTTGGGCATAGTGCTTTTTTCAACAACCTAAACACACTGCAGAATGGCTTCTTGACTGGTTTTACAACTTCTTCTTTTTCTGGATTTTTCCGTTCTTTTGCAGACCTTTTACGTCTAGTTACACCTAACAAAGTAACAGCATCTTCTAATCTATCAATAGAAGTAATCTTATTACATTGAACAAATTCTTTGATATCATAATGAAAAATGCTATCCAAAGGGTTTATCTGTCTGATATCATAATTCACCAATAACTTTTTTATCTCTTCAGCTGTTACAGAGCCTTCTTTTTTTGATAACATTTTGGCGAATTTTTCCTTAGCGTATTCCAAAGCTAAGTGAATTTCTTCTTCAGAATACATAACACCATTTTTCTTTTTCATGTTCAACAATATATGACAATGGTATGGTGTATAATAAATTTCATGATTTTCAAAAAACACAACAAAATCAACAAGTCTTCTTTGCCAGTCATTTGTATCTTTGATTTTATTATTTTTTTGTTGATTGTACTTTTTATAAATAATCCCCAATTCAAAATCCTTCATAAATTTTCGTATATAAGTCTTTGTTGTTTCAAGCTTGTGTGTTTTTATACAAAATGGTAACTGTAAAGACATCGAATGAGTAAATTCTAGACTTTCTAACCATTCTACAATCTTTGTTTCTTCTTGATTTTCCATTTTTTCTCCATTTTGTTTTGGGTATAAAAATATACTTACCAGATTTTGGTATTGATACACGTTTTTGAGACCGCGGGATGAACCACACAATACCCAAAAGCGGTTTTTCACTATCATGCGTATCTTGATAAGATGTATGCATAACGCGAAGATATATAAACAACTCGCTGTCAGTTCTTTATATACCTCTTCATACACTGCAAATTCATGCGCAATGACCTCAAGAGCGCCATAAAGCGCCCTTGAAAAGCTTATTGCTTAAGCAATAATCACAATCCTGTCGTTTCTCTGAATTTGAACATTTTATTCGCTTGTCCTAACGTAATTTCTCTCCCACGTTTCAAATCTTCGATAACTCTTTTGACAGATGGGTCTACAGGCATCCTTAGGCACTCCGCTACACATACCATGTCTTCCCAATATTTTGCCCCCAAGGCCATAACTTCTTTTACTGGATAATATCCGATTATCATTCTTGGCATATTTTTCTCCTTTGTTTATTTTATGCCTTTGTTATTTTCTAATTATTTTTGTAAGAACTAACCTTGATAAGCAAAATTGCATTTTTATGTTTACAAACTGCTTTTTTCTGCTATTATAGCCTACGCACAGAACAGGTTTGGGTAAGCAGATTTGGTTTTGGAGCATTTTTGGAGCAGGCTATGTAGCATCTTTGGACGTTTCATAGCAGGATGTAGCAACAAAGATACAAACACCAAAAAAGCCCAATACAGTACAAATCTAAAAAAATCCTGTCAGTGTAAAGTTTTGGGTGGTTAGCTCAGTTGGCTAGAGCGTTACGTTGACATCGTAAAGGTCGTTGGTTCGAGTCCAATACCACCCACCAGATATAAAAATACCGGCAATTGCCGGTATTTTATTTGGAATAAAACATTGCGCGCTTTCGCATAAAAGCATTCAGTTCACGCAAAAATTCCTGGCGATTAAATCGCATTTTATATGTTTCCAGGAATTCCAATTTTCTTGAATATGGTAATTCCGACATAATGAAATAATTCAGCATTTCCGTTGAGGCATTGCTGTAAAGGCGTCGTGTATTTTTGCACGCCATATCCAAAGGTACGCGTTCGCTTGGCAAAAAGGGCGTGTTGTTAAATACAGGAACGTGTCCAGATTTAATGTCGTGATAAATTAAATCATAGTTTTCATAATAAAATTCTTCACCTGGACCCTGTTCGTATCGTGTAAAATCCAATTCCCCCATAGGTGATTTGCCAGGTATTTTAAGGTCTTTGCACAGCGAGGCATATTCCAACATCAGCATATAAAGCAATCTGCTGTGACGGACATAGTCGCACAGTCGCAGATTTTTGCGTCCTACAATTTGATTAATTAAATACAGCAACGTTTGATATTGTGTTTCTTTTTTTATTTTTGCCACATCGTCCATTTAAATACCCTTTTGTTTTCAGTGTCTAAAATATCAGAAAATCCTTTGAATTCAAGTTGATTAATAAAATTTATGCATTATAATACAGCTATGCGAATGCAAAAGAAATCTTAAAGCAAACAAATCAACGGGAATCAAATGACGCCCCCGTTGGCGTCTGTTTTTTTATCAAAGGGGCATATAAACATGGCAAAGAAATATTTAATTACATCTGCATTACCGTATGTGAACAACAATTTGCACATTGGGCATTTGGTTGGCTGTTGGTTGCCGTCGGACGTTTATGCGCGTTTTTGTCGTGCGCGTGGTCGCGATGTTTTATATGTTTGTGGTTCTGACGAGCATGGCACGACCAGTGAAATTGGCGCAATGAAGGCAGGTATGTCTGTTGAAGAATATGTTGATAAATATCGTGCTGCGCATGAACAGTCTGTTCGTGATTTTAATTTGTCTTTTGATATTTACGGTCGCACGCACACAGAACGCCAAGAAAAGTTAATTCATCAATTGTTTCGCCGGCTAGAAGAACAAGACATGTTGGTTGAAAAAACATCAGTTCAACCATATTCTGTCAAAGATGAGATGTTTTTGGCGGACCGTTTTGTTATTGGCACATGTCCGAAATGTGGTCATGACAAGGCATATGGAAACGAATGTGATAAATGCGGTGCGGCTCTAGAACCTGAACAACTGATAAACCCACATAGTGCGGTTAACCCAGATTCACCTGTAGAAATGCGCGAAACGAAACATATGTATTTCAAGACCAGTGCGATGCAAGAACCATTGCGTAAATGGATTGATTCTCGCCAAGGGTGGTCCAAGACGGCTTTGGCGATTGCAAATAAATGGTTGGACGAAGGTTTGCAAGACAGCCCAATTACCCGTGATTTAAAGTGGGGTATCCCTGTAAATAAACCTGGATACGAAAACAAAGTTTTTTATGTTTGGTTTGATGCACCATGGGGTTATGTTTCTATTTCCCAAGCGGCGAATGACAAATGGGCTGACTGGTGGCATGGTGGCGACGATGTGCATTACACCCAGTTTATGGGCAAAGACAATGTATCGTTTCATTCTATATTCTTTCCTGCCCAAGAATTGGCAATGAATGACAACTGGAAAACGGTTGACGTGTTAAAAGGTATGAATTTCTTGAATTTTAATGGTTCAAAAATTTCCAAGTCGACTGGCAATGGTATTTTTTTGAATGAAGCGATTCGCGAATTACCTGCGGATTATTGGCGGTATGCATTAATTGCATCTGCACCTGAAACAGACGACACCGACTTTACAATTGCGCGCTTTGCGGATGTTGTGAACAAAGATTTGAACGGAATGTTGGGGAACTTTGTATCGCGTGTATGTAAATTAACGGCTAAAAATTTTGGAAACAATGTGCCGGCTGGTGGCAACACAGACCCAGAATTGTCGGCGCAAATTAATGAAAAGTTGGCGGAATTAACAACGTCGCTGGACGCGTGTGAGTTTCGTAATGCGATTGCATCCTTGCGTGGTTTGTATGCGATTGGTAATGAATATATGACCAAGATGGAACCGTGGGCATTGGTAAAAAATGGCGATATGGACACGGCGGCGATGGTGCTGAACGAATGTTTTCAGTTAATTGACTTGTATGCGCGCGTATCCTCACCATTTATCCCAACGGCGTCGGATAAGATGCAGAATATTTTTGCGGCTACGCACGACCTGACGTGGCCAACTAAATACGAACACCGTATTGCGGATGGGGCGGAATTTATAGTTCCTGAAAATCTGTTTAATCGCATAGATGACGAAAAGGTTGCTATGTTGACTGAAAAATACGTGCCTAAAAAAGAAGAAAACCTTCCTGTGCCAATTGTTGCAGAAATCGTGGAAGTAAAAAATCATAACGCACGCGATGATTTGCATATCTTGACGGTAAATACCGGCGCAGCTACGGTTCAGGTTGTGTGTGGTGCGCCAAATGTGCGTGTTGGAATGCGCGGCGTCTTGGCGCCGGTTGGGTCAAAATTGCCGGGGCAAAAAAAACCAATGGCTCAAAGAACAGTTGCGGGCACTGAATCATATGGTATGATGTGCAGTGCAAAAGAACTGGGGGTTGGTACAGAAAGTGATAATATTATTGAATTAGATGCTGAAACCACCATTGGGTCTTGCTATAAATTTTAATAAAAGGTACAAATGATGATAACAAATACGAACAAAGCAAAATTAAAGCTGCGCCGTGTATGCAGTTTGCGTCTGTCTTCCCAGGGCTCAATGGCCTGGGGGCACGTGCACAAATTAGAAGAAGTTCAAAAAATGTTAAATGAATTCCAGGATGTATATCGCATTGAACTGGATTTGGTTGATGAATGGTACAATGTAAATACTGGTCACACTCGTTCGATACAAAATATTAAAAATGTATCTTTGTGGGTGTCTGATGAAATCACGACGCCGGCCCAGATTGAACTGGATAACCCTGGCGCAAGATTCAGACCAGAAATCACATCTGCAAATCAAGATGTGCCCGCTGTAAGAACAACTTCTTCAAACTGTACGGGGGCGCGTCCATTAAAGTGCTGGACACCTGTTGACAGAGAGTTGGATATTGTTGTTGATCGTCAATTAAAACAGATATTCCCAAAAAAAACAGGTGAAATACCTGTGGTTTTGGCAGACCTGATGCAGCATGTCAGATAAAGGCATCAGGCTGGTTTTATTGTCGTGTTGCGCACCGTGCAGTGCCGGTGCCATAAAACAATTGGCGCAAAGTAGTGTTGCGGGCGTGACTGATTTTATTGTGCTGTTTTATAATCCGAATATTTTTCCAGAAACAGAATACACCAAACGTATGCACGAGCAGGTTAAATATTGTGAAAGTCTGGGCGTTAAATACGCGGTTTTGGAATATGATCACGACGCGTGGCGTGATGTTGTTCGCGGGTTCGAGAATGCACCAGAACGCGGTACGCGTTGCAGTATTTGTTTTGAATATAGGTTCCGTCGTGCTGTAAAATTCGCGCGCGAGAATGGGTACAATGCGATTGCAAGTGTTCTGGGTGTGTCCCGTCACAAGGACCAGCATCAGGTTGATGTTGCGGCCATATCAGTGTGTGACGACATCGATTATATTCCAATCAAATGGGATGAAAATTTGCGTATTCAAATAAACCGCGATTCTGATTTTTACCGCCAGAATTATTGCGGTTGCGAATTCAGTATTCGCAAAGTATAATATCCCTGTGATTTAACAAAGGACAATAAATGTCATCAATTTTTGTATTCCCAGGCCAGGGCGCACAAAGCGTCGGGATGGGGCACGATTTATATGAAACAAATGCGGACGCCCGCGCGGTCTTTGACGCAGTGGACACGGCGCTGGGGGAGAAACTGTCAGACGTAATCTTTAATGGTCCGGCCGACACATTGACGTTAACTGCAAATGTCCAGCCTGCAATTATGGCGACATCAATTGCAATGATGCGTGCCTCGGGGGTAACTGTTCCAGAATACGTGGCGGGTCATTCATTGGGTGAATATACCGCCTTGTGTGCAGCGGGTGCGCTGTCGGTTGGTGATGCGGCAAAGTTATTACGCGTACGTGGAAACGCCATGCAGAATGCTGCGCCTGCGGGCACAGGCCTTACTGCGGTAATATTGGGAATGGAAATAGATGTGCTGCATAAAATTTGTGAAACGGCGGGTTGTGACGTTGCAAATGATAATTCCCCGGGCCAGGTTGTAATTTCCGGCACACGTGAAGCGGTGGAATCTGCGATGGCAATCGCGAAAGAGCAGGGTGCAAAACGCGCAATGCCATTGGCGTTGTCTGTGCCTGTTCATTGTCGTGTGCAGGCACCGGCCGCAGATATTATGCGCGCAGCGTTGGATTCGGTTGAATTTAAGAAACCGATTGTTCCAATTATTTTGAACAAGACGTGCGCCCCAACAACGGACATTGATGAAATCAAAGAAGCCCTGATTTATCAGATGACACACGGCGTGCGCTGGCGCGAAAGTGTTCTGAATATGGCCGAATTGGGAATTACAGAAATGATAGAAGTTGGGCCAGGTTCTGTCCTGACAGGTCTGTGTTCACGCATAACAGATAAAATAACCGCAAAGAAATTGGAGATATAAAGATGTTTGATTTAACAGGTAAAGTTGCATTGATTACGGGCGCGACCGGTGGTATTGGTGGTGCAATCGCACGTAAAATGAAGGATGCGGGCGCAACAGTTGTTGTGTCTGGTCGTAATGTGGCAAAAATGGACGCAGAATTTGGCGATGAATATATCAAAATTCCGTGCGACTTGGCGGCTGAGGGCGGTGCGGTTGAATTGGTTATGAATACAATTGAACGCGCGGGCAAGATTGACATCCTGATTAACAACGCAGGCATCACACGCGACACATTGTTAATGCGTATGACAGATGAACAGTTTGACGAAGTTATCAATACTAACCTGCGTTCTTGTTTCAAGATGTGCCGTGCAGCAATTATGCCAATGATGAAGAATCGCTTTGGTCGCATTATCAATATGGCGTCAATTATCGGCGCAATCGGTGGCCCAGGTCAGGCAAACTATGCAGCAAGCAAGGGTGGTATGATTGCTATGACAAAATCTATCGCAGCCGAGGTTGCATCCCGTGGCATCACCGCGAACGCAATTGCGCCGGGCTTTATCCAGACCCCAATGACGGATGTTTTGCCAGATGAATTAAAGAAAACATATCTGGCGCAAATCCCAGCGGGGCGCTTTGGTGAACCAGATGATATTGCAAATGCGTGTGTGTTCTTGGCGTCTGACGAAGCGTCTTATATTAACGGTCAAACATTGCATATCAATGGTGGAATGGGTAGATTCTAAAACGCAACGCGTTTTAGAATCAAAATTGCTCTGGCAATTTTAAAGCCACGGATGAGCGGAACGCGAACGCAGTGGCGTGTCATTCCGACGCAGGTCGGAATCCAGGTAAATAGGTTGCGACGCAGTCGCCCAAAATGATATGTACCATAAGCTAAAACGCATCGCATTTTAGAATCAAAAACAAAGAATAAAAATGCAAAACTATGATGTAATTGTTATCGGTGGTGGACATGCAGGCACGGAATCTGCTGCGGCCGCGGCCCGTCGTGGTGCAAAAACCTTGTTGTTGACTATGGCGGAATCCGACCTGGGGGCCTTATCTTGCAACCCCAGTATTGGCGGTCCTGGCAAATCCCAGATGGTTGCAGAAATGGATGCGTTTGCCGGTGTGATGCCCCGTGCTGCGGACCGCGCTGGTATTCATTGGCGTACTTTAAACGCCACTCACGGTGCAGCGACCCAGGCTCTGCGTGCACAAATCGATCGCGATTTATACCATAATGCAATTGTTGATATTTTGTCTGAATATAAAAATTTAGACGTTGTGTTTGAAGCGGTTGAAAAAGTTGACCTGGAAAACGCGACCGTAAACAATAAATATCACGCCCGTGCAATTGTTTTAACAACAGGAACATTTTTGAACGGTATTGTCACACGTGGCGCGGAAAAAATTCCATCAGGTCGTTTAATGGACGATGGCATATACCAAGACGCCGACAAAAACATATCGGGCATATTACAGAACGCTGGTTTTCGCGTATTGCGTTTGAAAACAGGAACACCGGCACGTATTAAGCGTGATTCTATTGATTTTTCTGTCTGTGAAATTCAACCTGGTGATACGCCCCACGATTGGTTCTCAGATGGTGATGAAAATAATAATTACGACGCGGTCTGCTATATCACGCATACAACTGAAACTACACATAATGTAATTCGTGAAAATATTCAAAATGCGCCAATGTACAACGGCGATATTCGCGGTACAGGTCCGCGCTATTGCCCCAGTTTAGAAGACAAAGTAATGCGTTTTCCTGAACACACATCCCATCACGTGTTCTTGGAACCCGAAGGCTGGAACAGCGATTTAATCTATCCCAACGGCATTTCTACATCATTCGGTGCAGACATCCAGGACGCATGGATTCGCACAATTCCAGGGCTGGAAAACGCCGAAATTGCGCGATATGGATACGCGATTGAATACGATGCGATTGACGCCCGCGCCTTGAACGATAAATTGCAGTCAAAAGATTATCCGCACTTGTTTTTTGCAGGTCAAATCAATGGCACGTCTGGATACGAAGAAGCGGCGGCCCAGGGACTGGTTGCAGGCGCAAATGCGGCGGCATATGCGTGCGATTTACCATATTTAGAATTAGACCGCACAAACGCGATGATTGGTGTCCTGATTGATGATATAACAACATTGGGGGTGGATGAACCGTATCGTATGTTTACATCCCGTGCAGAATATCGCCTGAAATTGCGTGCCGATAATGCAATTGCGCGCCTGGGACCGATTGGTGTTGATTTAGGGTTAATCAGTCCCGAAAAATACGAACAGAAATTGTCCGCGCGTGCCGATAAAATTGCTGAAAATGATAAATTCTATGCAGGCTATATCGCACGCAATGACCGTGAAATTGCGGCCTATAAACGTGAAGCAGAATTAAAAATTCCATCTAATTTTGTGTACACTGGCCTGCCAGGATTAACGAACGAATTGATTGAAAAATTAACGGCAACACGCCCGGAAAATATCGCTGACCTGACGCGCATCCCGGGGATGACGCCTGCAGGCATCATGGTTGTATTACGGAAAATAAAAAATTAAAAAACCACTGGAATTTATTCTATGAATGCGTTATAGTCACTTTCGCACGCCGGTGTAGCTCAGCTGGTAGAGCATCTCATTCGTAATGAGGGGGTCGTAGGTTCAAGTCCTATCACCGGCACCATTTATTAATCTCGCGATGCGGGATTTTTTTATTTATTAAAAATGTTTTTATTTTATGTTATAATTAATCAGATAAATTTTTGGGGGAATCTATGCTAGAAACAATTTCATACAAGTTCGGAAAATCATATTTTATGAACATTAACAGTGGTGCACTTGAAGTTACGCAAGTTTTTGCAAAAAGCCCACTTGGTACATATGTCTATTCATTGGACCAGTCCCAGGGCATTGCCCGTGACTATAAAAATATGAAAAACGTATTGGCTGATATTGAAGATTTTATTGAGAAGCAGTCAAAAAAACTGAATTTTCGTTCGGGCGATGAAGTTACGCTGGCTCGGGTCAAAATTTCAAATTTTATTGATGCAAAACATCAGCACTCTGCGCTTGATAAATCAATCTATACAGATATTTCAGACTACGAAAAATATATTCAGATCCTGAAAGAAACAGAGGCTTATAAAAGCGCATTATTGGCATTGACTAAGTTCGAACCAGAGGGTGTGCACTCGATTTTAACTGGTTCAAATTATCCTTTTTCTGTGGCTATGCGCGATTTTGCCCGTGGTATATCGCATAAAAAAATTAGGTCAGATATTCGCAGCATATCACCGGAACTTATAAAGCGTATGCGCGAATTTGCAGAACAGCGCAGCTGGATTTTATCACACGAAGCTTGTATTATAGAAAGCAGGGCGTACAAAGATTCAATATTGCGGGAATGGCCAAAAGCCAACCGTTCTCCTGAACGTGTTGATAAAATTATTTCACGTGCGGCCGACGATTTGCTGGCGGATGCCTTGGCATACAAATATTACAAGATGACCGGCAATGATGAAATATTCATATCGCGCGCTGGTCGCAATCAGCTGGACAAAATGTCTGATTATGACTTTGTTAACACCATTGGCTGGGATGCGATGCAAAAGTATGGTTCTGCAATTATGGTATCTCGGCGCATCAACCAAATTATTAAATCAAACCGAGATATAACGCCGTTTATGACAGAGTTGAATAAAACATTGGGTGATGGATATGTGAACCAGGGGGTTATTCGCATTATGTTTCAAGCATTGGCGCCGCATTATAATAAATTCAAGAATAATAAAAAGGTAACAGAATTTATTTCGCGTCTGCACTTTTACGTCAAGGATGCGCGTTTGGCCAAGCACATAGTCGAAACATTCGGCCTTAAAGACGCGCCAAAGCCACAAAAGGAAAAGGTTCGCGAATCATTACGCGCGGCGGCAAAACGTATTGCCGTGGGCGAAGTTGTTTCGGATGCTGTTGTTCTGGATTACAAGTTGGGAATGGAACGCGATTTTGCGGTTATTTCAACCAAGGAAACGTTTGGTAAAATCAAAAAGTCGATAAAACCGACCGCCACGCAACAGGAAATCCTGCGCCGATTTGGCAACAAAGAGAAATAAAAATCCCCCAAACGGGGGATATTTATTTTTGTATTTATTTTGCACGTTCTACGTATTCCAGTGTTTCTGTGTTAACCACAATCTTTTCACCCTGTTCAATGAACAAAGGAACCTGAACACGCACGCCATTATCCAGAATGGCAGGTTTGCCGCCGCTGGATGAAACCGTTTGTCCTTTTAACGCAGGTTCTGTTTCTTCAACCACTGCGATAACCGTCTTGGGCAGGGAAATAGACACTGGCTGGCCTTCGACAAAGTTTGCCTTCACAACCATTTCTGGTGCCAAGAATTTCATCGCTTCACCCAGCGAATCCACCGCCATTGTAAACTGTTCATAATCGGACAAATTCATAAAGAACGCGTCTGTGCCATCTGCATACAGATACTGGCAATCGAAATCTTCGACCATCAGTTTTTCAACTTTATCTTCTGCGCGCCAACGGTCGCCACCTTTGTTTCCAGAATCAATATCGCGCAGGTCTGCCTGAACAAACGCGCCGCCTTTGCCTGGTTTAACTTTGGTAATAGATGTCACAGAATAACGTTTGCCATTATGTGAAATAACCCAACCCACACGCATATCATTTGCAATATATGATGCCATTTTAATACCTCTTTTACTAAAAACGGTTTTGATTATAAAAGCAACCATTCCCCCGTGCAAGGAATTAGTGCATTTCGCGCATATGTGCCCAATATCTGTCGATGCTGTCCATAATCAGTTTATCTGCCGTTTCGCGGTCGGCCCATCCCAGAATCTTGGACCAAGAATTTGGCTGTAAATCCTTGTAATGCAGGAAAAAGTATTCGATTTTCGAGCGCAAAATTTCAGGTAATTGGTCAATATAACTGATTTTTTCATAATACGGGTCAATTTTTCCACGTGGCACACAGATGATTTTTTCATCACCACCCGCCTGGTCTTCCATCAACAGTGCCCCGATTGGACGAACTTCGATTAATACACCTGGGCGCAGTGGTGCATTACATACAACCACGCAATCCAGTGGATCGCCATCATCGCCCAATGTTCCTGGAAAATAACCATAGTTTGCAGGATATGCCATTGGTGCGTGCAAGATGCGGTCCACCTTTAACAGTCCTGTTTCTTTATCGATTTCATATTTAACGTGCCCGTTTTCAGGGATTTCAATAATCGCATTCATTCTTCTTGGTGGCGTTTTTCCCGGCGCCAATTTTTCCAGTGACATAATATAACCTCTTGATTTTCGGGCGCAGTTTATCATAAAAAAACCGATTTGCAACCCTTTGCCTAAATTATTCGTACCGCAAACTGTCAATTGGATTTAATTTGGCTGCCTTCATTGCAGGCATCACCCCAGATGATAAACCTACAATCACCGCAACCGATACAGACAGTACCACCGGCCAAATACTGAACGGAACATTATAGCCCAATATAAATCGACCAACCCCTTGGCTTAAACCGACGCCAATTACCAGTCCAATCATAGACCCAATAAACGATATCAACACAGATTCAGACAGAAACTGAATAATAATCATACGTTCACGCGCCCCGATTGCTTTGCGGATACCGATTTCACGTGTGCGTTCGGCAACAGACACCAGCATCATATTCATAATTCCGATTGCGCCCACCAGCAGTGATACCGCCGCAATCGCAATCAACAGTAATTTCATATATCCTGTGACGGTTGTCATTGTTTCCATAATTTGTTTCATATCCATAATCTGAAAGTCATCAACTGCATCGTCTTTTAATTTGTGGCGTTGGCGCAGCAGGGCGCTCATTTGTTCAATTGCCATATTATTATCAGAATCTGCAAATAGCTTCATTGCAATCATATTGACAGAATTTGGAAAACGTGACCCCTGCAGGCGTTTTTTTAGTGTTGTAATTGGGATAATAATCATATCGTCCTGGCTGCCCATTGCAGAATCGCCTTTGGCCTTGGTGACTCCAATAATCACAAATGGCGTATTTTGAACACGAATGACTTCGCCTACTGGATTTTCGGGCAGTCCCAATTCTTTGGCAGTTGTTGGTCCGATAACTGCATAGGTTGACGCATTTCGAACGGCCGACATATCAAAGAACGTACCAAATTCCATTTCTATATTTTGAACGGTTGTATAGTCTGGATATACCCCGACCATAGACGTAGCCCAGTTTTTATTGCCATATATAGCCTGGGCGGCGCCATTTTGAACCGGTGATATTGCCATAACATCTGGTAATTTTCCGATGAATTCAGCATCTTGAATGGTTAATGTTTGACGATTGCCGGTACGTACGCCGGCCTGTTGTGCGGCACCTGCGCGAATCATAATTGTGTTTGTTCCCAGGGCCGAAAATTGCCCAGTAATTTCTTTTTGTACAGTTTCGCCGACCGCCACCATAATCACCACGGCCATAACGCCGATAATAATCCCCAGCACGGTCAGAAAAGAACGGATTTTATTACCGCTGATGGACAGCCACGATTCTTTGAAAATATCACCAATAGTCATATGTTTTATTCCTTCTGTCTGTTATTAAAGATTATTATCATTGCGTGGAACGGGGCCGTCATAGTTGATTTTACCATCACGAATATGAATCAGTCTGTTTGCGTATTTTGCAATATCAAATTCGTGGGTAATCATAACGATGGTAATCCCAAGTTCTTTGTTCAGTTTTTTGAAAAATTGCAAAATTTCATTACCCATTTTACTGTCCAGTGCCCCTGTCGGTTCGTCGGCCAGAATCAGTTTAGGTTCACCTGCCAACGCACGCGCGATTGCCACGCGCTGTTTCATTCCCCCCGACAACTGGGTTGGTAAATAGGATTCGAATTTTTCCAGCCCTACGCGTTTCAGCATTTCACGTGCGCGCCGTATACGTTCATCCATAGGCAGTCCACGATACATCAGTGGCAGCATCACATTGTCCAGCACACTGCGTTTTGGCAACAAATTAAATTGCTGAAAAACAAATCCAATGTGTTCATTTCTGACGATGGCTAATTCATCTGGGGTCAGTCTTGTCACGTCGCGCCCGTACAGTTCGTATGTGCCTGATGTTGGTGTGTCCAATGCACCTATGATATTCATACAGGTTGACTTGCCGGACCCAGATGGGCCCATAATTGCGACAAATTCGCCGGGGCGAATTGTAAAATTAATATCAAACAATACCTGCTGTTCCCCACCAACTTCCAGTGGAAAACTTTTGTTAATATTTTTCAGTGAAATAATCGCATTTTCAGCGGTTTTCTTTTTCATGCTCTCTCTCTTGTGTGCTGTCATTAATCTGTATTATATCACGGCAAAGGGCCCAGTTTTATAAAAATTGTACCCAAAATAAAAACCAGCTTTTGCTGGTTTTTATTCCTTATATCAAACAAAGCATTGTTGCATTGGTGTTTTTCAGCATAAACCACCCAATACGATAATCTGTTGCATAGACGGTTATCATAAACAAAGCCAAAATACCAATGACCAGCAAAACATTCCCGCGTTTTCCACGCATACAGTACAATGATATGTTATAGAACAAGAATAATACATACATATCGACTAACATACTGATAACCCATATAGACGCACAGTTAAATGCCATAGCATTCAGTACCAAAATAACGGGATAAATAAAGAAAACAGACGCTAATCCCTTAATTGCGATTTCCCAATCGCGTTCCCCGCCTGTGATTTCAGACACCAACATCATCAACCCACCAAACACAAACAACAGTGTCACCGCCAGCACAGGCACGATAATAACCGCAGAAAAAATTGCACCTATTGTGATTGTTGCGCCACCCAACAGTCGAATTAATAATACCAAACATCCGCCCAACAGGCCGTACAGAAACGCCTTTAACATTGCCTCTTCCATATCGCCATCGGCAACAATCTTTGTAAAATACCGCCTCGGATTAACAATCAGATTACGAATATGTTTAAAAGCATTTTTGAATTTTTTCTTCATATTTACGCCCCTATTTGATTATTTATATTTTTGCTTTATAATTACAAAAAATCAACGGAAAAAAGTAATGATGAAAATAACAATAGCAGGTCGTCCTAATACGGGCAAATCGACACTTTTTAACGCGCTGACGGGCACGCGCGATGCGCTGGTGCATGACCGTCCTGGGGTCACTCGTGACACAATTTCTGGTGTGTTTCGCGACCGTCCATATACGCTGTATGACACGGCGGGCCTGGAACGCGCGAATTCTGGCATTGCATTGGACTCGACCAATATGGCGATTGATGCGATTGCTGCATCGGGCGCAGTTCTGTTTGTGGTTGATGGTCGTGTTGGGTTAACGAACGAAGACTTGGATTGGGCGAAATTGGTTCGTCGCAAAACACGTGCGCCGGTATTGTTGCTGGTTAACAAAAGCGAATCGGCCAAGCGTCTGGCAAACATCCATGATTTTTATAAACTGGGTTTTGGCGAACCTGTGCTGGTCTCTGCCGAACACAAACGCGGATTCGAAGAAATTTATGCGTTTCTGGACAAGGTTGCAGGTGAAGCGGCCGATGCCCCGGTTCCCGAACGCGCGGCGGACACGCGTATAAAAATCGCGATATTGGGTCAGCCGAATGTTGGCAAATCTACATTTGTAAATCGCGTCCTGGGGGAAAAGCGTCAAATCGTTATGGATGCGCCAGGTATTACGCGTGACACGGTTAAAATACCGACTAAGTTCTATGGGCGTGACATTGTGTTGATGGACACGGCGGGCTTGCGTCGCAAGGCGGGGGTCACTGACGATGTTGAAACGCTGTCTGCGCTGAAATCATTGGATGCAATTGACAAAGCGGACGTTGTAATTCTGATGGTTGACGCCACGCGTAACATTGAAAATCAGGCGCTGGGAATTGCGGCGCGTGTTTATAACGCGGGCAAGATTTTGTGTGTTGCTTTGAACAAGTGGGATTTGGTTGAACCTGAAATCCGTGATGAAAAATTACTGAAGCTGAAACATCAGTTTTCAAATTCCTTTCACCAGATTATCAAGCCGATGATTTTGGCGGTATCTGCTGAAACGGGCACTGGTGTGCAAAATATGTTCCGTCGCATTTATGAACAGTGGGATATTTCATCTGCCCAGGCGCCGACCAGTTTGGTAAATCGCATAGTTGAAAAATTGGTTGCCGATCGCCAGCCGCCATTATCGCGTCTGAAACGTCCGATGAAGATTAAGTTTGCACGTCAAACAGGTCGTCATCCAATGCGTATCACAATTAATGTTGGTGGTGCGTCAGACATTCCTGAATCATACACACGTTATCTGCGTCGCGGCATCGCGACTGCGTTAAAGTGGGAACATTTGCCAATTGTGATTGATTACGAAAAATCAGAAAACCCATATGATTAACCCAAGCGCCATTCCTGGCGTTTTTTTATTACAATATTCGATTGCCTTAAATAATTATAATGTGTTATAATTTAAACCAAGATATTCAGCAGAGAGAATGTAGCATTGCTAAATCAATTTATATCAGTTAATCGTAAAAAATATGCGGTTGGCCTTTTTTGGCAGCCGGTTGCGGCGGGTTTTGCAGCGCGCAACTATGCGCGTACTTTGTCACATAACATTGACAAGAAACTGAATTTATACACGGAATATCGTGCGATGGTGGGGCTTGCGTCCCGTAAAAATGGTGCGCGCTTTGGTATGCCTGTTGCGGCTGCGGCGGTAATGGACAGTTTTTCTGAATACATATCATTTTTAGCTGTTTTTCAGGTTGGTTCTAATTATTACCTGGTTGCGGCGCGTAATGGAATCTTGTTGGCGGACCGGATTTTTGATTCCGAAAGTGAGGCCCGTAATGAATATGTTAAAATGTCCGAGGTTCCGGATTGGGGTGCTTTTTTTGCGCCTGCGTCTTGGGGGATGCCGCGTGCGGCAGAACGCAATTTAGCCGACATATTGGCGGGGCATAATAATGCGGTTTTGCATTCAATCAGTCGATTTGGTGCAGGTATGTTGTCGCTGGCGCTGGTTGGTATTTTTGTTTTGTTTTTTTCATTAATATTTCGAGATTCGATTGTCCAGACCTTAACCCCACGGCCAAGCGCGTCTGGATTAGATCCCGAATTGGTGGCCGAATATAAGCGCCAATTGGAAGAAAATAGTAAAAAACTGGATGCAGAATTCGAGATTGAAAAAACATTGCCGCCTGCGCCAATTGTAATGCCGTACGAACTGTTGCCAGATGTTGCGGCGCGCGCGTCCCAGTGTTATCAGGCTATTGGTTTTGTTATGCAGCCGATTGCGGGCTGGAATCAAGTTTCTGCGATCTGTGGTGAAACACATGTTGTTGCAGAATTTCAGCGCTCGTTTGGTACGATTGGTGAATTTTATAATATTGTGACAGATTTGATGCCTGGTGCATCTGTGACTAAACTGGATGAAAACACAATCCGTGTTCGTGCGACTTTGCCGTCGTTAGAATTATATGCGTCCCAGGACGAACGTGATCCTGATACAGTTGTGCGTGATGTGACGACTGCGTTTCAGGGGATGAATACGAATTTTGATGCCCAGATTACGGTTGATACATTAACGAATGGGGTTGAGACGGCGTCTGTCAATGTTGTAGAAATTGGCGCGGAATCAAAATTGGTTCCGATGCAGTTTATGAAAGTTTTCAGTGATTTTGGTGGCGTCTATATGATGCAGGCGTCGTGGGATGTGCGTTCGCGTTTTTGGAGTTATGAGGTGATAATCTATGCAAAATAAGAAAGTATTGTTTTTTGGTTTAGTGTTATGTGGCGCATTGTCGAATGCGTATGCTGTGGTTGATGCTGTTGAAACGGTTGATGTTGATATAGAAGAGGTATCAGCGGATGCAGTTGCGAACTATGATGTGGCTGGGTCTTTATTTCAACAGATAACAGATCTGGAACAGGAAAAGATTTTAATGCAGCTGGAAAAAGAGCGTGCCCAACTGGATTTGGAGTTGGACAGGTTGGCAGCCGAAAAAATCAAATTGCATATGGAAATTGACACCCTGTCTGGACGCGCAGAACAGCAACAGCAGGAAATTGAAACGCAAAAAGCTAAACTAGAGGCCGAAGCCGCACGTATCGAACGCGAAAAAGAATCTTGGTTGGCGGACCTAGAAAAAGAAAAAAATGCACCTGCGACCGCGTCATTGAAATCGGCCGAAGATTCGCCGGAAATCGACATTACAAAAAAATATCGCTTGGTTAATGTTATTGGGGCGGGCTCGCAACTGCAGGCCACTGTCGAAGATTTATCAACGGGCCAATCGAAACGGATCAGTGTTGGCAGGAATCTGGACGGTTTGACGGTCAAATCTATATCTTTGTACGATGGTGTTGTGTTTACAGACAAAGATGGTGCAACACAAAATCTGAATGTCAGCAACGGGAAATAATCAATATGCCACAGAAAACAGAATTTTTTGATAACATTGAATTCCAGGACACGCCATCTGTGCCATCTGGACTGGAAAGTGCAGAATCAAAAGATGTTATTGATTATTTGTTTTCCAATGGCAATCGTCTGTTGACCGCAACGGGGGCTGCGTTTGAATTGCATCGTGACACACAAAGTCTGGTTGCGTATTTCACAGGCGGCGAAATAATCATATCACGCACGCACCGCTATGACGGCCGTGTATTATCATTTTTAGAATTGTTAAAACGTCGCGGTCGCAAGGTTCGTGAACCGTTTTATTCAGACTTGGGTTTAATATCAAACATATATAAATCTTATGAAAATCGTCTGGGGGGTGGTATTCGCAGTCGTTCTGATTTTGATAACCAGATGCAGAAAGATTTTGTTGATATTATCGCCAAGGCTGCCGCCCAGAAAGTGTCGGACGTCCACGTCGAGGTGGCTGACCAAACAACGATCTATTTCCGAATAGACGGCAGTATGCAGCCCGTTATGGAATACAATTCGCAATGGGGTGAATCTTTTTTGCGTGCGGCCTTTGCCTCGTCTGACATATCGAATGCCAACTATGCTGTAAATGAATATCAGTCCGCCCAAAAGGATGGTCGAACCCCTCTGCGCGGAACCAAGGATTTGTACCTGCCATCGGGTGTGTTGGGCGTTCGTATGCAGTTTAACCCGATTGCGTTTGGAACGCGCTATGCGGTTATGCGTCTGCTGTATGATAATCCATCCGAGGGTATCAAGGCAGAACAAGAATTTGGCCCCTATGAACAGCGCCTGCTTGCGCGTATGCGTTCATTCCCGACCGGCTTGGTTATTGTTGCGGGTCCAACCAGTTCTGGTAAATCAACGACATTGGTTCGCAATATGTCGCTGATGCTAAAAGAGCGTAATTATGAAATAAATATGATTACGGTTGAAAATCCCGTTGAGCAAAAGATTTTTGGTGCCCGTCAAATGCCTGTGGTAAACACCACCACCGAAGAACAGCGCGAAGATAAATATGTCGAAGCGTTGGCGGCTGCCTTGCGCAGTGACCCTGACACGCTGATGGTTGGTGAAATTCGTACTTTGGCGGCGGCGGAATTGACGGTTCGTGGTGCATTGTCTGGTCACAATGTTTGGACTACGCTGCACGCAAATTCTGCAATGGCGGCTCTGACGCGTCTTTTAGATCTGGGGGTCGAGTCCTTTAAGTTAAAAGAAGAAACATTGATGCGTGGCTTGGTTTCTATGCGTTTGTTTAAAAAGGTTTGTCCATATTGTCGGGAACCTTTGGCTAATCATCCTGAACGTGGTGCGCACCGTCGTGTAATGGATGCGTACGGGGAAATCGGCTTGCGCCAGGTGTACCAACGTGGTCCTGGTTGTTCGCATTGTAATGGTACGGGCAATATTGGTCGTGTCAAAGCAGGTGAAATTATCATCACAAACAGTGAGTTTTTGCGTCTGGCCCTGTCGGGGAATACCGATGGCGCTGTACGTTATTGGCTGGAAGAAATGGATGGTCGTACACTGAAAGAAGCTGCCGCTTCATTGATGTTGCAGGGTATTGTCAGTGTTGATGAACTGGAACGTTGGGTCGGCCAATTAGATCAACCGGGAACATACTGATATGAATAAGTTGGAATTATTGTATGCCAAATTAATGTTCCGTATGAACACGGAAAAACGTATGTCGATTTGTCGAAAATTGGCATCACTGTTGCGCAATGATTTTACGTTGATTGACGCATTGGAACGTCTGGAAATGGTTGAATCGCACGGGGGTAGCCGACCGCGTGAACCGTTTGCGATTGTTATGCGCGAATGGCAAAAGAACCTGGAACGTGGTATGACTTTTTCCGAGGCCACACGTGGCTGGGTTCCGCAAAACGAAACGCTGTTGGTGACATCTGGTAATTTATCAAATTTAGTGGTTGCGCTGGAAAATGTAGGTCGCGTTGTTGATGGTACCCAGCGTATTCGTCGTGCAATGACATCGGCGATTGGATATCCGCTGTTTTTGTTGGGGTTGACTTTTGGTATTATCATAATGGTTGGCGTGTATCTGGTCCCCCCGCTAATCGAAGTTGCAGGCAATGATATTGTTTGGCGTGGTTCTGCGTGGTCCTTGGTGTGGCTGTCAAACTTCTCGATTAAGTATTGGTATATATTTTTGGTTGTATTTGCATCTGCCATTGCGATTATATGGGTCAGTCTTGCGAATTGGTCTGGGCGTCTTCGTGCGACCTTTGATAAATTTCCGCCGTGGAGTATTTATAAAATCCAGATGTCTGTTGGCTGGTTAATGTCCCTGGGTGCGATGGTCAGTGCGGGTGTCACGATTCCAGATGCGATGCGTATGCTGGCCGACAGTGCGAACAGATATCTGAAAAGCATTCTGGAACGCGCGTTGCGTTATATTGCGAATGGTGAGAATCTTGGGCGTGCGTTGGCTGATACGGGTCGTGATTTTCCAGATTCTGAAATAATTGGTGACTTAACAATTTATGCGGATATGAACGGTTTTGATGAAAACCTGAACCAGGTTGCAAACGACTATCTGAATGAATCTGTCCGCAAAATGGAAAAGATATCTAATACCTTGAACAGTATTGGTATTTTGCTGGTATCGGCGATTATTGCCTGGGTTGTTTTGGGAACCTTTCAGATGCAGGACCAGATTACCAGTGCACTGTCCTAGTATGAAATAAAATTATCTTAACATCTTGAATTTTGAATTTAATCTGGTACGATTTGACCAGATTATTTTTTTATAAACAGGACACAGAAATGAATATAGAATTGGGTAAAAATATCGCGCCACGCGAAATCGAAACAAAAATCCAGGAATTCTGGGATAAAAGCACATTCTGGAACAATGATGTAAATTCTGACAAGCCATCGTTTTGTATTATGATGCCGCCACCAAACGTGACGGGTAATTTGCATATGGGGCACGCGCTGGATAATGTTTTGACGGATATTGTTTGTCGTTATAAACGTATGTGTGGTTTTGACGTCTTGTGGCAGCCTGGCACCGACCACGCGTCAATCGCGACCCAGTTGTTGGTTGAACGCGATTTGTCTAAGCGTGGCATAAATCCACATTCGTTGTCTTTGGATGAAAAACTGAACGCGGCCTGGACATGGAAGGCGGACAAAGGTGGCCAAATTATGAACCAGTTGCACGTTCTGGGCGTGACACCTGTATGGAACCGCGAACGTTTTACAATGGACGAAGGTTTGTCTAATGCGGTCACAAAACTGTTTGTGAAAATGTATAACGAAGGCTTAATCTATCGTGAAAAGCGTCTGGTAAACTGGTGTCCAAAACAGCAGACATCTGTTTCGGATTTAGAGGTTGAGACCCGCGATGAAAAGGGTAAATTTTATTATTTCAATTACCAGTTGGTTGACGGTGGCACGATTGAAATTGCAACGACGCGTCCTGAAACATTGTTCGGGGACCAAGCAATTGCCGTTCATCCTGAAAATGAAAAACTGAAACACTTGATTGGCCAGCGTGCGATTATTCCATTAACAGATATTGAAATTCCAATCATTGGTGATGAACACGCCGATCCAGAAAAGGGGACGGGTGCGGTAAAAATTACCCCGGCCCACGACTTTGACGACTGGGAAGTTGGTGTTCGTCATAACCTGGCGCCGGTCTGCATTTTAACACCGGATGCAAAATTGAATGACAATCCAGTTGTTCCTGAAAAATATCGTGGTCTGGATCGATACAAGGCGCGTGAAATTATCGTTGCAGATATCGAAGCGGCAGGCCTGCTGGTAAAAATCGAAGACCGTACAATTCCAACGCCATATTCTGAACGTGGTGGTGTGCCGGTCGAACCGTATCTGACGGATCAATGGTTTGTTGACGCAGAAAAATTGGCAATTCCTGCGATTAAGGCGGTGGAAGCAGGTCGAATTAAATTCCTGCCGGAACATCGCTATAACCTGTTTATGGCCTGGATGAAGGGTATTCGTCCATGGACAATTTCACGTCAGTTGTGGTGGGGGCATCATATTCCTGCCTGGTACGACGAAGACGGCAACGTCTATGTTGCAGAAACCGAAGCGGCGGCCATTGAAATGGCGGGTGGCAAATCTTTGACACGCGACCCAGATGTTCTGGATACTTGGTTTTCATCTGGTCTGTGGCCATTTTCAACATTGGGTTGGCCAGATGATACACTGGAATTGAAAAAATATTATCCAACCGACTTGCTGTACACTGGTGCAGACATCATCTTCTTCTGGGTGGCGCGTATGGTTATGATGGGTATGTACGTTATGGGCGACGTGCCGTTCAAGACCGTAAACTTCCACGGTTTGGTACGTGATTCTAAGGGACAAAAAATGTCCAAGACCAAGGGCAATGGCACAGACCCATTGACAGCGGTTGATAAATTTGGTGCGGACGCATTGCGTTATTGGATTGCGACCGCCCCAATTGGTACTGACCTGCGATACAGCGATGACGAGGTTAAACGTGGCTCAAAATTGCTGACAAAATTGTGGAACGCATCTAAATACGTTCTGATGAATTTGTCTGATTTCGAACCCGCGACCGCGAAACAGATTCCGATGTCTGAACGCTTTATCGAAGACCGCTGGGTTCTGAATGAATTGAATAAGACCGTCGCAGAAACACGTAAACACTTGGATAAATACGACAACTATAATTCGCGCAGCGCAATTGACACGTTCTTCTGGGATATCTTCTGTGACCAGTATTTGGAATTCATCAAAGACCGTTTCTGGGCGCCTGAAAAATATAGTGCTGAATCTAAATTGTCGGCCCAGTGGACATTGTACACAGTGCTGCGTACGATAATCGGTCTGTATGCGCCGTTTATCCCGTTCCTGACCGAAGAATTGTGGCAGAAAATTTACAAGCCAACCGAAGGTGGCGAAACATTACACCTGACCGCGTACCCAGACGTTGTTGCCGAATATGAAACGGATGTGTCGCAAATGAACGTTGCGCTGGAATTGCTGAAAAATATTCGTGGCCTGCGCACAGAGCGCAAGGTTGGAAATGGCGCAAAACTGGAAACGTTAACGATTCCGTCCGACACGCCGGCTGTATTACATGGTCTGATAAAATCTGCGGCCCGTGCAAATGAAATTCAGTTGGGTGACGCATTGGATTTTGTTGTGGCAACCCAAAATATTGCGGGGTAAATTATGGCTGATAAATTGGTGGAAACGCGTATATTACAGGCGTATCAGTGCGACCGATTTGGCAATGTGCGTCCACTGATTTTGATGAACGAATTGCAATCGATTGCCGACCGTCATGCCGAAATTTTAGGCTGTGGTCGCGCGTATTGCATGGAAAACGGTGTTGGTTGGGTTGTGATGTATTACCTGGTCGACATTATGGAATTACCAGCCGAAGGTGAAGAGCTGACCTTTTCCACCTGGCCTTCGTGCCAGGATGCCCTGCGTGCCACGCGTGATTTTGAAATTCATGGGTCTGATGGTCGTTTGATGGTTCGTGCTACATCACAGTGGATTATGATTGATATGGCGTCGCGTCGCCCATTGCCGCTGGTGAATCATCTGTCACCGGATGTTGTGGTGCCACACCGCGCATATGGTTGTGCATTTGAAAAGTTCCCAGACTTTGATACAAATAAAACCCACGTTATGAAATGTCGTTTTGACGATATTGACGTGAACCAACATATAAATAACGCGGTTTATGCTGTCTGGGCAACGGAAAGTGTTGGTTTTCAGTATCGCGGCACCCACAAGTTGCGCAAAATCGATATAAACTTCAAGAAAGAAGTAAACCCAAACACCCCTGAAATTCGAATTGATGTTGCGATTGATGGTCTGGTGTCAAAGCATAAAATCTGTGTTGATGATACGGTGCACGCGGTTGTAATTTGTCAATGGGATGAAATATAAATTTAGTACATCTGTCACGGTATCTATGCCTTGAAAACTGGTAATTAATGCTTTATACTGACGGGTATGAAGATTTTAAACCGATATTTTTTGCGTCAATTGATTGCGATATTCATAATGCTGCTGCTGATTTTAACAGGGCTGGCCTGGATGATGCAGATTATGTCGATGATGAAGTTTTTGTTAAAATACGGCATAGATTTAGGCAGTTTCCTAGGGTTGACCGCATTAATGATACCATTTATTGCGTCAATTATCATACCGTTTGTATGTTTTATTGCGGTGATTTTTGTTTACAACAAAATGATTAGCGATAATGAGATAACGGTGATGGCGGCATCTGGTCTGTCGCCAAAGCAGATTGCGCGTCCTGCATTGATTCTAGGGACGGTATTAACGTTATTAAACCTGTTGTTGAATTTATGGATTGTGCCGCGCACCCAGGCGTTGTTTTATGACACCCAGTGGAATTTGCAGTACGGTATGGCGCATATGAAATTACAGGAAAGTGCGTTCACAGAAATATCAGATGGTCTGGTTGTTTATGTTGATCGTGTTTCTGGTTATGATTTGGCGCAGGTTATGTTGTCTGATATGCGTGATGATGCGTCGCCATCCACGATTTTTGCAGAAAAGGGCAAGTTGGTTTCGACTGTGCGCGGTCTGTCGCTGGTTATGACGAACGGTTCTATCCAGGCGTCGGGCGAAGCGATGGTGACGGGTACCTTTGAAACGTTTGATATGGACCTGAATGTTGTCGACAATGATAGCAATAGTTCATTTCGTGTTCGTCGTATTCCGACGCTGGATTTGATGCGTGTTGCGTTTGATGCGGAAACCGCGAAACAGCATAAAATGATTTTGTCTGAATTGTGTAATCGTTTCCTAAGTCCGCTGATGAATTTAGTACTGGCTGCGTTGTGTGTGGCGATATTGCTGCGTTCGTCATTATTGCGTCGTCGTGCCAGTTTTGCGCCGATTATATCTGTTGCGGCAATGGCGGGTGTGATGGCGATGTATATGTCATTGTCTAATATGATTGGCAGTTTGACTGGCTTTGGAATGTTGGCAATTGGTTTAGGGGTATTGCTGATTGGTATATTGGCGATATTGGCAAAGAAATAATGAAACAAACGCATTTACTTTTATTGTTCTTGTTCATATCTGCAAACGCGGACGCCGTATCCGTTAATATGGACGAGCCGCGCACCATAACCGCCGACAAAATTGAATACGATGTAAAATCTGAAACCATTAAAACAATTGGCAACACAGAAATTATAAATCAGTCGGGGCAACGTATGACCTTGACTGATTCTTATATTACGTCCAAGGGCGAAGAATTATCGGGCGATGATATAAAGTTATGGTTGGGCAACCATGTTTATGTTGAATCAAACAATATCACCCGCAAAGGCGATTTAACAATTGCGCGTCGTGCCACATTTACTGCGTGCGATGATTGTGACGCATATGGCGATGCGTGGGAAATATCGACGTATAAAATCGTTCACGATATGAACGAGCGTATGTTAAAATTTTACAGCCCTGTATTGCGTACATACGATATACCCGTGTTGTGGTGGCCGTACTTTGAAATGCCTGACCCTGGGGTAAAATATAAAACAGGATTTTTAATGCCTGATTTTGAATCAACGAACAAGATGGGTACCCAGATAAATGTTCCGCTGTATATATCTTTGTCTGACACGCACGATATAACGGTCACATTATCGTACCTGACGCGTGAAAATCCCTTGTTCCAGTTGGAACATCGTTTGAACGCGGATCATTCGGAATATCGCACCCGTGGGTCTTTTACACACAATCGTGCGGGTGAAAATCGTTGGCATATATTTAACGATGATGTTATTGAATTGGGCGAATATGCGCGTGCAACAGTTTTCTTGGAACGTGCGTCTGATAAGACATACCTGCAGAAATATGGTTTCTATGATGATCAACCGTATTTGGATTCTGGTGCAAAACTGGAACTGTTCGGTCAAAGCAGTTATGTTGTTGCTGATGCGCATATATTCCAGGAATTGCGTGACAGCAGTGGTGTTTATAGTGCGCCCGACGGTGACATTTTGCCGAACATTCGTGCTGTGCATCAGACTGCACCACTGTTTGGTGAAACCTATGCATCGTTCAGTGCCGATGTTCTGGGGATATCTGGCGACGGGACGTCGGCCCAACGTATGATTGGCGATGCGCGTTTGACGGCACCGTGGACGCTGTGGGGCGGAAATCGCCTGACGGCCAGTATATCAACACGATATGATGTGTATCATTTTAATAACACAGAAATGATAGACAAAAGTACATTTTCAGGATTCAAGGATCGCTTTCTGCCAAGTGGGTATCTGGAATGGGGATTGCCATTGTTCCGTCCGACTGATAACTGGACCCAGATAGTTGAACCGCGCGCCCGTATTACTGTTATGCGTGAGCTGGATTCGGAAACATTTGCGTACAGTAATGATTCTGCAGGAACGATATTGACTGACACGGTCTTGTTTTCTGACAATCGTTTCTCTGGCTTGGATTTATGGGAAAATGGAACGTATGCCGATTATGGTGTGCGCTGGGCTGCGTTTAATCAGGATGGCAAAAATTTTGAAGTCTTCCTGGGCCAGTCTTATGATTTCACAGAACGCCCCAGTACAGAATTAGACACAGGATTTCGCAATGGTTTGTCTGACTATGTTGGACGTATCAGTTACAATAATATGAAATGGTTAAACGTCGCGTCACGTTTCAGATTGAACCAGGATACATTGGCGTTGCGTCATTTTGAAACGTCTGCAAATATTGGTTTTGCCGGAAATTTCTTTAACATTGGTCATATTTGGTCTCAGTATTTAAATACAGAACTGGATAAAAACACTAATTATAACGAAGCTATTATTGGTGCGGGTATTCAGTTAACAAATCGTTGGTCTGTGCGTTGGAATGCAATATATAATATGGAAGAAGGTTTATTCCAGCGTCACGCAGGTGGTTTCTTCTATAATCACCCGTGCTATTATTTGTCTGTGGAATATCGTCACGATAACGCAATCAAAGAAGACTATGTTGGTACCACCACATTCCAGTTCAGATTCGGTATGGCCATCAATGGTCAGCAGTATTAACCAAAGGAAAGCAAGATGAAAATCAAAGGCATTATTGCATTGTTGGCTGTGTTATATGTATCGCCTGTGTTTGCAGCATCGGTTGTTGCGACGGTCAATGGTACACCGATAACCGATACAGATATTACATCGCGAACAAAATTAATGGCACGCCAAGGTAAAACATCGACTGACAATCGTCGTGTTGCGCTGCAAAGCATTATTGATGATAACGTTAAACTTGCCTATGCTCAAAATTTTAACGCCATCCCAGACGATAAAACGGTGGATGCAGAATTAAAGAAAATGAACCTGGGTGATTTAACGGCAACAGAACGTGAAATGGCGCGCAATGCGCTGCGTGCAGAAATTGCCTGGCAGATTATTGTTGCGCGAACTGTTATGCCAACTGTTGATACGACTGCCGAAGATGTTGCTGCTGAACGTGCTAATATTGCGCGTGAACACGGTTTGCCGGTTGAAATGACGATTGTGCGCTTGACGGACGTTCCAACGGATGTTGTTGCAAAATTGGCTAAGCCAAAATCCTGTGATGATGCGATTAAAATGGCAGAATCTCTGGGTGGTATCCCCCAGAAATTTACCGCATTGCAATACGAGTTGTCGGCCGATTTGCGTGAACGTGTTGCGACGCTGCCAAATATGGCCTGGTCCGCGCGCGCAGAGGACGGTTCTGTTTTATTGGTGTGCAGTACTAAAAAAACATCTGAATATAAAAATTTGGATGAAATGATTAAACAAAATGCATCATACAAACAGGCGATGTTTATGGCGGATCAACAGTTAAAACAATTGCGCAGAAAGGCGGTTATTGTAATCAACGACGAGCGGTATAAATTATGAAACCAATATTATTCAATCTGACGGATTCAGAGCTTGAAAAATTTATCACAGATATGGGGCAGCCCAGATTTCGTGCGCGTCAAATTCGTGAATGGCTGAACCGTGGTGCACCTGAATTTTCAGTTATGAAAAATATTCCTGAATCATTGCGTTGTGCGTTGTCTGAATGTGCGAAAACGTTGCCTGTAAAGATTATAAAAAAATTAGAATCGTCGGACGGTGAAACGACTAAATTTTTGCTGGAATTAAACGATGGCGAACAGATTGAATGTGTATTAATGCGCACGACATACGGCAACAGTGTTTGTGTCAGCTCTCAGGCCGGATGTGCAATGGGGTGTCGTTTTTGTGCCAGTACGTTGTTGGGGTTGAAGCGTAATTTGACCGCTAATGAAATCTTTTCTCAGATACTGGTTGCGCAATGGGAATTGCGCGCCGATAAATTCAGCGACAGGCCAATTCGACCAAACGGCGACGCAAATAATGGGGATGTTTCGCATATTGTGATTATGGGAACAGGTGAGCCATTGCAAAACACAGAAAATGTAATTAATTTTATAGAACGTGCGAACAGTGATATGGGTATAGGTTGGCGTCGCATAACGGTTTCTACGTGTGGTATTGTTCCGGGCATTGATCGTTTAATTGAATGGGGGCGCCCGATTAATCTGGCAATATCATTGCACGCGCCATCGGATGAATTACGTTCGCAAATTATGCCGATAAATAATAAATATAAATTGAACGAAGTTCTGGATGCGGCGTGGCGTTTTACCGACAATCACAACAGGCAGTTAATGATAGAATATATTTTATTAGGACGTCGTGATGAAAATGGTGAAACTGTTTTGTATAACGCTACACCTGAATATGCTGAAAAATTATCTGAGTTGCTGCGTGGAAAAAATTGTATGGTAAATTTGATACCGTGGAATGCTGTTGACGAGCGTGACTTTGCATCGCCGTCTGGGAATGCGGTACACAGATTCCAGGACATCCTGATTAAAAATGGTATTCATACACGTATCAGGCGTGAACGCGGAACTGATATTGGCTCGGCTTGTGGTCAGTTGCGATTAAATAACGCGCGTAAAAAATCAGAATAAAAAATCCCCGCCAAAATGGCGGGGTTTTTTATTTGTTTTTTTTTAGAAACCCTTTGGTGTTTCCATTTTTACATTAGATACTTTTTTATCCAATGCCTTGATGACTTCGTCTGTGATATCCAGGTTTGCAACATTTGCGCCTGTGCGTGCCATACGGCCATCAATAACCAGTGACAGGTTTTTCTTATCTATGATTCCTTCGATAACAGGGTCCAGATGTTTTGCCTGAACATCACTCAATGCCTTTTGATAAGACATTTCAACGGATTGTGCGCGTTCTGTTAGGTTGCGCTGTAATTTTGTCACTTTGTTTTGATAGTCAACAACGCGACGCTGTAAAGCTTCCTGTGACAATACGTCCTGAGACTTTTCAATTTCAGTCTTTTCTTTTTCCAGTGCTTTTTGTTGGCTGGTCATTTCGTCGCGCAATTCTTTTTCGTATTTTTCACGCTGTGCACGCAGGTCTTTCAGTGCGGCTGCTTCTGCCTGGATTGCGTCCATACGTACAACTGCGATACGCATATTTGCACCGTTTGCGGCATCTTCGCTAACTACGGTCATCGCTTCTTGAACCGTTGTCCCCGAATTTGAATTCAGTGCACTGACTGTCCAAACGCCCAATGCTGCAACTGCGATAACGATTGCAGCCACAATGCCTGTTTTTTTATAGTTTTTTACAACTACTGTTTCTGTTGATTTTTTTGCCATTTTTTCCGTCCTTTTCTTTTGTTGTATGCACACTATATCAATAAAAGTCTGAAAGTAAAACAGAAAGTTATATGATTTTATACGGTAAAAAAAAGACCCGCCAATCGGCGGGTGTTGTTTTTTTAGTTAGCAGCGGTTGCGGCCAATCTTTTGCGACCTGCTGCGCGACGACGGTTCAGAACATCGCGACCACCAGCTGTTGCCATACGCGCACGGAACCCGTGTGTGCGAACACGGCGTGTTTTCGATGGTTGATATGTACGTTTTGTTGCCATGACTTTAAACCCTTGGTTCTTTTTCTTTCTTTTTTTCTTTTTTTGTTTCAGGTGTACCCGAGCAGCATCATTTATACACCCGAAAAAATCCGTTTGTGTCCCTATTTAATCACAGGAATTATAAAAACGCAACCTTTTTATTTAGATTTTATTAAACCAAATTTTGCCAGAGCTTCTGTGAACAAATGGTACACAAATATAGCTACAAACAATTTATAAAAAGGTAAAAACAGGTTATTCATCGTGTTTTGTCCCTGTGTGCTTTAAAGTTTGCATCGTTTCTTATTTTTTCAAAAATTTCTATGGCCTTTAAAATCTGGTTCAGATTCCAAACTTGGCACGAATATTGCGCGTAATCCCATGGTGATGATTTTGATGAATTGCGCATATGTGTTGCCCAGTCGCGTGTTTCTTCTATTGTTTTCTTTAAACAGCCCATAGTTTTTCCTTGAATTGTATCTACCATAGGTTATCACGAATGATTAATTTGTCAATATGTTTTTTGGCCTTTATTTCTTGACCAAAAGCGCATAAATCTGCTATGTTTCATATGCTATTAACATAGGAAAGGTAAGTATGTCAGAAAACATTAATGAAGTAATTGAAACTCGTGTCCCACAATCGTCATTGGAACACGAAATGCGAACCAGTTTTTTAGACTATGCGATGTCGGTTATTGTTGATCGTGCATTGCCTGATGTTCGCGACGGGTGCAAGCCTGTGCATCGCAGAATTCTGTATGTTATGAACGATGTTGCGCCTGCGACCAAACCGACGGTTAAGTCTGCGCGTATTGTCGGTGATGTTATGGGTAAGTATCATCCGCACGGTGACAGTTCTATTTACGAAGCGATGGTTCGTATGGGTCAGGACTTTTCGATGGGTGAAATGCTGGTTCAGGGCCAGGGTAACTTTGGCTCGCGCGACGGGGATAAGGCTGCGGCTATGCGTTATACCGAGGCGCGTCTGTCAAAGCTAGGGGCGTCGCTAATGGACGATATGGACAAAGATACTGTTGATTGGCAGCCGAACTTTGACGGTTCGTTGCAAGAGCCAATCGTTTTGCCGGCCAAATTCCCAAATTTCTTGGTGAATGGTGGTTCGGGTATTGCAGTTGGTATGGCAACAAATGTTCCGACCTATAACCTGGGCGAAATCTGCAATGGTATTTTGGCGATATTAGATAACAGGTCTTTGACAGATGACGAATTGTTTACAATTATCCCGGGGCCTGATTTTCCAACGGGGGCGATGATTATGGGGCGTGCCGGCGCGTACAAGGCGCACACAACCGGTCGTGGCTCGATTATCATTCGTTCTAAAACACATATCGAAGATTTTCGTGATCACCAGGCGATTATCGTTGATGAAATCCCGTACCAGGTCAACAAGGCGCAAATGATTATCAAAATCGCCGAATTGATTAAAGACAAACGTATCGAAGGTATTTCTGAAATTCGCGACGAATCGTCCAAGGAAGGGTTGCGTATTGTTATTGAATTAAAGCGCGACGCAATTGCGGACGTTGTTTTGAATCACTTGTTTCAATACACAGAAATGCAGACCAGTTTTCCTGTTAATATGATGGCCCTGAACCGTGGTCGTCCAATGTTATTCAATGTTCGTGGTGTGCTGGATGCGTTTATTGATTTCCGTGCCGAGGTTATTCGTCGCCGTACGATTTTCGATTTGAACAAGGCGCGCAATCGTGCACACACATTGCTAGGTCTGTCTGTTGCGGTTGGTAATCTGGACGAAGTTATCGAATTGATTAAATCCAGTCCAAATCCAGAGGTTGCACGCGAAGCGCTGGTTTCCCGTGGGTGGCGTGCATCGGATATCGAATCGTACATCCAGTTGATTGATGATCCGAACACAGAATACAAAGACGGTATGTTCTTTATGTCCGAAGACCAGGCGCGTGCAATTTTGGAATTGCAGTTGCATCGTTTAACAGGTCTAGAACGCGACAAAATCCATAATGATTTGACGACGCTAGGCGCAACGATTCGCGATCTGTTGGAAATTTTGGGCAGTCACGAACGCATTGTTCAAATCATTCGCGAAGAAACTGCATCTGTACGCGATAACTGGGCATCTCCACGTCGTACAGAAATTTCAGACGCAGAAATTGATATAGATATCGAAGATTTGATTGCGCGCGAAGATATGGTTATAACAGTATCAAACACAGGCTATATTAAGCGTGTTGCGCTGGATACATATCGTGCCCAGAAACGCGGTGGCAAGGGGCGCAATGCAATGGCGACCAAGGACGACGACTATGTGGTCCAGGTGTTCGTTGCGAACACGCACACGCCATTGTTGTTCTTTAGTTCGCGCGGTATGTGCTATAAATTAAAAACATACAAATTACCAGAAGCCGCTGCCGCAGCCAAGGGACGTCCATTGGTAAATCTGTTGCCATTAGAAAACGGCGAAACAATTACTGCAATCTTGCCAGTGCCAGAAGAAGATGCAGTCTGCGACAAAGAACAATTCTTGATGTTTGCAACTGCATCGGGTACTGTGCGTCGCAACCGTATGTCTGACTTCGATTCAATTCGTGCGAACGGTAAAATTGCGATGAAGTTGGACGAAGGCGACAGCTTGATTTCCGTACTGCCGTGCCGCGAAGACCAAGATGTATTCCTGGCAACCTATCGTGGTCGAGCGATTCGATTCCCTGTACCAGAAATCCGAGTGTTTGCGGGTCGCAATTCAACCGGTGTGCGTGGTATCACATTGGGCGCAGATGATCGTATCATCGATATGGCAATGTTGAACCGTGGCGAATCTGATTCCGCGGTACGTGCAGCTTATATCAAGCAATCACGTGCAGCCCGTCGTGCCGCCACCGGTATCGAAGAAGAAGCGTCCGCCGACGAAGAAGAAACAACAATTGTTCTGGATGAAGCAAAAATGGCGCAAATGGCTGCGTCGGAAGAATTTATCCTAACAATTTCTGAAAACGGGTTTGGTAAACGCACCAGTTCGTATGAATATCGCCTGACACACCGTGGCGGTGGTGGATTTACCAACATTAAACTGGGGGGTAAAAATACGGCTGTTGCAGGTTCTTTCCCTGTTGCAGATGACCATGACATCATAATGGTGACTGATGGCGGTAAAATTATCCGTACGCCGGTCAATGACGTTCGTATTGCTGGTCGCTCGACGGCGGGGGTCACATTGTTCCGCACTGCAGAAAATGAAAAGGTTGTATCGGCCATTTCGATTGAAGGTGCGTCGGACGAAGATGCAAGCGAAGAAGTGTCAGAATAATAATGGGGTGTCGGTATGGAAAAAACGAATGAATATTTTTCATCAATAAACGATGTGTCCAAGCGTCTTTCTGTGCCGGCGCATACCCTGCGATATTGGGAAAAACAGTTTCCGATTGCCATTCGCCCGACCACAGGTGCGGGTGGCCGTCGATACTATCGCAATGAAACGGTTGAAAAACTGATTGTTATTCGTGATTTGTTGTACAAACACGGAATGACAATTGCAGGCGTGAAAAAATTACTTCGTGATGGCAATCTGCCAACAACTGTGGACGAGGTTTTGATGGATGCAGGTGGTGCGCCAAGTTTTGTTGCTGCACCCGCAGCTGAAAACAACAATTCTGATTTAGATTTGGCAATCAGTTTGCTGGAATCAGCAAAGCAAATATTGCAGTAAATAAAAGCATTTGAAATTTCTGATTTTATACTTCATAATACAGCAAACGTGTCACTGGCACGCGGGTTGTGATTCTTATACCTGTGGTTGGGATTTATGTCGTCAATCAAAAAGGACAATATATGTGCAAGATTTCGGTTATAGTACCTGTATATAATGTTGAAAAATATATCAATAGATGCATCGACAGTATTTTGAATCAATCGTTTGAGAATTTTGAGGTGATTTTGGTCGATGACGGTTCCACGGATAAAACGGGGGAAATATGCGATTTGTATGTTACGAAGGATAGCCGAGTTAGGGTTATCCATAAAGAAAACGGCGGTGGAAGCGCTGCCCGTAAGACGGGGATTGACGCGGCTGTTGGTAAATATATTATGTTTATAGATAGCGACGATGCTTACGTGGACGGTGCATTGGAAAAAGCGCATCAAACAATCACGGAAACAAACGC
>JAZRLB010000012.1:0-22416 GCA_045646625.1 Candidatus Enterousia sp. | reverse complement strand
AAAAAAACATTTGGCAAAAATGTCTGAACGTGACCGTGAAATACTTGTTGCACGTAAATTGCGTCAGCCTGTGGCCACACTTGAATCATTGTCACAAAAATACGGTATATCACGTGAACGTGTCCGTCAAATCGAAGAACGTGCATACAACAAACTGCGTGATGCAATTTTACAAGAAAGCGAAGGTAACAAATAGTATGTTAAGGGTTTATAAATTTACCACTGTTATGATGCTGGGACTGATTGCATCGTACAGTGCAGATGCATTGGAATACACGCTGGGAAATAATTCCTTGAAAGTTACAGGATATGCAACCAGTGGCATGATTGATCCCGATATTGAAATCCCTGTTTTTATTGGCGATTGGCGTGTACGTGGCCAAATAACAAATTCTTCGTTCGAAGACACAAAACTAGGACTGGTGTATGCACTAGATTATGCAGCATTAGATAAAGGAGAACTTTTACGTGAAGCGTTTGGTTTCTTGCAACTAAAATCAATCGGTCGCATTGAAATCGGTTTTACTGATTCAATCGCACGTAAATTAGGATTGGGTTTACCAGATGTTGGCGGATTGCGTATAAACGACAGACCACTGTATAATGAACGTATACATCCTGATGGTCCTGTAATTGCAGACACTGTTTTAACATCTGGGCGCAGTAATTCTTTACGCATAAATCTAGCATCCAGTTCGAATAATGGCATACAATATGGAATATCTGCATCTGGAATAACAGATGATTATAACTGGGCAATCGACACAGGGCTTAAATTACGTAAATCATCAGGCAAAATTAAACGGGCATATTCTGTTGGCACATCTTTTATGAACAGGCCAAATAATTTCGACAATGAAATCTATACCCCTGGCGTTACCGCTGATTGGCGTGCCCAGATGTCTTTGGGAATGAACATTCAATATAACAGTTGGCTGTTTGGCCTAACAGGACGTGCAATATATGACAAAAATCCAATTGGCGAAATTTCTGACGGATTTGTTATTGGAACAGGCGTCAGTTATGACGTGTTTAAATACAGTGTATCACTGACCTACATGTTATCAGATACAGGTGTTTGGCAAAATGACGTTGATGATTTTATTGACCATACTGTCGTTGCATCATTCAGATATAAGTACAGTGAAAATGTTGACGGCTGGATTTCTGGTGGCACAACGTCTGAAACACCGTTTATATCCGCTGGGCTGCGCATAACTTTTTAAACGAGAAAAAAATGAATTCTGATTTTGAAAAAATATTACTATCTTTGCGTCCAAGCAAAACACGCACTGTGTCTGTTGCAAACGCAACCGATGCCAGCGCATTAAAATCATTATCACACGCACATAAAATAGGTTTTGTAAACGCAATATTATGCGGAAACGAATCAGAAATTAAATCTGTTGCAGAACAAAGCAATATTGATATTTCTGATTTTGATATTATACATTGTGATGATGAATTAAGCGCCGCCGCAATGGCCGTCTCACTTGTAAAAAATGGTCGTGCAGATATTTTAATGAAGGGGTTAATTCATACCGCAGATATTTTGCGTGCCGTGTTAAATCGTGAATCAGGAATTCGTGGTAACGGAATCTTGTCACACGTTTCTGTTTTATATTCACCAAAATTACAGCGAATACTATTTCTGACCGACATCGCAATGGTTATGTATCCTGATTTAGAAAAAAAAGTTCAACTTGTAAAAAATGCTGTATTGCTGGCACAACATATGGGTATTTCATGTCCACGTGTTGCACCATTGTGTGCGGTTGAAACATTAAATCCTGCGATGCAGGCGACACTGGACGCCCAGGCATTACATGAAATGAATATGCGTGGCGAAATTTCAGACTGTGTTATCAGTGGCCCAATTTCATTTGATATTGCTGTATCCAACGATGCTGCACAGGTAAAAAAATACGACGGCCCAATTCAGGGTAATGCAGATATATTACTGTTCGATAATATCGAGGCAGGTAACAACACAATTAAATCAATGGTTCAATTTGGCGACTGGATTTTTGGTGGTGTAATTATTGGCGCACAGGTACCTGTGATTATAAATTCACGTTCCGACAGTGATATTTCAAAATTATTTTCAATCGCATGTGCATGCAGCATGTAAAAAACTAAAAAAATCCACAAAATTGTGGATTTTTTTATCTTTTTACATACTGCACGCACATGCGATTGAAAATAACTTTGAAATATCACTGTCTGAACGTGAATTTATAATCACAGGTGCTGTTGCACCAACGATAATACCGCCAAAAATCCAATCGCCAAATTGTACAATTGCTTTGATTGTGTTATTTCCAGCTTCGATATTATGAAACAGTAAAATATCTGCGTTGCCCTGAATTGGGCCGTTGTATTTTTTTGCGTGCGCTGCTTCTTGGGATATTGCGATATCCATTGCAATTGGCCCAGATAGAATACAATCTTTTATTTCTCCACGCAGGTTCATTTCTTGCAGTGCTGCGGCATCGACTGTCGCCTGCATCGCGGGGTTCAACGTTTCTACTGCGCACAGTGTTGCAACGCGTGGATTTTGAACCCCCATATGTTTCGCAAAAGAAACCGCATTGTTTATCAGCCCAACTTTCTTTTCTAAATCTGGATACGTTACCATTGCGATGTCAGTTAAAAACAGTGTGCGTTTTTGTGACGGCGAATGTAAAACGGATACGTGCGATAATATCCCGTCACCACGAATACCTGTTTCGCGATTTAAAACCGCACGCAGAATATCCGCAGTGTGGATTTGCCCTTTCATTAAAATGTCTGCGCGTGCATCGCGTACTAACGTCACCGCCGTTGCTGCCGCGTTCAATTCATTATCGCAATGAATGATTTTAAAATCGGATATATTCAAATTATTTGTTGTGGCGATATCTTTAATTTCATTTTCGTCGCCGCATAAAATTGCATTAACAAAACCCATCTTGTGTGCAGCAATAACAGAACGCAGTGCGTGCACATCGGTTGCGCATGCGATTGCGATATTGCGTGGTGCGCGTGGTCGCATTGACAATAACATTGATTCGAATTCAGGTGTCATGAAAAAATCCTTTCTGTGCGACAATATAAAATATTTTTTTTTAAACCGCAAATACTTTGCGTATATAAAAAGATTTTTAACGTGCCGGCGCAATACGCAGTTCGACCCGTCGATTGGTCAGGCGACCAATATCATCTTGGCCTGCGATTGGGCGCGTGGAGCCGCGACCAACAATAAACATACGTGCCGTATTAATTCCATTTTGTGAAAAATAAACTCCGACACGTTGCGCCATATCCAGTGACAGTGCGCGTGACGCATTTGCATCGCGCATCGCATCAGTGTATCCTGCAATTTCGACAAATGTTGCGTCATACTTTTTAAGTATTTTTACAATTGTATTCAGTGTGTCGTCACCTGTTGTCGAAATGTCAGCGACATTTAATTCCATAATTGCATCACGTACCAATATAACAACCACATCGGTTCCAGCGCGCTGTACAGAAATACCTGGTTTGCGCAGTGCATCATACAGCGCATATTCCAGTGTGGCCATATATTGCGTTGCAATTGCATTGTCATTTGCGACTTTGTCGCCATAATCCAGTGTGCTTGATGCATTCACTGTGTCGCCAATTAATTTTCCGCCTGCACCCAAATATACAGGGCGTTTAGCGACACGACTGACTTCTGTCATATCTATAAAGCTGGCGCCGTTTAGATGTGTTGGCCACGTGTGTCTTGGTGGACTGCTGTACTGTGCACAGGCCCCAAGTGCGCCCAAAAAAAACAACAAAAAATATTTTTTTGCTAATCGCATTTATTCCACGATAAAAGAAATTTGATTTGTATCTGTGTTAAAGCAATTATCGGACAATCCGGTTTCAAATCCATTAACTAAAATTGCCGATGCCCACTTTGGATTAGATGCTGCGAAATAGTTGCAGTCGGCTGTTGTTAAATCAACTAATGTGATTGAAAAAGACTTTCCGTCTGCGCTGCTGACCACAGACCAGTCGTCGCCACCAATTGGTGCGCGTACAGATTCCAGTGCGTCATTATCTTTCAAATATTGTACAGACACGCCTTCGTAAGAACCGCGCATTTCCATCAACATTTTTGTGTTGCGCGCAATTTCTTCCAGTGTTGTATCTGCAAATGTGCGCACCTGATTTTTGCGTATCATATTATACAGTCCTAATACAGATACGGTCATCAAACCTGCGACGGCTAATACCCCAACAACTTCAATTAAAGAACGGCCTGATTCTTGTTTCATTATTTTACTCCTATTATTTCTGCATCTGCGAACAAATCCATTGCGCTGGCAACCAACGGGTCTGCGACCAGTTTTTCGTGTTGTTCTTCGCTCATAGTATGTGCGTTAACAGATTCTGTCGCGCGTTCCAGCTGCCATTGTTTACCTGTTTTGTTATTCAGCCACATTGCCAATTTGTATGCAAAATCTGCATCGCCTTTGCGGTCAAAATATTTAATTTTTCCGTCTTGGAATTCGGCGATTTCTATATTGCTGCTGTAATAAGAATACAGCAATATTTCCTTTGACTCTTGCAATACACGCGCCAAGGTGCCAGCGTCACTAATAACACACGTTTGTGCTTTTTCAGGCAACGCAGTTGCGCTGGGTGCGGCGGTTTGTGCAGATTGTGCCATCCTGTCTGCAAAAATATTTTTTACTTCACGTGCACGTTGTGCTGATTCTTGTTGTTTGATGATTTCGGGCACGCTGGGCATATCTGCAATATGTATCATTCGCACAATCAGCATATCAAAGCACTGTTTTTGATTTCCTGCTGCCTGCATTTCAGGAACTGCTGCCACCATAACCTGCCATATGCGCGACAGGGTATTGATTGTCACGCGACCGTTCAGATTTTGAATTTGTTCGCGTTGGTCGGCCGTGTACGGCGAGTTTGTGACATCGCCTGCGTGCATTGCTGGGTGCATACGGGTTGCCCAGTGAGTCCATTCCATCATATCGGTCAGCAGCATTGATAAATCCGCGCCATTGTTGTAAATTGCATCTGCTTTTTCCAGTGTTGCGGCCGTGTCGCCCGACAGCAGTGTTTTCATAAAATCCACAACCACACCACGATCTGCGCGTTTTAGCATGTCCAGCACAGATGCTTCGTCAACGTGGCCGCCTGTTTGTGCAATTGCCTGGTCCAGCAAAGATAAACCGTCGCGCACAGAACCGTCGGCCGCACGTGCCAATAATTCATTTGCGCCATCAGTCAGTTCTATTTTTTCCTGTTCTGCAATCCAGGCAAAATGTTTTTTCAGTGTGTCGACCGGCACGCGTACCAAGTCAAAACGTTGGCATCTGGATAAAATTGTCACAGGCACTTTTCTGATTTCTGTTGTTGCCAATATAAAAATAACGTGTGCAGGAGGTTCTTCCAGTGTTTTTAACAGTGCGTTAAAAGCAGAAGTTGACAGCATATGAACTTCGTCGATGATATAAACGCGATATCGTCCATTGGTTGGTCGGTATTGTGCGCCGTCCAGTATGTCACGCATATTATCAACCCCAGTATGAGAAGCGGCGTCTATTTCCATAACGTCGATATGTTGACCTGCCGCAATCGCGCGACAGTTTTCGCATTCCCCGCACGGTGCGGCGGTTGCGTGGTCAGACGATAAACAATTCAAAGCCTTGGCCAGAATACGTGCCGTGCTGGTTTTGCCGGTCCCACGAATGCCGGTAAAAATATACGCGTGCGCAATACGTGACGTGTTAATTGCTGTGGTCAGTGTTTTGACCAGTACTTCCTGCCCAATCAGTGATTTAAAATCTTGGCTTCGATATTTGCGTGCCAAAACAGTATAATTATTATCCATACGACAAACTTCCTTTTGACCCCCAGCATAGCAAATCAGCATCAAATTTCAACAAATAAAAACGCGCCAATCGGCGCGAAAATCTGACTTATAAATTTGTAATAAAATCAGGGAAGGGTGATTCATCATCATCGCTGGATTCTGTCGAATCTGGTTGCTCTTGTGCCTCAGCCTGTGCTTCTGCGGCGGCTGTTGCTTTTTCTTTGGGATCGCGCGTTGAATCAATTTTACCCTGTTCTGTATTTACCATACGTCCATAGTGCTCTGCGGTTTGCAGTAAACGTTCGCGTTCGATTTCGTCTGCGGTTTGACGTGCCTGGTCAATATATTGTTTTCTTTTTTGACGCCATTTATGACAGCGCTGAATCATCTGTCCGACATTGGATTGATTTTTTTTGTTTTGCATATCTTTTTCTCAAATAATTCTGGAAAAAACCAATAACAACAAACTTATGTTGTTATAACTTACACAACAAATGATAAATCAACTGAAAAGCGATTGCAATAATTTTTTTCTGTTGCTATGCTGTTTATCACAGTAGGGGGCGAAAACTTGCATTCACAGCGCGGAAACTTTTTGCTGCAAGCCTTGTTGTCGGTGGGGCTGATATTTGCATTTGTGCCGTTTTTGTCGCGTCACATTGCGGGGCGTGATATGGATGCGCGTATGTATTCTGCTGCGCGCCAGGTTGATATTGCCCAGACTGCAGCGCGCATATTTATTCGTGAAAACGCACGTGATATCCCATATGATACGACGGTTGTGTCTGGAAACGATTTTGCAGATTTATTAGAACCGTACGGTTTGCCGTTGGGGTTTGTTCCGCGTACCGCCCTGGGCCAGGATATATCGCTGGTAATGCATAAAACCCCTGTTTCTGTATCTGCTTATTTAGAATTGTCTGGTGGTGATTTGTCCGGGGTTGAGCGTGCCGAGTTGGTTCGCAGAATTGGATTCTATGCAATGCCTGCGGATGATAAAATTAATGTTGGGGTTGAACTGTCGGACATTTATTCTGACGTTGTTCGTCGTAATGAGCCGAACCTGGAATCTGGTGGTTTTCTGGCAGATTTGGATATGGGTGGTTTTGTTTTTAATAATGTTGGAAATTTGTTTTCGGTTCGCGGTGAATTTGACACAGCTCAGTTTAATACTTTAACCGTATCTGGGGTTGAGTCTGGTCGTCGCGTTCGCAATGATATAAAAAATATGACTGCGTCCAAGGCTGTGTTCCAAAGCAAAACCGGCGAATCGGCATTAACGTTGACACGTGGCACGTTATACGCGGACAGTGTGGACGTAAGAACTGTTTCTATGTTTGGTGACACTGGTAATTTTGTTGCGGGCGATGTTTCGGTTTATGAATTGGCTATGGCTGCGGGGCGTACAGGTTTTACAGGACCAGGTGAATGGAACGTTCGTGGAAACGTTATATCAAATAACATCAGTTTTACTGTTGAGCGTTTAGATATTTCTTCATATTTAAACACAACCCGCGGCCAGGATGTTTTTATTGACGCAGATACTTTGACATATAACAGCAAGTCTGGTATCGAGGTTGGTATTTTGCGTACATCAAACATAACCTTGCGCGACCAGACTTCTAGCGCATTGAACGACGGTGCATCGGGTGCGGTTTTGATTGATATACGTCCTGCGGGCACGACATTATTGCCTGATGCGTGGGTTGGCGATATTAATAACGATGCGTTTCAGATTATTGAAAATCCGTCCGATGACGGCGCAAAAACAGTCAGTTGCGAATCGATAATAAAAAACCTAGAAGGTGTGTATGACAAACGGTCTCTATCCCAGTATTTAATTTGCCAGTATGTATATTGGCAGCGTCTGGAAAAAAGAATTGATATCAAACAATGTTTAATGGCGGGTCGCAGTGATTGTATCTAATGTAAAAAAATTTTCAGATGAAAACCGTGGCGCCAGTGTAATGGAGGTTTTGTTGGCGATGGCAATTGTTGCGGCCGCAACACCGTTTGTTTACACCCAGGTTTCCAAAACAAATCATACAATTCGGGACATAGCAGTTGCTCGAAAAGTGATATCAACACGTGATAATGCATTAAACTTTGTTCGTATGAACCAAGATAAATGGCCGGATACAGCGCAGATCAGATTGGACGAATCGGAATTGACTGCGATTTCACCTGATGCAGTGGCGGGGCTGATTGATAAATACACGGTTCGTGGCGCATCAATAACGGATGTTTATTTGGCATTTGAACTAGGGGAAAGCGGACTGCGTGCCAACACGATTGCGCGTCATATTGGTGGTGACGCTGCGGTTGTAGATTCCGATTCTGTTGCCTATGGAAATACGTGGGCGGTTGCTGCGCCTGACTTTATGCCGGGTGATTTAATATATCGCATTTCACGTGATGTGTCGGGTGTTGATACATCTCGTTATTTGCATCGTGCAACATCGGGCGAAGATGGCTTGAATACTATGCAGCGCGATCTTGATATGGCGCGTCATCATGTTTATAATGTCGCGACATTGGCTGGGAAGTCTGCGCGTATAAAAAACGGTGCCACATCTTTTGTAAATGCGACGGATGTGACAACTGGTACAATGTATTTTTCGTCGGGTGCAAACATAGATGGTTCGGACGTTTCGATGGGCGACATACGTGTGTCTGGTGATATGTCTGGTTTTCGCAACGTATACGCAGATAACATTAACGGTTCGAAATTTACAACAACTGGTCGAATAATTACGGATGAAACTTCGGTTTTAAACACCATAAACATATCTGGGAATTTGAATTTAAAGTCCGATTCTGCGCGCACCATCAGTGGTTTTACGGGTGTCACTGCGAATTCGGTTATGGTTCCATACATTGCCGCCGAAGAAATGATATTTTATGAAAATTTTGGTTTGACTGTATCGGGTGAATTGCTGATGTCCACCACGCCACCGCTGCGCATAGGCAATTGGATGTTCCAGTCAACCAAGCCGCCTGAATTTTCAAAGCTGACATTATCGCGCGGCAAAATCCCAATTGCACCATCGCGCAATGACTTTTCGCCATTGATGCGCAGCGGTTGGACAAACGGCATACAAACAAAAATATCGACCATAGATTAAATGAAGTACGCAAAAAGATTTTTTTTAGATGATTATAATACGCGCGGCAGTATGTTGGTTGAATTGCTGCTAAGTGTTGCGTTGGCGGCACTGATTATTCCGTTTATCTTTCGGTATCAGCAAAACGCAATCGAGCGCGCGCAAAACATAGCCATAAAAAATCAGATGACCGAAATTCAGGTTGCGCTGGAACGGTACATTGTTGCTAATCGCGAAGACTTGCTGCGCACGGTTGGTCAAAATATTACACGCGTTGAATTATCGGATTTGGTGTCATATGGTATGCCTGAGTCGGTATTTGATTCGAATGAAGACAAATATCAGCTGCGTGTTTTGAAATCTGGCGATGCGTCTGGTCAGTCAACACTGCAGGGGGTTGTTATTCGTGCATCCGAAGATATAACTCCGCTGCGCACACGTGAAATTGTAAATCTGTCTGGCGGTTCGATGGGCTATGTTGACGGCAAGCACGCATACGGAACATTTGGTGCGTGGCATACGGATACGGTTGATATGGGGATTGATATTGAAAATGCGATTATTGAAACGACGTCTGTAAATCGTGATAATGCGCTGTATCTGTGGCGTATGCCGTCAGACAATCCGGATGATTCGAAAATGATGTCGCCGCTAAATTTGGGTGGTCACGATTTAAAAAATGCATCATTTATAAACGCGGACTACGCCGAATTCAGCGAAGGTCTGACTGCTGAAAAAATTGCGTCTGACAAAATGATTTTCTCGAATCGTACTACAATCGACAGTACATTCAATGCATCATCTGCGACGGTGTCTGGTATATTGTCGTCGGACGCCAAGAATATGGAAATATCCGGCCGTCTGTCATTTGCGGACACGGCCAAGATGTCGTCATTGACGACCGAGAATTTATGGGTGTCGAATCTAACGCTATCTGGCCTTTCGGTCGAGGCCGAAGATGATCTTGCGTTGTTAAAGGTGAACCAGGTCTTGGATATGGCATCTGGTCGGATTGAAGCGATGTTTGTGTCTGTTGGCTTTACAGGTTCGATGACGCCGCGTCTGGTTGTTTACGACCGGGTCGAAGATTCGACGGACTCGCGATACTTTTGGGATGTTTCGTCCAAAACGGCCCAGTTTTCAGACGCATCATTTGTTGAATTGAATCGTATGGCGACGCTTGCGACTATATTCGAAGGTGATTCTGCGACGGTTGCAGGCCAGATATTTGGCGCGACTTCCGCGAATAAAAATGCGACGGTATCTGATTTTATGAATGCGATATCTGAAATCCAGCGTCGTGTCACTGCGAAATATCGCCTGTTGAATTTATAAGAAAATATGGTATAAGTAAAACTATGAAGATAAAATGTGATTGTTGTAAAACGGAATACAGTGTTGATGGCGTTTCATCTGCGCCGGTCAAGTGTGCGATATGTGGTTATACTTGGACGGTTGCGTCTGCCCCGCGCAAGAATACGTGGTTAATGTTTTTTGCGTCGGTTTGTGCATTGTTGTCTGCGATAATATTCACTGTTGCTGTGATAACCCAGCATCAGGCCCGCACCGCAAACCGTGGTCCACTAATCGCGGAAATAACTGGGCTTGAAACCACGACTGATGATGCAGGTGTATCACACGTTGTTGTGAATGGTGCGATAACGAACATATCTGATTCCATATACGGTGTTCCTGATTTGTACATTGTGTCTACGGATGATAATGGGCGCGTCCTTGCTAAGCAGAAGTTTATGCCATCTGCGACATTGCTTGATTCTGGTGCGACTGTAAAATTCAATCATATCTTAGCGCCCCAGCCTGCGGGTGTAAAAAAGATATCAGCGCATCTTGCGGAACTTCAGACGCCAGACGGGGGGAAAGATGAATAAGATTGCAGCATTAATACTTGCGTTGTTTGCATTACCGGCGATTGCGGCATCCACGTCCGCACCTCAACCGCGGGTCAGCATTTTTTCCACCAGCACTGATTGGCAGGCTGTCACAGGTCTGACTTTGAACGAATATCGTGGGAAATTCATTTCAGACAAGAAGTTAGTTGGTCGTGGCTTGGTTTTGTATTATCTGGACGGCTTTCCGTGTTATGGTCTGGGTTTTGGTGTTCGCGTATGGGTTGGTCCCGACGGGCAAACGGACAATGATTTGGCGATTGCGTGTGTTGCGGTGCCGACTGAAATCAGGTTTGCATATCGCAACGCCACCCGCGACGCGGACCAGGCGGCTACGACGGGGATATTGACGTGTCCAGTATCTGATCGTGGTCGTGATTTGACAATTGATTTATCTGATTGTATTGTTGGGCCAGATTGGGACAAATATAAATAGGTTTTGAATATGAGTATGGTTCGCGAATTTACAGTATTGGATACGGACGAATTAGTGCGTCTGGATAAGTATTTATCGGCCCAGATGCCCGATTTTTCGCGCAGTGAAATCCAGAAGTTTGATGTTCGTCGTGTGGATGGCACTGTGCCAAAGTTTTCTGAAAAGATTCGTGTTGGCGACACATTTTGTGTGGAAATTCCTGCGCCAAAAACGGACGTTGCGACCGACAATATATCGACAGATTTTGAATTGGATATTTTGTTCGAAGATGATGATATTATTGTTATAAACAAGCCGCGTGGCGTGGTTATGTATCCGTCTGCAGGCAACAAGACAGGCACGTTGGTGCAGAATATTTTAGCGCACACTCATTTATCTGCGCTGGGCGGTGTGACGCGTCCCGGTGTTGTACACAGATTGGACAAGGATACCAGTGGTGTTATGGTTTTTGCAAAATCCGACGCGGCATTTCGTGTGTTGGTAAAAACGTTCAGCGAACACAATCTGACGCGCAAATACATTGCGTTTGTTTGGGGTGTCCCAAATTGGGAATCTGCGGACATTACGGGCAATATTGCGCGTTCGTCCCGCAATCGTCAAAAAATGACAATGGTAAAAACGGGTGGCAAGCCATCACATACCGAGGTTTCGGTTATAAACGCCTGGTCACGTGCCAAGATTTCCGAAATGCGTTGTACGTTGTTTACGGGGCGCACTCACCAGATACGCCTTCATTTATCGGCGCATGGTTTTCCTGTTTTGTGTGACCCGATTTATGGTCGTGGCGCGACGCGTTTGGGAACGGTGCGTGATGTGGACTTGCTGGAATTTTTAAAGACGCATGATGGCCAGATGTTGCACGCCGAAGTATTAGAATTCACTCATCCGACGACGGGCGAAATGATGCGTTTCAAAACCCGCCTGCCGGATGATATGATGGAATTGAAATACATCCTTGAAAATATCTGATTTACCACAACTTTTTACTTTTCATACCCCTGATTTTATGTTAAAATAAAGTAATAAAAATATGGAGTCAGGGGATGTCTTTTCTCAAAAATACAGTAAGTTTATTGGCTATATTCAGCGTGTTGCCTGCAGCTTATGCCGTCACGGCGCGCCCCAGTGTTATGAACACTGCAACGACGATGAGTGCGAATGCCGCACGTCGTATGCCGACTGCATCGGTGTACGTTAGTGGTGCGTCTGGCACGACATCTGGTTCGACGACATCTTCTGCGTTGTTGGAAAATGCGGAATGTATCGACGCCTATACTGCCTGTATCAAGGGTGCGGACGCCTGTGGCCCAAATTTCGAAGAATGTACAACAAACGTCCTGTTTCATGCGCAAATGCCTGAATGCTTGTCGACCTTGGCTCAATGTTCGTCCAACGGCGTGAACAGTTTATTTGGCACATCTAACGTATCGTCCCTGTCAAATGTTGCGACAAAAAATCAGTACGGTGAAATAACTGAATATACATACCCAACCGCGGGCAGTGTTCTGGAACAAATGATTTCTGCGGCGGCCATTGAAAACAGATACGACACGTCTGATTGTGTTCGTCGTTATTCGTCCTGCCTGCGCAAGGACAGCGTCTGCGGCGCGGACTTTGAATTGTGCACCACGAATTCTGAGTTCAAGAAGCAGGCGGTTTTGTGTGATTCGACTCTGGCGCGTTGTGCGGCCGATGGTAAATTAGAAATGTTTGGCAATGCGTCGGCAACATCATCAACTGCACCAACCGCGTCCAGCCGTATTGGCGAAATGATTGCCGAAGGTGCCGCCCTGGCCGCCGTTAACGCGGTATCCACTTGCTACAAGGTTGTGGACCAATGTATCCTGGGTGCCTGTGATGCCAATCCGCACAAATGTTATGAAAATTCGACCATAAAATCTATCAAATTGGCTGACGTTATCAAGTCTGGCACGCCACTGACCGAAATTGCGAATATGGCGACTGATATTAATACTGCGCGTGATATTCGTGCGTATATCAAGAACGCGTGTGAATCAACAATCGGCTCAAACAAATATTGTTATGCGACATTCCTGGGTGATGGCCAAATGCCAACTGCGTCCCAGCTGCGTGACGAAGATAACATTGCCGATACTTTTGACCAGGCATATTCTGCCCGTATGAATTCGGGGATGAAGGCTAAAATTACCGAACTGGTGAACAAATTTGACACCCGGGCCAAGGAAAAATGTATCGACACAATCACAAATTGTGCGATGCGCACGTGTGGTGGTGGTGCCGGTGCGGCGTGTTATTCTGTTGTATTCAGTGATTCTGGCAAAAACACAATCAATGGTCCAAATTCCCGTGACGACATCAAAACGGGTTGCCAGGCTGTTGTGAACACAGATGCAAACTGTCAATATGCTGCCCAGAATCCAAATTCAACTGGTACATTTAATTACACATTTAACCAGGCTGATGCGTTTGACACATTGTTCCCTGAATACGATGATGGCGCGGAAAATGATCCGATTGGCGTTATTGCGTCGCTGAATTCCAAATTATCGACCAGTTATAATACGGCGGCAATTGCCCAAATGAAAAAGCGCTGTCAGAACGTCGCAACATCGTGCGTAAAATCAATGTGTGGCACCGACTATGTAAATTGCTATCGCAACCGTACGGATATTCAGTCTACTTTGACCAGCACCGATAACGAATTCTTTGATAAATCAATGAACAAGGTTGGCGGTGTTCTGGATTATACAATTGTATTGGGGTTGTGTATTGATTCTGTTAAAAATGCAGACGTCTGCACAGAACACCTGAAAATCGAAGAAGTCAAATATAATATGGACACCAACAGTGAAAACACCTGGGGTGGCGCATCTGATGTTCGTTCCGGCTGGTTAGATGCGGGGGCGGCCAAAAAATCGGTGGGCCAGGGTGAAATACACGCAACCGATGAAAATGGCAATGAACTGTGCACCAATGACAAGGGTGTCCAGGGCCTGTGTGACACGATGGATGAATCTGGTTCTGTATTTGATGACCCAGTTGTAATCGGTTACGACACATATGTCCAGACCCAGGCTGCGCGTTCCCTGTTCAAAGATTTGATTTATGATTTAGAGATCGAGGCCCAGGCAAAATACAACGCCAAATTAACCAAACAGCAGAATATGTGTATGTCGTCAAACAATGGCGGTATTATGGGCAAGGGTGATATGGCGTCAACATATATGTGGGCGAAATTGCGCGGGGCCAAGGTTCCGGCCAACTATACCACAATGGGTCTGCAACCGAACCAGTTTATGGCCAGTAATGATCTGTACGGTTCATTCTGTCGTATCCGCGTGACATTGCAGTCTGATGATAAATTTATTAATGAAAAATTACAGAATGCAAGCAACAATTGGTCAACCGCATACTTTGCGGCGGGCGACGCATTCACATGCGGTTCCTGGATTCCAAACAAGGATTTAGAGGCTATTGCCAAATCTGTGGGTGAATCTGCGGCCGCGAAAACCAAGGCCGGTCAACAGCGTGGTATTGTTGAACCCTGGACTGCGGTTGCGGGTATTCTGGGCGGCGGCTTGGGTGGTGCCTATCTGGGCGCGGGCATCCAGGATGGCTCAGTCTTCAGCGGCCTGACCGGTAAAACCAAGTCAGACGCCGCAACGGCACTGACCACAGAAAATTGCCAGAAGTACTATGACAACTATGTCACGGCTGTATCTAACGTAAATACACGCAGTATGGTCGGTACCTATGTAAACAAAATGTCTGATTTGATCAGAAAGGCAGATGTGGAAATCAACAACACAAATATAAGCCAAGCACGTGTCGCATTAAACGAATATACGGCGGCATTGAACAAGGTTTCAGATAAAACATATTCTGATATATATAATGATGTTGAAAAAGAACGCCCCTGTACACAGGATGAAAAGCAGAGACGCGCCAATGAGTTGGCCCAGGCCTATGTCAGCAGTGTCGGGACTTGTCCTGTAGCATTGCGTGACTGGAATATATGGGCAACCTATTGCGTGGACGGACCAAATAGTGATCAATTTAAAATTGGTAATAAAAATTATGAAAATACATGTTGTGGTGACAGCAATCAATTTTATAATGCAGCACTTGCGCAATACAACAGCGTTTTTGATCCGGCCGCCATATGCACAATTAAAGAATCGACAAAGCAAGTCAGCAGCACAATAGCCGCTCAAAAGTCCGCAGATGAAGCGAGCATCGCGACTGCAAAGACGGCTCTTGATACTCAAATGAATGCATTGCTTACACAGTGCAGGACATACGCCGAAGCAAACGAAACCAAAAACGCCAAGGACAAGCGTACCGCCGCGGGAATTAGCGCGGCCGGTGGTGCGGTTGTTGGTGGTTTGTTGACCTGGGGTGTGACCAGATCTATCATGGATGCCAAGGTTAATTCGGCTGAACAGGCTGCAATCCAAGAATTTATGGATAACGTCGGTTCGAAAATCCATTGCTATATTGGCGCGGACGAAGCCGGCACCTATGGTGACGTCATCCAAACCAAAATGGAATAATCCACAAATCCAAAAATCCCCCGCCCGGGGGATTTTTTTTATCCCCCCTGTGTGTGTGGGGCACACCCTGCCGGAAAGGTGGCCTTGATACATAAAAGCTAATCATAGAAAACACAAACAGAATTTTTTTTACAAAAAATTCTGTCATCCCGTGGCTTTTTCGGGCCCCGCAAAAATTGAAAATTTTTGTGGGTGAATCCCCACAGGACCCAGGTAATAAAAACATTATTATTAGTGCGCGCCTTGCGCGCATACCCTAGGTTCCGTGGTCAAGCCACGGAATGACAAAACACTTAACGTATTTTATTATCTAAACTTTTACTTATTATGGCATTTAATATGATTTATGCCTAAAAAAATCCTCCACCCAGAGGATTTTTAATTTCCCGCCCTTGGGGGTGTGCCATCGGACGGGGCAGGGGTATTTAAATAAATAAACATATTCCGCATTTGCGCATTGCGCTTTTTGCCCCGCTGCTTTGTCACGCGCCCCCAGGTTTATGTATGCAACACACAACAGTTGTGTATTGCGCCATTAAAAAAACCGCCAATTGGCGGTTCTTTTATATTATCGGTGGGAAACAATCGCCACCTGCTGTCGGGCAACAATTGAATCCTTGTTCCCCCATATCTGTATAAACTTCCCCTGGGCAGCAACCATTGGCATCTGGTGCAACATCACCTTCACACAAAATTTGTGCGGGTGCAGGCTCGCTGTTGGTGGTGGACTTTTCGTATGGATTTTTTACCGTTCCATCATCGTTGTATTGTACACCAATAATTTCTTGCATATATGCCTGTTCTTGTTCTTTGGTTCTGTTGTCGGGTGTCCCATATGTGTCCACAAATTGCGCCTGCTGATCTGCGCGATACGCATCATACTGCAACGCTTTTTTTGATTCATAATTCTGCGATTTGCACCACAGTAACAGTGTGTTGTACGAATAACCACCACACGCATCAGGATTTGTCGCGCATTCGACTTTTACCGTCATCATACCCTTATCGTCTCTTACGCAATACGCGTCTGCAATAAATGAACGCGACTGTCCAACCCACGAAGGATCGTCCGGATTGGTGGTAACAGGATGTTTCCCTGTCCAATCACGACGTTTTTCGCCTGTTGAGCCCATTTCTTTCTCTACATAGCAGTTTTTTGTTTCATCCATGCATACCACACGTAAATCTTCTGGTGAATATACGGTAATACGTGTGCCCGCGGCAATTGTAAATGGTGGAACGGTATTGTCCATCATATCAACCATCAATTTCTGTGCCACTTGATTCCAGGCGGTAATAATTTCGTTCTTGGCCAACTCAGATGAACGCATAGTGCCACTTTGCACAACGGTATTGTTGTCCAAATCAATCTGGTTCACAAACGCATCCGCAACCGGGTTAATCAGGTTCACCGCCGCCGGCACAAACGCGGTCAACATTGGCATAACAAATTGTTCCATATAATCCGAACTGCCACGTCCTGGCACACCAACACGTCCCTGTGCATCGGCCGAAAATGGATCGTTTTCGCCCTTAAAATTAAATTCCACACCATCTGGACGAATAAACTGATACCATTGAATCTGCATACGTCCAATTGTTTTGTATGGTCCCGGTATTTCGCCCGTCACATACCCCAACATCAATGTCCCTGCTGGCAAAATTACCGTGCGACCATTATCCGAATAAACGTTTCTGTCCACAGTTGCGCGCACAGGCAAAGATTTTCCGCTTTGCAACATTTTTGCGTCTGCCTGGACATCCGAAACGATTGTTGCGGGAATTGGTTTGTATTGGCGCAAAACAAAACTGCGGTCATATGGTTGTGTAGAGTTTACATACGAACCAGATGTTCCATACACAACATCCTTGACCGGCGCTGGGTTTATCACACTTGAAAAACCGCCAGTTTCATCCCCCAGTCGCATTGCTTTTCCACTTTTAACATTTGATACATCATCCAGCTGCTGTGCGCGATTAACCTTTTTAATCGCCGGCGCATTTGACAGTTTTGGTATTTCGCCACGTGTGATTACTGAAAAACCAATATGTTCCGCGTCAGAACCTAGTTTTTTACCACTGTCATCTGTGATAATCCCTGTATCTGGGTTATAGGTCCCTTCTGGCTCTCTGCAGTCTTTATCTGAAAACGGATGATAATAGTACGTGCCACCACTTGGCTTAATCCAACCGATTTGACGTCCTGATGTACCATATGCTGGAAGTGCAAAGTCCGAACAGCCGTCTGGAATTTCATATGATTCCACTGCCTTGGCCACAACGTCAGGTTCTGCAAACATTACAGGCGGTGCAATCGCCTCGATTTCACGTTTGATTTCTTCCGTGGCAACAACTGGTTCTGGTTCGGGCTCAGGCTCTGCCACAGCGACCGGTTTTGGTGTCGGAATTGTTTTTGTCTCTACTGTTGGTGCAACTGCGCCCAATGTTAAAACAATTTTTGATGTTTTTGTCATTTCCTGTGTTTCATCTGCGTCGTACCAATCTATAAAAACGGGAACAGTTTCGACTGCAATTGTTGTGGTTGGTTCGAATGAAATGGTCACATGACAGGCCAGATTTGCATTAATCTGTCCCATATTTGTGCATCCCGATTTCAGATTCAGACCCGAAACATCTTTGTGCAGCCGTACATTAACAATCTTGGCTGGGGCGACCGCATACACCTTAACCGCCTGGCTTTTTTTATCGCCAACAATGGTGTCGCCCCAGTTGATGATATCTGGTTCGATTTTTAGTTCATTTGGTGTGGAATCGGTCTTAGATAATTCTTCTTGTGTGTTCTTGCCGCCCATCAACAGTGTCAACAATATAATCACTACAATAAACGCCACCCCCAACAACAGCCACTGCACACGCTTTGGTGTATTTTGTCGAATTTCAGAAATTTGTTCTTTCAGTTTGCTCATCCCCCACGCCCCGATGTTTTATTGCATACGAATTACGCTGCAGCTGGTCCCGCTGAACTTTAATAATTTATCGCACAGTGTTTGTGCCGTATCAATATCGGCCAGCGGCCCAATGCGCAGGCGATACATACGTGCCGCCGAAGCTTCGGCCCCCAGTTCACCAACACCTTGTTCGTCAACCGCAAAGAATACTTTATCCGTGTATTGTGTCAATAACCCCTGGCCGTCTTCGCCGCTGAATTTTGCTAATAACATATTCCAGTAATCGTCCAGTGCCTTGACCGAAGTATCAGATTTCAATTCAACGGCAACACCAATCTGATTGCTGGCAATCAGTGGAATGTTTGTCTGTGGCAAATATGCGCCTGCTGTATTGCGCTGCTGGGGCAGCATATTAACGACACTGCCTGTGCCTTGTGACGCCATCTGTGGCATTGCCTGTGGTACGGTAAATCCCGCCGGCATATAGTATCCTGCGCCCGTCGTTTGATTAACGATCTGATTATTTCCAACAAACACAGGTGTCCCTGTATAGTTCATTCCCATATTCATTGCGCTTAAGCTGTCTGTATATGCGATGTTATTCAGTGATTGTCCTGACAGCATACTTTGTGCAACGTTCGCCTCGGCCAGTGCCATCACAGACGCCGTGTCTGCGATTAAGAAAGGCTTTTCGCGTTTTTTGATACATACAATACGCTGACCGCTGCGCAGAACCATATCACCAACTGCTTCGACAATCAACAGGCGTCCATCTTCACCGTCAGTACGGAATCCAACTGGCGATTCGCCACCTTCGACCAACAGTGAAACAACCGGGCGCTGGGTCATTGCGATAACTTTGTCGCCAAAGTCGATGTACGTAAATATACGATCGCGCCATACGCGTTCTGGTGCAATTACATAGTCGTCTGGATTTGGAACAAAGATATCCAAATCAAAACGGAATTCAGACGGGTCGATTTTCATTGATTTTATCCAGCCGTAATCTTCGCCATCCGCACCAACCATGGACGTTTGTGTTGCCTGTTTTTGGAATATAGATTTTGCGCCGCCTGATGTGGTTGTCACACCTGCCGTTGGCAGTGTGCCATTCCCATCCAACATAACATCTACCTGGGAATATGTGATTTCGCTGGAATTAGATGGTTCGCTGCGCAGATAAAAGATGTATTTGTTGCCTGATTTTCCGGTCACAATCATATTGGTATCCGACCCTTGGTTAGAACCCTCTGGCGAGATGAACATTGTGCGATCACCCTGGGTTGCGTCAATCTGGAACAGGTCTTTATTTCCGACAACTGCATCTGCAATCTGTTCACCATTGGGCAGGGTTAACATTGTCACCATCCCATTGCGCAACTTGATGGGCAGTACAGAACCCGGTGACCAGGTTAATTGGGCATATCCTGGCTTTACACTGCCTGCGGCCATGTTCGCGGTTGGATTGTTCCACGCATCTTGTACGCCGTAAGGCTCTGCTGCATACGCAGGCAGGGCTAATACGCCCGCCAAACAAAACACAAATAACTTTGAAAATGTCATACCAATCTTTCCCATCTTTCGTTGCTCTTTTTTACTCGTTTGTAAACCCAGTGTCCAATGGATCGCCGTTCCCAGATACAATATTGTATTCTGACACGCGCAGCCCCAATGGGTTGTCAATTCTGTCGGCCCATCTTATTTTGGGGTCGCCTTCCTCGTTTAATTTTAACTTGATTGTATAATCTTTTGGTGCAGTCTGTCCAGTGTTATCGGTACAAAAATATCTAAATTTTACCTGATAAACATCTTCCGCGGCCAAATACAGTACCTGGCCTTTGTGAAAATCGACACGGCAACTGAAATATGGTGCTTCACTCATCACCGCGTTAAACATAGCTGTTTTTGCAAAATTTGCATAAACGCTGTCACTGGACATAGTGCGCACAGCACCGCTTTCGCTGTCCCATTTTTGATACATTGCCTGTGGGTTTGTGAAAATTTCATTTCTGTGTCGGATGTATTCACGCACGAAAGCTTTTTTATATCTGTCCAGATTCTCGCTTTTGGGTTGCATTTCAATCAGTCGCACATTCTGATCGTCGCGCACTGTCGAACCCAGAAAGAATATCTGTGGCCGGTTCAGCGGAAACATATTATAGATGGTTGTCCCCAATGCTCCCAATACCACCAATGCGGTTGCCAAAACGAAAACCATTATTCTTGATATTAAAATTGGCGGTTCTACGCGGTCTTGCACGTCTTTCTCTCCCTTAATTAAGGTGATTGTAGACAAAAAAGGTTAGGTTATGCAAGAAAAAACTAATAATAATCACGAATTACAAATAAATAATGTTTTTGCTGGTTGTGAATTTTTGCTTGCGCGTGTTGGTAAAAAATATTATAATATTTCCGCTTGATTTTTTGTATTCGTGTGCTATTCTGTCGCAGACTATATGTTGGTACGCGGTACATCAGGCAGCGCACAGGGGCATAGTTCAACGGTAGAATATCGGTCTCCAAAACCGCGGATGAGGGTTCGATTCCTTCTGCCCCTGCCAATTTTATAGTTGTGGTAAATTACGTAATTACAGGCAGTTTTTTATGAAGAAAATACTGGATTTTTTTAAGTCTGTTCGCGGTGAATGGTTCAAGATTGTGTGGCCGTCACGTGACAGTGTTATTCGTGCAACAATTATGATTCTGGTGTTTTCAGGACTTGCGGCGTTGTTCTTTTTTGTAGTGGACAGCATTTTAAACGCAATTGTTGGGTGGGTTTTCTAATCAGGCAAAGGAAGCAGGAATGGATGATAAAATGCAGTGGTTTGTTGTAAATGTTCATACTGGGTGCGAAGACAAGGTTGCACGCGGTTTGCGTGAACAGATTGACAAGCGTCGCTTGAATGCGTTGTTTGGTGAGATTATGGTACCAACACGCGAAGTTACAGAAATCAAAGCGGGGCGTCGTGTCAAGGCAGAGCGCAAGTTTTTTCCAGGTTATATTGTTGTTCAGATGGTTATGAACAATGAAACCTTTACGTTGGTTAAACAGATTCCTCAGGTTGTTATGTTCTTGGGGGCAAAAAATAAGCCGATTGCTGTCAGCGAAGCCGAAGCGCACCGTCTGATGAAACAGGTGGAAGAAGGTGCGGTTGCAGTTGATGATGTTCAGTATGAAGTTGGTCAAGAGGTTCATGTTATCGATGGTCCATTTGCTGGCTTTAACGGTATTGCGTCCGAAGTTGACAATGTAAAACAGAAAATGACTGTGACGGTTCTGGTCTTTGGTCGTGAAACCAGTATGGATTTGGAATTTGAACAGGTTGAACGGGTATAAAAATTTTTGTGGTTTTCTGAAAAATATCATGTAAAATCACAGCAAACCGTGGTAGATACGCCATATCGTACCACGACACAAACGAAAAAAAACGGAGTGAAAAATGGCAAAAAAAGAAGTTAAGGGATTGGTCAAATTGGTCGTCCCTGCAAAACAGGCAAATCCTGCGCCACCAATTGGTCCAGCGTTGGGTGCTGCTGGTGTAAACATCGCAGAATTCTGCAAACAGTTTAATGATAAGACAGCTGATAAAGAACCAGGAATGGCAATTCCATGTATTATCACTGTTTACACAGATCGCAGTTTCGAATTCATTATGAAATTGCCACCTGTATCA
>JAZRLB010000011.1:0-6156 GCA_045646625.1 Candidatus Enterousia sp. | reverse complement strand
AATATATTCAATTTACTTTTTTGATTTTTGGTGATAGACTATGAAATGAATCCATAGGGATATGGGTTCGGGGCTGTGGTAGCCCACTTCATCCGGTACAAAATCAAGGCGTGTCGTAATCCGATATGCTTCCTGTGGTTTTGTGTCGTTATTTATCCCTGACTTAATAAGTCGGGGGGCTGTTCGCTATACAACAGGGGAAACCCGAAAGCAGCAGAATCAACGATGAAGTGATTACCAACTCCCCGACCGCCTAACATCCCATGGCGGTCTAACTTTTTTTATAAAGGGGTGTAAAATGAAAAACATATTTTTAACAACAGCTACGATATCATTGTTCTCTTTGCCGGCCTTGGCGATAGATGCACAATTTTTTATCGGCGCAAATTATTCCGCAGCCAGTGTATCATATAATTCTGAGGCGGAAGAAGTTATGGACGAGTTGCTAAGTTTTGTGCCTGACTTTTATCAGGCTCTTGGAGCGGAAGCTGGTGTGAAGTTTGCTGCAAGCTCAAATGATAAAGTTTCGTTCGGTGGCTCAATTGCATATGATTATGCTTTTGATGAAGATGCGGTTGTAAGATACCCATACAACCAAGCGTATTCGGATGTAACTATTGGTTTTTCGGCGTTTAGTGCAATGGCAGATGCGTATTTCAATTTTGATTTTAGTGATACAGAAAAAGGCTCTTTGATTTTTGGTGTCGGATATGCAAACGTAAACCAGCGTGTTGAAATGACGGCAACAGAATTAGCAATAAGCAACGGTGTTTATAGTATAAGTGGAGAAGATGACGGTGGGGCCGCAGTCTTCAAAGTTGGCTTGTCGGCAGATATAAAAAATGGATTCGGCATACAAACAACATTACGTTATTTTGTGCCAACTGGTGATTCTGATATCAAGGGAGCCTTTCTGTGGGGTGCAGGACTGCGTTATACTTTTTAGTACATGAACACAAAGGGAAACAACATGAAGAAGATATTAGTTTTATCTGTATTGGCATTGACGGGATGTGCTTCAATTGTTGACAGCGGACCGGATACAATAAACTTGATGACCAGTAATGGCGCATCGGTAAAAGCGCAGATAAATTCAAAGCAGTTTGGAACCCAACAGATAACATTGCCAACTTTTATAACAGTTCCAAAATCTTGTTCTGATATAACCGTTAATGTCATGGAAGACAAAAAGGTAAATCAATCTAGTGCGATTGTGTCGTCCAGTGTGAATCCATGGATTTTTGGAAATGTAGTCTTTGGTGGGCTGATAGGTTTGGCAGTTGATGGTGCGGCTGGAAATATGTGTACATATGACAGTAGCGTTATTGTGCCAATTAGTTCAAAGTAATAAAAACAAACCGCCCAAACGGGCGGTTTTTATTTCATTTCTGGGGCAATTGCGCCAACCGGGCATATTGATGCACATGTGCCGCACGAAATGCACTTAGACGCATCGATTACACACTTGCCATCTGGGCCAACAGAAATTGCTGCAACGGGGCACATCCCCATACAGGTATGACATCCAATACATTTGCTTGGGTCGATTTTATAAGCCATTTTTCTTCTCCACTTTAATTATTATTCACGGTTAAACAGACTTAACAGATACTGGAACATTGCGATGAATGAAATGTACAGATGCAACGCCCCCAGCACCGCCAGTTGATTTTTCTGGGTGTCATCAGAAATCACATTGTATGCACGTTTCAGGTTCTGCATGTCATACGCCGTAAACAGTGCGAATACCAACACCCCGATAAAGCACACAATTGTTCCGAATGTGCCGCCCATCATTGCGGGCCAAATAAATGACAATACACCAACCAGAATCAAACCGATCATACCCATCATCAGGAATATTCCCAGGAAAGACAGATCTTTGACGGTCTTATAGCCAAACATTGCCATACACGCGAACATCAATGCTGCGATAATAAATGCCATCAAAATAGAAGCAGGGTTAACCGCCAGTGCCACCGCAATCAGCGGCGTCATTGTCACGCCAATCAGCGCCGCATATACAGCCAACAGCAATGCCGCCGTCGCGGGTTTCATACTGAATACACGCACCTGGGCCCAAATAGACACGGCCAAACCGCCAAACAACAGTACATAATAAACTCCAGACATACCGCCTGTGGCAGGGTTAAACAAGTATTGCAACCCGCCGCCCCAAATTGTTAAATACGCCGCAACCGCGGTCAAGCCAACGGCCCCAAACATTAATGCAAAAATACGTTTCAGATACAGGTCAATACCACCAACGCCGCGTACTTCTGCGTCACGAAAGATAGTTTTTTTTGTTGTCATGCTAACATTTCTCCTTGTTATTTATAAAATATATAATACAATGCCAGTATAAATTCAAGCGCAAAAGGATACATAATGACAACAAAAAAACGGGCACCATATTTGGACAAGCAAAAAATCAGAAACGATTTTACCAAACCTATCTCCAAAGGTGACAATATGGATGATATGCAGGCTTTGTTAAAACAGGCCCAGGCAAGATTGGCCGAAAAGATTGCTGCCAAGGATGCTGCAGGGGCCGAGAAAATGCGTGAAAAAATCAAATTAATCGAAGACACAATTAATCGTCAGAAATAGAGGAGTGTTATATGGGATTTGTCTTTACTAGTGAAAGCATACTCAATGCAGAACGTCGTGCAAATTTGCTAACTATTGCACAGACAGAAGAATGTATGAGAAGCGCAGAGCAACGCAAAAATGCGATTGCGACATTGCTTGCAAGACAAAAAGAAGTCGATCAGGAAGTTAAAACGGCTGAGATGACGCAAATCAAGACCGAAGAACAACAAGCACGCTTGCGTCGTCTAAAGGAAATTCAGGCTAATATCGCGGCAACATTGTCAAGATGTCGCTAATGCCGGTTGTTCTGATATGTCAATAATCATAAATCCGATTTCGCCGGTTGCATTTTCTGTGCTGGGGCTTGATGTACGTTGGTATGCATTGGCGTACATTGCTGCGTTTGTCTGTGGTTATTGGCTGTTTCGTCGACTAATGCGTGCGCCAGATTCGTGCATTGATCTTTCCAAAAAACAGTTGGATGATTTACTGACCGCCATAATCATTGGGGTGATTTTAGGCGGTCGTTTTGGTTATGTGCTGTTTTATGATTTAGGGTATTTCTTAACACATCCGCTGGAAATATTTGCTGTTTGGCACGGCGGGATGAGTTTTCATGGCGGGTTGCTGGGGGTTATTGCTGCAACATTCTTGTTTGCCCGTAAACAGAAAATTAACGCGTGGCGAATTTTAGATTTATTGGCAGTGGTTGCACCTATTGGCCTATTTTTTGGTCGAATTGCTAATTTTATAAATCGCGAGGTTATGGGGCGCGTGACTGATGTTCCGTGGGCGGTTGTCTTTAATGGTGACATACAAACTCCGCGTCACCCAAGTCCCTTGTACGAAGCGATGACCGAAGGCGTGTTATTGTTTGCTATAATGTATTGTCTGTATAAATACACAAAATTACGCGAACGCCCTGGCGCGCTGGGGGGTATAATGGGTATGGGGTATGCGCTGTTCCGTATGATATGTGAGTTGTTTCGTGCCCCAGATTCTCAGATAGGATTCTTGACATCCTGGGGGCTGACGATGGGGCAGTTGTTGTCTGGAATAATGTTTTTTATAGGTTTAGCAATTTTTCTGTTTGCAATACGAAAAAAATAATGTACAATATGCGCCGTTGGCCGAGCTAGGAAAACTTGTTCCGCGAACAAAACTGTAGGTTGAAAGACCGGCGGAAAAAGTAAAGTTTAGGATGGTTGGCAGAGCGGTCGAATGCGGCGGTCTTGAAAACCGTTGTGGGGGCAACCCCACCGGGGGTTCGAATCCCTCACCATCCGCCACAAAAATCAAATGCCCCAATGGGGCATTTTGTTTTATATTACAGCGAATAGATAAGAACCGCCAACCAAGCGATGGCCCCGTGGGGGAGTTTTAACAAAGAGGCAATGCATATGTCATTAACACAGAAATTGAACAGTGTAATCAAGGAGTATATATCGGATTTCCTGGATAAACAAAATTTTCCGTATGTGGTAAAACCGTCGATTCCTGTGGTGTGGTTTGGGAATATGACAAAGTACGAGAAATCCAGTAAAAAAATAGTGACAATTGGAATTAATCCTTCGCTTAATGAATTCGATCAACCGCGTTTCTCTATCGTTGACCTAAAGGATGATAACGCGATTGAAGAAATAAAAAAAACGCTTAATTCGTATTTCGAGTACAATCCATATAAATGGTTTGCAAATTTTGAAAAAGTTCTTAAGCAATTTGATGCAAGTTATTATGAAGGCAAGAACAGAACAAATATTGCGGTACACATTGATATTTATTCAGCAATTGCAACCGATCCAACCTGGGGAAAGTTATCCAAACTTGAACGAAATAATATTCAGCGAACAGATTTGTTCAAGAAACTTTTTGATTTGCTGAATCCAGATATAATTATTTTTTCAGTAAATCGAGATGTTTTTAACAGCGTTTTTGCTAAATTCAAATATTCACAATCTGCAAAAAATATAGACAAAAAGGGATTTTTTGTCGAAAAATATGTGGACGGGGATAAAATCTTGTTCAATGCAAGAAACTTCAGGGGGCAACCATTTGGCGGTATGACAGATAACGAAATCCAAGAAGCTCTGCGACAACTTTTGAATAATAACCCCCAGGATAAAATATAATTAGTCGATAACAGGTCAAAGATAAAACCGACAAAATTAATTTGTTGGGGCGTATTTCCTTAACTAAAACACTTGCAACCTGTATGTCTGGGGCGTATAGTCTGAACAGACTATCTCACAAATAAAAAAGGTGTAAAATGTTGCGTCCTTCACTGCGAAAAAATGACCAAATGCGCCCGGTTTCGATGGAGACAGGGGTTAATAAATGGGCCGAAGGCTCATGCTTGATTAAAATTGGTGGTACTCACGTCTTGTGTACGGCATCTGTTGACTTTGCGCAGCCAACCTGGAAACGTATTCAAAATAAAACCGGCGGTTGGGTAACGGCTGAATATTCTATGTTGCCGCGTGCGAACGGCACACGTAAATCGCACGATGCGATGACACGTGACAACCGGGCGGTTGAAATTTCGCGCCTGATTGGGCGCAGCCTACGCAGTGTAGTAGATATGGAAAAACTGGGGCGGCATACTATCACGATTGATTGTGATGTAATCCAGGGCGACGGTGGTACCAGATGTGCCAGCATAACCGGTGGTTTTGTTGCATTGGCACTTGCAGTGCGTTGGTTATTGGCCCAGGGGCGCATAACCCAGAATCCAATATCAAACAATGTTGCGGCGGTATCTGCTGGTCTGTGGCACGGTGATTTGGTGCTGGACTTGGATTTTGAAGAAGATTGTGTCGCTGAAATGGATTCTAATTTTGTTATGTCTGGCGATGGTCGTTTCATAGAAGTCCAGGCAACTGGCGAACAACATCCATTCGATTCAGCGCAATTGATTGAGTTGATGAAAATGGCTGAAATCGGGTGTCGGCGTCTGATAGAATTACAGAATCAGGTTCTGGAATAAAAAAATAAAAATAATACTTGCAATTGTAAAAAATATATGTCAATATATACCACGCAATGCGAGCGTAGCTCAGTTGGCTAGAGCGCAACCTTGCCAAGGTTGAGGTCGAGGGTTCGAGCCCCTTTGCTCGCACCAAGGATTCAAAACCGCCGTAAGGCGGTTTTATAACATAAAACCCAGGGTGCATTATAAATGAAATGCTTGTTGAAACGTTTTAATTAATATGGTGCGACCAACAGATTAACAAACTGCGGGCGCACTTTTCTGCGTCCGTTTTTTTATTTTTAACCAAAAGGCCAGGTAAAATGTCAGAAAACACAACAAACAATGTAATTTCAACAAACGAATTAACCGCGCGTCTGCAAAAGGCAGAAAACATTCGTGCGCGTGACGGCGTTGTGTGGAAAGACAAATTTGACCGCACCCATACAATTGAATCTGCCCGCGAATTAGCGGATGGAACGCCTGTGCGTCTGGCGGGGCGTGTGACGGCGTTGCGTTGGCTGGGCAAATTGATGTTTGGTCGTATTTACGACATTAACGGTGAAATTCAGTTTTCTATGTCGCGCGAAGAACTGGGC
>JAZRLB010000010.1:0-8901 GCA_045646625.1 Candidatus Enterousia sp. | reverse complement strand
GACTTGTGCAGATCCTAATGAATGTAAAGCAATGGTTCAAAGATGTCGGGTGATGCACATTTTTCAAAGCGTAAATTAAATTTGCCTGTGCGTGGGCGTGTGGTTGTTAAATTCGGTGAAAAAACTGCACTGGGGTTGAATTCAGATGGGTGGCGCGTGCGTACGCGTGGCAGTGCATTGGTTATGGCACCGGCAGATGGTGTTGTAAAGTTTGCCGACAGTTTCCGCGGTTTTGGCAAGGTTGTGATTATGTCGCATAAAAATGGTTATAATACGGTTATGACAAATCTGGGGAATATAGATGTGATGTTGGAACAGGAAGTTTTGGCGGGTGAACCAATTGGTCGTATGAATCCAGATAAGCCCGAAATGTATCTGGAGGTGCGACGTGGCGACAAAGCCGTTGATCCGGCGCGTCTGTTTAAAGAAGAATAGTGCGCTGTTCTATTGAAAAAATATTCAAAATTTCATAAAATTAAATGGGTATGGTTATGTAGACAGAATGGGGGAATAAATGCCAAAGTTTTTATTTTCATTGTTTGCGGTTTTGTTTAGCGTTCCTGCATTTGCCGCCGATGACGTGAGAGAGGGGACAAATAGTAGTTGTATTTTGGAGATAACGGGTTGGGATGAGTATTTTTTTTGTGGCAATCAGGCGTTCTCGTGTGCAGGTCGGTCGAATCAAAACAGAGACGCTACGTGGAGCGTTCATGGCGAGAAAATAGAGGTTCATGATACGACTTATTGGTGTTGTAATGGAAGCGTGACGGATACAGGCCGATATGTACAGGCAAGCAATTGGATAAAAGAATCTAAAATTGTGACGATACCCGTCGGTGGTGGGACGTGTAACTATACGAAAAAGATAAATGTGTGCGGCGAGGAAGAGTCCGTGCCCTGTACATCGCCTGATAAATGTGCCGAAGGAATGGTTAAAAGAAATGGCGAATGTGTAATTCCATGTGATGCGGCGGATGGTAATTCCGCGTATGAAAGTGTCGCATCTAATAATTGTGTCGAGTGTGTGACCACGAAAAATCAGGGGGTTAATAAGTCAGGTATTTGTATAAAGTGTAATACAACAACCCAGTTTTGGGATGTAACCAAAAAAGAATGTATTGAAAAAAACACCCTGGGCCAGGTTTCTGATGAAGTGTTAGGAAAATGTTGGCGTTGTAATACTAATAACAGTTTTAAATCCTGTGTCAGTGTGTTTTCATTGCCCACGACCCAGCGTACTGGACACCCTGCATATGGCAGTGTTGTAAAAGATTGTTTAATACAAGGTTAAAAAAAATCCCGCATTTGCGGGATTTTTTAATACGGACAGCCTACTGAAGTAAAAGATGAACCAGCGGATTGGCCGGTAATTAAAAACGTGCCACCTGCATCATAATATGTTCCTTTTGGCAAAATACAGTGGTCTACTGTTGTGTCTGTCGTAGAAAATGCAAAGGCCATTTGCCCCTTGGCTCTTATCGTACGGGCTGCGTTTGTATATACGTTTGTGGCGTCTGGGCATGCTGTACAGCCAGAGCATGAGGTGACTGTACCGTTTGCATCTGTTGTACAGTTTGCTGGGTAATTGCCGTATGCCGCTTGGCTGCAGCTGTATACGTATGTGGTTATGCATTCGCTATTTACACATTCTTTTGTTGCTGTGTATTGATAGTTTGGAAGAGCGGGCAGAGTTGTTGTAGTTGAGCCGCTGCAGCCATCGCATGGGTCAGACTTCTTTTTGCATATATTGTATGATACGCCATTTGTACAAAGTTGATAGTGTTCAGTTACTGTTACAAGTTCATAACCGGTATCACAGCTAGTGCAAGAGGTGCCGGTATAGCACTTTCCGCCAACTTGAACACCAAATGTTGTGAAGCTGAGACAAGCCGCTTGCAGTTCCATTGCCGGTGTAATAATTATTGGACTATAGCCATCACAAACTGCCGGAGTACATATTACGCCAAAAACAGTTTGTGGCAGCATAAAAATTGCACCAAATAAAGTTGTTGAAATTATTTTTTTCATGAATTCTTCCCCTGCTTTCTTATGTGAATTATATGATATAAAAAAATATTTTGCAATATATGAATTTTTATTTTTTTGTAAAAATTCCCCGTGTGGAAAATTTATGCACGGGGTGGTGTTTTTTATGGCTGTTTTTTTATCCAACGGTCAGGTCTTTGCCCTTGACGTCAATGTACACCGTGCTGCCTTCGGTGATGGAATCCGTCAGAATCAGGTCTGCGATTTTGTCTTCGACCGCCGATGTTATCAGGCGTTTTAATGGACGGGCACCAAATGCGGCATCGTATCCATTATCGCCCAGCCATTTGATGGCCTTGTCAGTTATCTTTAATTCAATGTGGCGTTCCGCCAGGCGTTTTTCCAGACCGCGTAATTGAATTTTTACAATGCCCGCCATTACGTCCTTGCCCAGTGGGTTAAAGAATACGATTTCATCAATTCTGTTAACAAATTCTGGCCGGAAATTTGCCTTGACCGCTGCCATATCGGGCAGGTTGCTGGTCATTATTATAATGGTGTTGGTGAAATTCACCACGTGACCCTGGCCGTCGGTCAGGCGCCCGTCATCCAGAATTTGCAAAAATACGTTGAATACGTCCGGGTTGGCCTTTTCAATTTCGTCGAACAGCAATACCTGGTATGGGCGGCGACGAACACTTTCGGTTAAAACGCCACCCTGTTCATAGCCGACGTATCCTGGGGGGCTGCCAATCAGACGGGAAACAGAATGCGGTTCCATATATTCACTCATATCGATTCGTGTCATAGCGGTGTCATCATTAAACAAATATTCCGCCAGGGATTTTGCGACCTCGGTCTTGCCTACGCCGGTGGGCCCCAGGAACATAAAACTGCCCATTGGACGACGTGGATCGGACAGGCCTGCGCGACTGCGACGGATTGCGCGTGCGATTACCCCCAGGGCGTGGTCTTGACCCACAACACGTTTGCGCAGTTCGTCTTCGATATTTAATAATTTAGACTGTTCTTCGGCATTCAGACGATCTGCCGGGACGCCAGTCCATTTGCTGACGACGGCGGCAATGTGTTCCGGAAGAACGGTTTTATACTCACGTGCGTTTTCGTTCATCTTGTGAATTTGTTCTTCCAGTTCTGGAATCTTGCCGTATTGCAGGGCGGATGCTTTTTCATAGTCGCCATTACGCATAGCGGTGGCAACTTCGGCCTTGGCGGAATCCAGGGCCGCCATCGCATCGGACAGGGCACGCATTTTTTTCTGTTCAGATTGCCATTCGGTGGTCAGTTGTTTTGATTCGGTCTCGACCCCGGCAATAATATTTTCCAATTCTTTCAGGCGTTTTTTAGATTCTTCGTCTTTTTCTTTCTTTAATGCCTGTTGTTCAATTTTTAACTGCATTAAATGACGGTCGACTTCGTCCAGACGGTCTGGTTTGGATGCAACCTCGATACGGACACGGGCGGCGGCTTCGTCAATCAGGTCGATTGCTTTGTCCGGCAGGAAACGGTCCGTGATGTATCGATTCGATAATTTTACCGCTGATACCAATGCGGCGTCTGCGATTCGTACACCGTGGTGACCTTCGTATTTTTCTTTTAGACCGCGCAGGATTGAAATTGTGTCATCAACAGTTGGTTCGTCCACATAGACGGGTTGAAAACGACGTGCCAGGGCAGGGTCTTTTTCAATGTATTGGCGATATTCATCCAATGTGGTTGCGCCCAGACAATGTAATTCGCCACGTGCCAACATCGGCTTTAACAGGTTGGCTGCGTCCATGGAACCTTCGCCTTTGCCGGCACCAACCAATGTGTGCAATTCATCAATAAACAAAATAATTTTGCCGTCGGCGTCTTTGACTGCTTTCAGAATTGCTTTCAGGCGACCTTCGAATTGACCGCGGAATGAAGCGCCCGCCATCAGGGCGCCCATATCCAGGCTTAGTAATTGTTTTTTTAACAGGTTTTCTGGCACGTCGCCCGATATTATGCGATTCGCCAATCCTTCGACAATTGCTGTTTTCCCAACGCCGGGATTGCCAATCAGTACGGGGTTGTTCTTGGTGCGGCGACTTAATACCTGGATAGAGCGGCGAATTTCTTCGTCGCGACCAATAACAGGGTCCAGTTTGCCGTCGGATGCCAGTTTCGTAAAGTCGGTTGTGTATTTTTCAACCGCCTGTTGTGGTGATTCTTGTAAATCATCTGGGTTCATTTGTATGACTCCTTGGTGTTTTTATTTTCCCTATATATAGTGCCATAAAGTTTGCTTTCAAGACACAGGAACGAATGCCGAAAATTGGTTGCGGGTTATGTTTTTTTGTTTTAAACTGGCCATATATAAAGGATGGAATATGAACGTGTTGTCTGAAAAAGATATCCTGCAAATTCAAAAATATGGACTAAATATAGATGACGTGCGCCAGCAACTGGACGATTTTAGGACGGGATTTCCTTATTCTGATATCGTGCGGCCGGCCATTATTGGTGATGGGGTGTGCAGCACGCTTGGTGATGAATATGCACTGTATTGTGACGCACATCGGGATGAATATAAACTTGTAAAGTTTGTGCCTGCGTCGGGCGCTGCAACTCGTATGTTCAAAGATTTGTTTGAATTTTTATCATCGGGGCAAATGAATAAAACCACGCAAATTGTACTGGATAATTTGGAAAAATTTGCGTTCTGGGATGATTTGCGGGCTGTGCTACCTGAAAATCCGTCGGAGCGTGATGTTATAGAATGTCTGATTACGGCGCGTGGGTTGAATTATGGTGCGATGCCTAAGGCATTGTTGCAGTTCCATAAATATCAAAAAGCGAATCGGACTGCATTGGCGGAACATTTAGTTGAAGGTGCACAATATGCCACTGCAAATGGTGTTGTAAATATTCATTTTACTGTATCACCAGAACATATTGCGGGGTTTGATGATGTGTTGGCGAAAATTGTGCCAGAATTCGAATCGGATTTTGGGGTCAAATATGATATTTCTAAGTCTGTTCAAAAGTCGTCCACCGATACAATTGCGGTGAATCTGGATAATACACCGTTCAGAAATGATGATGGAACTTTGTTGTTCAGACCGGCGGGACATGGCGCATTGATTGAAAATCTGAATGATATTGATGCGGACCTGATATTTATTAAAAATATTGACAATGTTTGTCCAGATGAGGCGCGGGTCAGCACAGTTGTACATAAAAAACGCTTGGCGGGGTTGGCTATGAAATTGCAGACGCGTATATTTGAGTATATGCGTGCACTGGATTTAGGTGCAGTGGATGCTGACGAAATTGTTCGATTTATAAATGATAATCTGGGGATTGTGGTTGATAAAAATTCAGATTTGCGTGCGATATTGAACCGTCCATTGCGTGTGTGTGGGATTATTAAAAACACTGGTGAACCGGGTGGTGGGCCATTCTGGGTGCGCGGTGCGGATGGAACGTTGAGTTTGCAGATTGTGGAGCCGGGGCAAATTGCGCCTGAAAATATAGGTGTGTTGAAAAATGGTGAATTCTTTAGTCCTGTGGATTTGGTGTGTTTGCCGCGTGACTATATGGGGAACAAGTTTGATTTAATCAAATATGTTGATCCAACGGCTGGGTTCATTTCTGAAAAATCCAAGAATGGTCATCCGTTGCGTGCAATGGAACGACCAGGTTTATGGAATGGCGCGATGGCAAATTGGAATACGGTTTTTGTGGAAACGCCGCTGGATACTTTTACCCCGGTTAAGGTTGTTTCAGACCTTTTAGGGGCAGGACATAGGTCAAATGAATAAAAATATGAAAACATTACTTGACTTTTCTGAATTTTTATTATAAATTTGGGTTCGCTATAAATTAAAAGGTAGAGTATTATGCCACGTGTATGTAAAGTTACAGGTAAGAAGACAGAAGTTGGGATGAATGTTTCCCACTCGCATCGTCGTACAAAACGTACATTCTTGCCGAATCTGCAAGTTTTAAAGTTCCACAGTGATATTTTGGGACGCGATTTTTCATTGCGTATTTCAACCGCGGGTCTGCGTACATTGACCAAACACGGCGGTTTGGATGCGTATGTAATGGCGAAACCTGTATCACGTTTGACAGAAGATATGGCTGCAATTAAAAAAGCCATTGAAAAGAAAAACGGAAAACCTGCGGCACCTGCAAAAAAGCCTGCTCATAAGGCGAATCGCAGTGCGCGTTTGGTAAAGAAGGTTGAAGCAAAGAAAGCCGCTTAATTGGTTTTCGATGCGTCATGGCCCCGTGGCGGAATTGGTAGACGCGCTTGACTCAAAATCAAGTTCTGCAAGGAGTGTCGGTTCGAGTCCGACCAGGGCCACCAGATAAGAAAAAACATCCCGGACGGGATGTTTTTTGTTTTGCTGTTAGAACTGTTGTGTATATAATCGCATTATGAAATTGGAATCCACAGGTATTTTAATCAGTTTGCGTGCTTTTAATGAACGTGATGCAATTGCACGTGTGTTTACGCGTGATTTTGGTGTGCTGGTTGGGATGTTGCGGGGGGCAAATGTTGCGAAAAAAAATCGACCATTGGTGGGGCAGGTTGGGGCGGTATCTTGGAACGCGCGTTTGGATTCACAGTTGGGAATGTTTCATTGGGAGGCAGAAAAAAATCTGGCCGCCCCAATTATGATGAATTCAGATGCCTTGGTTGCTATGAATGCTGCATTCGAGATATTGTCCACGTTGTTGCCGGAACGTGAAGAATACCGGGGGCTGTATGACGAAACTTTGGGGCTGTTGGGTGCACTGGGGTGCGGGGATTATGGTGCATATTTGGCTTGGGAAATAAATTTGCTGCGAGATTTAGGCTATGCGTTGGATTTATCAAAGTGTTCAGGGTGCGGGGTGACGGAATCTTTGAATTATTTGTCGCCACGTACGGGGCGGGCGGTTTGTGATAAATGTGCCGCGCCATATATAGACAGGTTATATAAGTTGCCACTAAATACAAATGTGACGGCGCGTTTTTTAGAAAATATTTGTTCGCAACAGGGGGTGACGATTCCGCCTATGCGAAGTATGCTTAAAAAAGATTAATTTGTTTGATTTATTTCTTGCGATTTGTCAGGAATTTGCTAAGCTAAAATTCGTTCAACAGAATAAGGAGAAAATCATGACTTGGACAATTTTGGTACTGGCCTTAGGTATCGCTTTGTACATGTTTGGCGGTATGATGCTGAAACATGATGCAAAAAAACCTGCAATGGGCGCGATTATGGCTAAAAAAGCAATCAAAGTACTTTCTATTATTATGGTCGCGGGCAGTGTATGTCGTCTGTATGTTCCATATTATCTGACATCTGTTAATCCTGCGATTATCCAGGAAATGGTCGAAGGTATGCAGGCACAACAGAATGCAGAAAAGAACAAAGCAATCCGCAAATTGGTTCGTGAATCTGCATTTGAAATGAGTGAACATGCCCCGGTTTTGGGTAATCCAGAAGCAAAAAAGACAATCTATGTTTGGACTGCGGCCTCTTGTGGTTATTGCCGTCGCGTTCATGGCGAATTGGATCGTGTATTAAAGGCGCGTGACGATGTTAAGGTTGTTATGAAGAACTTCTCGATTCACGGCGTAATGAGCGAAGGTCCAGCACGTGCGATGATTGCTGCAAAAATGCAGGATGCAGCCAAGGCAGCAAAATTTACAGATATTGTTATGACCAAAGAATATCGTCCATCTGAAAATATTCAGGATCAGAAAAAATTGGCTGAAGCAATTGAAAAGAACCTGATGAAATTTGCAGAAGAAGCGGGTTTGGATGCAAAACAGCTGAAAGAAGATATGGTCAGCGAAGTTGTTGAAATCGAATTGGCAAATGTACGTGATTTGGCAAATCGTTTCGAAATCACAGGAACACCATTCTTGATTATCGGTGAAGAAGCGTTCCCAGGTGCGATTCCAGCCGACCAGATTAATGCAGCGTTGGATAAATAATTTTGATTGCAAACATAAAATCCCCCGTTTGGGGGATTTTTTTACAGTCATTCATTGATATAAATAAAAGTTTAGCGAGGTAAAAATAAACAGAATTTTTGCAAAAAAATTCTGTCATCCCGTGGCTTGACCACGGGACCCAGGTCATAGAATCCTTATTATTTGTGCGCGCTTTGCGCGCATAACCTAGGTTCCGTGGTCAAGCCACGGAATGACAATGTTCTTAATTTCTCAAAATATAAATACCTCGCTAAACTTTTATTTATCTAAGCAACTGTATATTTATAGGCAAACAAAAACCGCCCAAAATTGGGCGGGTAATTTAACGTGTACGGGGTAGTTTTCTAAATGGACAGGACGGACCAAAAATATATCTGTAATCTGCGCCACCAAGTGCACGTGGACAGTTTTTATCTGTACAGCCACGCGACCGATTTGGATTATATTTACATGAATATTTGTGCGAGGGTTCCACCCATTCAATTTCATCACGAATCCAGCGACACGCAGTTTCAAAAAAATCACGGGCACTAATAAAATCCAGGTGCCCCCGTTCACGTACAAGCGTATGTCCCGGGGCCAACCGTTTTTCAATAATAAAATAATAGAATTTTTCCCCACGACACAGGACAACTGTGCCATTCTCGTGATAATATTCCCGCACACAATTTTTTATCAGTTCACGCATCATAATCATATACAAATCCTTTACTGGGAACATTAGCACATACATATAAATCCGCAACAAAAAACCGCCCGGAAAGGGCGGTTGAATTCGGTTTCTATATCGATAACTGGATTTATTCTGGCGACGACCTACTCTTCCGTGGCTTAAGCCAAAGTACCATCGGCGATACGGGGTTTCCCTGTCTGGTTCGGGATGGAACAGAGGGTGGCTCCCGCTCAATAATCACCAGAATAAATCCAGCGAA